>SYOX01000300.1 GCA_005804885.1 Pseudomonadota bacterium
TCAGGCCCGCACGATCCGCATCCCCGTCCATCTCATCGAGACCATCAACCGCATCGTCCGCACCAGCCGCTACATGGAGCAGGAGCTCGGCCGCGTCCCGACCCCCAATGAGCTCGCCGAGCGCCTCGAGATCGAACCCGACCAGGTCCGGCGCGCCCTCAAGATCGCGCGCTCCCCCATCAGCCTGGAGACGCCCGTCGGCGAGGACGACAGCGAGCTGGCCGACTTCATCGAGGACGTCAACAGCCCCTCGCCTTCCGACCGGGCCGTCCGCGCGAACCTCGAAGAGAAGACCAACAACCTCCTGAGCACCCTGCCCGACCGTGAGGAGCGCATCCTCCGCATGCGCTTCGGCATCGGCGAGCGCTCCGACCACACGCTCGAAGAGGTCGGCCGCGACTTCAACCTTACCCGCGAGCGCATCCGGCAGCTTGAGACCAAGGCTCTGGAAAAACTCCGGCACCCGAGCCGCTCGGACCTCCTGCGGCCCTTCATCGAGTAGCGCGCCCGACACCCTCTCGCTCCACCCTCCCGAGCCTCACAACCCACCATGCCCGGACACGCACCGCACCAACCCTGCGCCCTCATCGTCGGCGCCGGCGTCGCCGGCGTCAGCGCCGCGATCTGGCTGCGCGAGCTCGGCGTCCCCTTCGACTGGATCGAGGCCTTTCATCGCGTCGGCGGCACCCTGCACCGCGTCCACAACGCCATCGACAACCACGCCGGCGCCCCTTTCGAAAGCGGCGCAGCCCTGGCCGCCAGCCTCGAGCTGCACACCCGCCGCTTCGGCCTCTCGCCCTCCTTCGGGGTCCGCGCCGTCGAGGTCGTCGCCCACCACGCAGACGACCCGGTCCTGGTCACCACAGACGGCCACCCCAGGCTCGATGACCGCGCCCAGGCTCAAGGCGCCGTCGAGGCCGAGGACTCCCGAGGCCTGGACGACGATCGGGAGCCGGGAGCGCGCGAGGGCGAGCGCCGACAGACCCGATACAGCGCCGTCATCGTCGCGACGGGCGCTGAGCGCCGCACGCTGGACGTCGAGGGGCTCAAGCGACACGAGGGGCGAGGGGTGGCGATCTCGGGCCGCGCCGAGCGGGGGCGGTTTGCAGGGCGCCACGTCGTGGTGATCGGCGGCGGCGACGCCGCCTTCGAAAACGCCCTGCTGCTGGCCGAGGTCGGCTGCCGCGTCACCCTCGCGCACCGCAACGACGCCTTCCGCGCCCGCCCCCACTTCACCGCGCCGGCCCTGGCCCACCCTTCGATCACGGTCCTCACCCACGCCACCCTCGTCGCCCTCCACGCCGAGGACGACGCGGACTTCCTGACCGCCCTCACCCTCGATCACATGGGGGTCCGCCAGCGGGTGGCCGCCGATGGGCTCCTGGTTCGAATCGGAGAGGCCGCCAGAGGCCCCAGAGTGCGCCTCTTCGGCTACCCGCCGACGCGGGTCGGCGACGGCTTCTTCGGCGTCGACGCCCAGAACCGCACCACGCACCCGCGCGTCCTGGCCGCTGGCGACTGCGCCTGCTCCGACTTCCGCGCTGTGTCCGTGGCCGCCGGCCAGGGCGCCACCGCCGCGCGCGCCGCCGCCCTGCTCAGCGCCCGCTCCGCCGACCGCCACCCCAAGACGATCTGAGCGCACAGGGCGCCGATCCCCAGGGCAAGATGTCCAGGGGTTCGGAAGCAGACATCGCGCAGACGTGAGGGAGTCTGCCCCCTGAAGGTTGACTCCCCGTCGACAGCCCCGAAGGGGCGTCCCTGGACAAATGCTAGCCCCGGGCGCGAGCCCGGGGGGACCGTCGACGTGCGGATCGCACCAACGAAGTCGACTCGCCGATCCTGCCGTGTCCGACATCGAAGCCTTGTCCGCCTCGACGCCCTCTTGCGATGGCCCTGGCCGATCCCCCCTCAGCGCTTCACGCGCGCCTTCGGGTCGATCCCGTCCGACGCCAGCTCCGACGAGGTCGCCACCCTGGCTACCGTCCCCTCCGGGTTCCGATACCACCCAGGGTCCTCACCCTCGGTCAGCGACTCGCGCACCTTGAGGATCGTGAACATCCCCCCCATGTCGATCATCCCGAAGGGCCCCGCGCCGCCCTTCATCGGCACCGAGTTCTTCGGCACCTCCATCCCCATCTCGCCCATCCCCCCCATGCCCTTCTGACCCATCGTCATGTAATCGGGCAGCAGCCGCCTCATCCGCTTGTCGAGCTTCTCGGCGTCCACCCCCAGCGTGTTGGGCAGCCCGTGCCCCATCTGGTTCATGATGTGGTGGGTCATGTGGCAGTGCATCGCCCAGTCCCCCGGCGCGTCCGCGACGAACTCTATCACCCGCGTCGCGCCCACCGGCACCAGAACCGTCGTCTCGAGGTGCTGCGCCGAGGGCGGCGTCGGCCCCCCGTCCGTCGCCGTCACCTTGAAGGCGTAGCCGTGCAGGTGGATCGGGTGGCTGTCCATCGCGCTCAAGTTCCCAAAGCGGATCCTGACCCTGTCGCCGACCTTGACCACCAGCGGCGCCGTCCCCGGAAAGGCCCGGCTGTTCATCGTCAACATGTTGAAGTCGCTCATCGCCCCAGGATCCGGCCGCCGCGTCCCAGGCTCGATGGACCACTCGCTGAGCATGATCGCGAAGTCCCTGTCCACAGGCTCCGGTCGCCTCGGGTGGACGATGAACATCCCCATCATCCCCAGCGCCATCTGCGTCATCTCGTCGAAGTGCGGGTGGTACCTGAAGGTCCCCGCGTGCTTGACCACGAACTCGTACCGAAAGGTCTCCCCCGTCAGGATCGGCCGCTGGTTCAACCCCGACACCCCATCCATCCCGTTGGGCAGGATCAACCCGTGGCAGTGGAGCGAGGTCGGCTCCGGCAGCCTGTTGGTCACGTAGATCCGCACCAGCTCGCCCTCGATGGCCTCGATCGTCGGCCCTGGCGTCCGGCCGTTGTACCCCCAGGCGTCTATCGTCAACCCCTCCGTCATCTCGTGCTCGCACTCCTCGGCCACCAGGTGGAAGACCCTGGCGCCGTCCACCCGCCGCGAGGGCAGGCTCACCCCGTTGGGGGTCACCAGCGGCACCCTGCCCACGCCCGTCGCGCCCTCGACCTGCGCGTGCGCCCGCCTCTCCCTGAGCAAGGTCGATGCGCCCGCCAACAGCGCCGACCCCGCCACCAACAACCCCCTGCGCGTCAACATCAGTGCCCCCCCTTGCGATGACCGCCTGACTTCGACGGCGCCTCCATCATCTCCACACCCCGCCCCGACCCCATCAAGGGCGCGTGCCTGCCCTGCAGCAAGAGCCCCACGTCCGCCCGCGCCAGCCAGTAATCCCGTTGCGCTTCGGCCGCTTGCGTCTCCACCGCGATCAACGACGACCGCGCCATGATCAGGTCAAAACCCCCCACCAGCATCCCGTTGTACGACCGCTGCGTCTGCGCCAGCACCTGCGCCTGCAAGGGCAACAGCACGTCGCGCGCGTGGATGGCCCTCGCCCGGCTTTCCGTCAGCCGCATCGACGCGATCCGCGCCTCCGCCCGAAGCTCGATCGCCGCGGCCTCATACCCTCGCCACAACCCCCGCACCCGCGCCGCGCCCCCGCGCCTGCGGCCCTGACCGACATCAAAGAGCGGCACCTCCAGGCCCACCGTCGGCCCAAGCTCCAACTCCCCATCCTCGCGCACCGCCTCGAAGCCGACCTCGACCCCCGGCAGGACGCTGGACACGTTGTCCGCGCCCGCCTCGCTCAACGCCACGACGATCCGCTGCCTCGCCAGCGCCAGATCCAGGCTCGCCTCGACGGCCCGACGCTCCAGCCCCTCCGTCGCCTCCGGCTCCGCCGGGATCGCCGCCATCGGCGCCTCGATCCGCCACCCCGCGCGCTGGCCCCACAAGCCCATCAGGACGCTGAGCCGCTCCCGACCCTCCCGCACCCCAAGCTCGGCCCGCGCCAGCGACACCCTGGCCTGCTCGCGCTGGAGCTGCTCGGCGGCCAGCAGCTGATCGCTGAGCGTCCCAACCCTGTGAAGCTCCATCGCGAGCTCCAGCGCCGCGTCCGCAACCTCGAAGCCCATCCGCTCCAGCTCGTGGCGCTTGAGCGCCGCCTGGTGCTCGATGAAGGCCCTCCGCACGCGCCAGGACGCCGCCAGCACCTCACCGGCGACCTCCAGCCGCGCCTCCTCGAAGCGCTCGGCCGCAACCCGCTTCCTCATCGGGATGAAGAAGACATCCAGGAAGCTCTGCACCACCGAGAGCTCCAGGTTGACGCCCTCGTCGGTGAAGCCTAAACCCGCGTGAAACAAGGGGTTGTTCAACAACCCGGCCTGGACCAGCTCACCCTGGGCCACACCGAGCCGCTCGTAGGTCTCCTGAAGCCGCGGATCGCTCAAGAGCGCGATCTGGACCGCGCTGTCGACCGTCAACGGCGAGCCCAGCAGCGCGTCGACCGCCTCGTCCACCGCCGCGTCCTCGACCCCGCCCTGCCGCCACCTCACCTCCAGGCCCGACCGCTCGGAGACCTCCGCCGAGACGCGATCAAAGCCCTCCTGCTCCGAAACCCCCGCGCAGCCCGCGCCCCAGGCCCCAGCCAGCCACGCGACCAGCAAGCCTCCCCTCATCACCCCACCACCAACACCCCATCGCCCCCCTCGGCCCCCGCTCCGCGGCGCACAAGGTCGACCGACGCTCCGATCCCTCTCCATGGGCTTGATCTCCTTCAATCGTGCTGGTGCTTCGGCCCGGACCCGCCGTCGGTCGGCGCGCTGGACGGCTGACTGGTGGGCTGGCTGGCTGACTGACTCGACGGCGACGACCCGGGCGACGACCCGGGCGACGACTCAGGCTCATCCACGGGACGAGGGGCCAGCGCCGCCGGATCGAGCGCCTCGTCCATCGGGTCCACCTCCACCACGGGGGCGTCGAGGCTGGCGGGGTGCCCCTCCGGAGGCACCACCGACGGGCTCGCGCAGGCGCACAGCATCCACAAGAACCCGACCCCGATCGCTGACCGGGCCACTCGATCGACACCTCGCCTTCCCCTCATCTTCACCTCCCTGCCCTGCCCACATTGATCCCACGCCCCAAGGCGAAGGGCCACACCTCGCGGATCGACGGCGACGCCGAAGATCGCGATCAACCCCAGCGCCCTGAGCAACACACATGCCACCGAGGACAAGGCGCGCGGACGCCCGCGCAGCCCCCCTCGATCACCACGACAGCGCCCAGGCCGGCGCGCCCAATGGAGACTATTCCACAACCCCTGCCGAGTTGTCTTCAAACGACACTCGGGCAACCCCACCCCGCCAGAGAGGACAGGGGCCGAAGCGACGAGGCCCGGGGCGCGCGAAAGGTCGGCTCCGCGGACCCACCGGATGGGCCGAGCGATCCGGGGGAGGGCCAGCGCTCAGCGGGCGCGGAGATCCTCGGCGATGCGGTCGCAGAGCTGGAAGAAGTCGTCGCCGCCGAAGAAGATGACCTTGTCGCCGGGCCTGGCGTTGTCCAGCACCCAGCCGCGGATGTCGTCCTGCTCGGGGATGTGCGTGACGGCGTAGCCGGCGTCTCTCAGGTTCTGGACGAAGGAGTCGGTCGAGACGCCGGGGATGGGCGGCTCGTTGGCCGCGTACATGGTCGTGATGACCACCTCGTCGCTGCCGTCAAAGGCCGTCGCGTACTCGTCCTTGAGGTACTTCATCAAGGTGTAGCGGTAGGGCTTGAAGACGCTGATCAAGCGCCCCGACACCAGATCGCGGGCCGACTCCAGCACCTTGCGCATCCCCGTCGGGTGGCTGATGTAATCCTTGACCAGCCACACACCCCCCGCCTCGACGATCGTAAATCGGTTCTCAAGGCCCTTGTAGGTCGACAGCGCCTGCGCCGCCACCTCGAAGGGCACCCCGCGCCGCAGCGCCACCGCCAGCGCCCCGCAGGCGTTGACCACGTTGTAGCGCCCAGGCAGGGAGAGCGCCGCCTGACCGACCCGATCCCCCTTGACGAAGACGTCAAAGCGCGTCGGCATCTGCCCGTCCCCGATGATCTGCCCCCGCACGTCCGCCGACGCGCTCTCCACCCCATAGGTGACCACCTCGCCCTTGAGATCCGGGCGCATCCTCATGTTCCCCTCGCAGTCGGCGTTGAGGTAGACCACCTCCAGGCGATCATTGCCGTTGAGGAAGGCCGTCATCGAGCCGATGATGTCGTCTATCCCCGCGTAGAAGTTGAGGTGATCCAGCTCCAGGAAGTTGCACACCACCTCGTCGGGCGAGACCTCGTGGTGCGAGCGATCCGACTCGTCCACCTCCACGACGAAGAGCTCCTCGCCGTCGCGGGCGTTGATCCCGTAGTTGTTCAGCAGCGCCCCGATGATGAAGCCCGGCGCGTGGCCGGCCTGATCCAGGATCCAGGCCACCATCGACGAGACCGTGCCCTTGCCGTGGGTGCCCGTCACCCCGATCGTCCGCCGGTCCTTGATCAGCGCGTTGAGCACCTCGGCCCGATGCACCACCGAAATCCCCGCCGCCCGCGCCGCGACCAGCTCCAGGTTGTCCTCGGGGATCGCCGTCGAGACAACGACGACCTCAGCGCCCTCGACGTTCTCGGCCCGGTGGCCGATGACGACCCGCGCGCCAAGTGCCCGCAACGCCTCGGTAAGCTGGCTCTCGCGCACGTCCGAGCCGCTGACCTCGAAGCCCCGCTCGATCAGGATCCGCGCCACCGCAGACACCCCGATCCCCCCGATCCCCAGCAAATGCACCCTCGACACGCCCTGCAACATGACCCCTCCCTGGCGCCCGCATCATCCCCGAACCACAAGACCCCTTCGACATGTCAGCGACCGCCCCTGGGGCTCTGCCACCCTCCACGGCGCTCGCCCTGCGCCCTCGGCGCTTCATCGCTCAGGACTGCTCGCCGCCATCACCCAGGACGGCTCGCCGACGTCGCGAACCAACACCTCGCACCGACACCGCGCACCGACGCCGCTCGCCGACACCGGATCACCGCCTCACCTCGCACCGACGCTGGATCGCCGAAGCGACGTGCGCCAAGCGCCTGATCGCCGCTACGACGAGCGCCCCGAGACCTCGGCGTCGATCTTGCGCGCCAGCTTCTGGAGCGCCTTCATCGACTTGTCGATCTGCCGGCTGTCCCCCACCTCGACGCCCGCCCTGCACCGCGCGATCTCCCCCTCGATCTGCTCGATTTGCGCCGCGCTCAGGTGCGGCCTCAGCTCGTCGAGGGTCGAGGCCATGTCCTCGATCGACAGGTCGATCTCACGCCGCGCCTCGACCGTCGCGCGACGCTCGGCGTCCTGCAGGCGCTCTCGCTCGGCCTCCTCGACCATGCGCTCGATCGCCTCGGCGCTCAAGCCCGTCCGCGCGCACGCCCTCATCTGCTGCGACGCCCCGGTCTTCATGTCCCGCGCGCTGACCGTCAACACCCCGTTGGCGTCCACCTCGAAGGCCACCTCGATCTTCGGCACCCCCCGCAGCGCGCTCGGTATCCCCTCCAGCTTGAAGCGACCCAGCGACCGGTTGTCCGCCACCATCTGCCGCTCGCCCTGGACGACGTGGACATTCAAGGTCGTCTGGTAGTTCTCCCCCGTCGAGAAGAAGGCCGTCTTCCTGACCGGGATCCGCGTGTTGCGCGCGATGATCCTGTCCACCACGCCCCCGGCCGTCTCCACGCCCAGCGACAGCGGCGTCACGTCCAGCAAGACCAGATCCTCGACCTCCCCGCCCAGCACGCCGGCCTGCACCGCCGCCCCGAGCGCCACGATCTCATCCGGGTTGATCCCCGACAGCCCCTCTCGCCCGAAGAAGGCCTCGACCCGCGCCCTCACCCGCGGCGTCCGCGTCGAGCCCCCCGCGAAGATCAGCGCGTCCACGTCCTGAACGCCGATCCGCGCGTCGATCAACGCTCGCCTGCACGCCGCCAGTGTCCTGTCGATGAGCGGATCGGCCATCGCCTCCAGCCGCCCCCGATCCAGCCGCGCCTCGACATGCACCGGCCCCCCCGGCCCCTCCATCAAGAAGGGCAGGTGGATCAACGCCTCCTGCGCCGCCGACAGCTCGATCTTGGCCCGCTCGGCCGCCTCCCGCAGCCGCGCCCGCGCCTGCGACCCCACCTCGGCGATCCCCGCCTGCTTGCAGATCCAGTCGACGATCAGCGCGTCCAGGTCGTCGCCGCCCAGCCGCGTGTCCCCGCCCGTCGCCCGCACCTCGACCACGTCCCGGCCGACCTCCAGCACCGAGACGTCGAAGGTCCCGCCGCCCAGATCGTAGACCACAGCAGTCCCGGCCGCGCCGCCGGACAGCCCGTAGGCCATCGCCGCGGCGGTCGGCTCGTTGACCAGCCGCCGCACCTTGAGCCCAGCCAGCCTCCCGGCGTCCAGCGTCGCCTGCCGCTGCGCGTCGTCAAAGTAGGCCGGCACCGTAATCACCGCCTCCTCCACCGCCGCCCCGAGGTAGCCCTCCGCCTGCGCCTTGAGCGCCTCCAGCAGCCGCGCCGCGATCTCCGGCGGCGTCCGCACCGCCCCCCCGACCTCGAAGCACGCGTCGCCGCCCTCCGACGCCACCACGCGATACGCCGCCCGCCCCGCCGCCTCGGCCACCTCGTCAAGCCGCAAGCCCATGAAGCGCTTGGCGCTCGTCACGCACCGGCCCGCCTCGGCCGACCCCAGCCGCAACGCCACCGCGCCCGTCAGCACCTCGCCCTGCGGCGACCACGCCACCGCCGACGGCACAAGCCGCCCCCCCTCAACCGTCGGGATCACGACCGGAACGCCGCCCTCCATCACCGCCACGACCGAGTTGGTCGTCCCCAGATCGACGCCGATGATCGTCACCCCGCCCTCCCCTCGCTCAAGCCGCAGGCGGCGTCGACGACGACGGCGTCGACGATGAAGGCGTCGACGATGAAGGCGTCGACGATGAAGGCGTCGACGTATCCTTCTTGCCCGCCGCCTCCCCCGATCCCGCCTCGGACTTCTCGCCCGATCCGCCCTCGGCGCTCTTCTCGCCCGATTCGGAACCCGATCCCCCCTCGCCTTCGCCGGCCTTGGCCCCCGCCGACCCCGTCACCGCGGGCTTCGCCTTGTAATCGGTCACATACCAGCCGCCGCCCTTGAGGTGGAAGCTCGACTGGCTGACCTTCTTGGACACGTCCTCCTCGCCGCACTCCGGGCAAGGCGGCGCCAGCGCACCGAACTTCTGGATCTTCTCGAACTCGTGGCCGCACTCCAGACACTGATACTCATAGATGGGCATGGTTCCTCTCGACTCCCTTCACAATCTCCATGGGCCGGGGCACCGTGCCTCCCATCCAACGCGAGCGCGCCCCCGACCGTCCGAGGCCCGTAAAATAGACAAACCGCCACATAAGGCAACCCCCGCACTCCAGCCCCACTCCACCCCCTGTCCCCCTCCTCGCTTCGCAAGGGAGGGGGAACGCTCGTATTACGGACACGATGATTCGGGGGGGCTTGTTGGGTGGGCACGATGATTCGGGGGCGGGCCGCAAGAGCCATCGCCGGGATCACTGGCCGCTTGGGGCGAGACCCCGTCGGGGACAATCGTGATGTCGTCGGGGCGGGACCTGATCCACCCAGCCCGTCATTCGAGCGTCCCCGAACCACCTTGCCCGTAATTCAAGAGTTCCCCCTCCTTGTGGAACGAGGAGGGGGACAGGGGGTGGAGTGCGAAGCGCCTGCTCCCCCTCGCCCACGCCTCCTCTGGCGCGGGGCGTGGAGCATTGGGGGCTCTCATGCTTGATTCATGGCTCTCATGAATGACATCAAGCGATCGAATCTGGCAATGCCGCCTGCTTCGAACCAGAGTGGTGACAGAGTGTGTCCGCCCGCCCTTGCTCGTCGAGAAGTTCGTGACAGAAAGACCATGATCCGACAGAGTTTTCTTGTGAACCCTCGTCCCACGACCAACGGACGAAGCCGATGAGCGATCTCGAAGACACGCCCTCGCACCCCACGGCCAACGATCACCTGGAGCGCCTGCGGCACGCCCTCTACGAACCCCCCGGCGAGCCCGCGTGGCGCATGATCTGCGCCGCCCTCGACGCCATCGACGAGCCCGGCACCCTGGCCGTCGCCCTCGACATGACCCAGGACAAGCTGCGCCGTACACCCGAACCCTGGCGCCAGCCCGCACAGATCGTCCCGGCCTCCTGGCTCGCCGCCCTCACCGACGGAGGGCGCGA
>SYOX01000301.1 GCA_005804885.1 Pseudomonadota bacterium
CCGCCGTCGAGGGTGACGCCGTCGCCGCCCTTGCCGCCCTGGCCGCCGCGTCCGCCGTCGGCGGCGATGCGGGCGTCGGGTTGGAGGTGGACGTCGTCGGCGAAGATGAAGATCAGGCCGCCGCCGCGCTGCCCCTGCGTGCCGCGCTGGCCCTCCTGGCCGGGGTGGCAGAGGGTCTGCCCGCCGGATCCGTCGCTGCGGCCGGGCTTGGGCCTGGAGTTTTCGGGGCAGGGGTCGAGGAGGGCGCCGGAGCCGCCGCCGCCGCCGCCGCCGTGGCTGGCGCCGGCGCCGAGGCCGACGCGGACGAACTCGGCGGTGGTGGCATTGCTGTTCGCCTGGGTGTCGATCAAGTGGGGCGCGCCGCCGCCGGCTGCGCTGCCCTGGTTGCGGTTGCTGCAAAGGTCCCCGATGCAGCCGCAGGCGCCGTTGATCTGGCAGCGGCCGCCGCCGCCGCCGCCGACTCTGGGTATGCCGCCGAGGCCGCCGACGCAGCCGCAGCTCAGGCCAGCGGCCCCCTCCCCGCCAAAGACTGCACCGAGGAGATCCCCGCCGCCAGTGCCGCCCTGGCGGCCGATGTGGGCGGTGTTGCTGGTCTGGATGAAGTCGCCGATGTCGCCGTCGCCGCCGCCCTGGGAGAAGGCGCCGCCGTGGAAGGGGACGCCCTCGTTGCCGACGGCGCTGGCGGCGAAGCCGCGCTGGCTGGCGTCGACGGCGCCGCCGCTCTGGATGGCCAGGAGGCCGTCGCCGCCTGGGGTCTGGACTCGGACGGCGACGACGCCGGAGCCGAAGACGCCTTCTCGGGCGTCGGCGCCGAGGCGCTCGGGGGAGAAGGGGCTGGTGGTCAGGGTGGCGCCGTTGGGGATGGTCAGGCCGGCGTAGTGGGGGACGCGCTGGAGGATGATGATGTCGTCTTCAACCGCGCCGAAGTCCCTCAGGGGGGCGTTGATGGTGATGTTGTTGCGCTCGATGGAGCGGATGGAGGCAAACTGGAAGGTGCCGACGAGGGCCTCGGTGCTCTGGATCAGGACGATGAGGACCTCGTCGCCGACGGCGAGCCCCGGGGCGGACTCGCCGGCGCCCTCGATGATGAGGGTGTCGCTCTGGGAGGGCCGGGCCAGGAAGGCGATGCCGTCGGGATGGGTGCGCCCGGCGCTCTTGTGGACGTTGAGGTCGAAGGTCTGGCCGGCATTCAGGATCAGGGGTGTCAGAGTGGTGCAGAGGGTCGGCTCGCCGGCGCAGCTGAAGCCGGGCTCAAGCTGGCAGCCCGAGGAGCAGCCGTCGTCGTCGTCGGTGTCGCCGTCGTCGCAGACCTCGGGGGCCTCGATGTCTCCGTCGCCGCAGATAGGCTCAGGCTCGGGGCTGGGCTCGGTGGAGGGTTCGGGCTCGGGTTCGGGCTCGGGCTCGGGCTCCGGGGTGGGCTCCGGGGTGGGCTCCGGGGCGGGATCTTCGGGGGCCTCGTGGGGGACGTCGATGTCGACGCCGCTGTGACAGGCGACGAGGACGAGAGTCGCGAGGGTGAGCAGGGGGGTGATCTTGAACATGGGTGCTGGCGGCTCAGGTTGGCGCTTGTCCAGGACGGACGTGAGGTTAGCAGCGCGTCGAGCTCAGGACAACTCATACGGAACCACGCTCAAGCCACTTACAATCTGGGCCACCAGGAAGCCCAAGATGAAAGTGCTTCAAACGTGGTTCCGTATCAGGCGATCTCGTGGACGACGATCTGGTTGGTGGCGCCGCCGCCGGTCAGGCCCGAGCCGATGATGAAGACGATCTTGTCGCCGGAGGCCGCGGCGCCCTGCGCCAGCGCCCAGCGCTCGACGAAGGCGATGAAGGCGGCCGGATCGCCGACGGGGGCGTCGGACAGGGCGGTGATGCCCCAGAAGAGGCCGAGGTGGCGCAGGGTGATGGGATCGTCGCTGGCGGCCAGCGTGGGGATGGGATCGCGCATCTTGGCGCGGGCCAGGGCGGTGGCGCCGCTGCGCGTGGCGACGGCGACGAGCTTCGCGCCGAGGAACTGGGCGATGCGGCCGGCGCCGAAGACGACCGAGGCGGTCACGGGGCTGACGCCTTCGAGGGTGTCGGGGGTGGCGTGGGCGTCGGGGTGCTGGGGCAGGAGCTTCTCGGTCGCCCGCATGATGCGGTTCATCATCTCGACGGTCTCGCGGGGGAAGGCGCCCACGGCCGTCTCGCCTGAGAGCATGCAGGCGTCCGCGCCGTCGAGGATGGCGTGGGCGACGTCGGTGGCCTCGGCGCGGGGGGGGCGGCGAGAGCGCTGCATGGAGTCGAGCATCTGCGTGGCGACGATGACGGGCTTGCCGAGGCGGTTGGCGGTCTTGATGATGCGCTTCTGGGCGACGGCGATCTCGGCCACGTCGATCTCGACGCCGAGCTCGCCGCGGGCGACCATGACGCCGCCCGAGGCGGCGACGATGGCCTCGAGGTTCTCGAGGGCCTCGGGCTTCTCGATCTTGGCGATGACGCGGGCGCGGCTGCCGCGCTGGCGCAGCAGCTCGGTCAGGGCCTCGACGGCGCTGGCCTCGCGCACGAAGCTCATGCCGACCATGTCGACGCCCGCTTCCGCGGCCCAGGCGGCGTTCTCCAGGTCCTTGGCGCTCAACGTGGGGATGCTGAGCTTGACGCCGGGCAGGTTGATGCCCTGGCGGTGGTCGATGGATCCGGCGTTGACCACGCGGGCGCGGGCGTGATCGCGGGTCTTCTCGATGATCACCATCGCGACGGCGCCGTCGGCCAGCAGGACCTTGTCGCCGACCTCCAGCTCGTCGACGAGGGCGGCGTAGTTGCTCACCAGCGCGCGCGGGGCCGGCGCCGTCGTGCCGCGCACGAAGAGGAACTCCTCGCCCTCGTCGCACTGCGTGGGGCTCTCGAAGAGGTGCCCGAGGCGGATCTTGGGGCCTGCCAGATCGATGAGGACGCCGACGGGCTGCCGCAGCGCGCCGCTGACCTGCCGGACCTGCCGCAGCAGGGCCTCGTGGGCGGTCCTGTCCCCGTGGGCCATGTTGATGCGGAAGACGTCGACGCCAGCGGCGATGAGCTCCGCGATGCGCTCCGGGCTGCCGCTGGCCGGCCCGAGGGTGGCGACGATGCGCGTCAGAGCGCGGTTGGCAAAGGACTCGCTGCCGGGGGTCGTAACCATGATTGTGCCTGGTGCTGAGGGTGAATGGGAGGCGCGGATCGTGTATTGATGGAGGCGTGTTCCACGATCGAGGCCGCGCGCTTGTTATCATTGGCGTCAACGAACATCCAGCGCGGTCTCTATTGACTTGTAACCTCCAGGGGCGGCGTCTGCAAAGGCCCCGCGCGCAGCCATGACCACACCAGAACTCAAGGCCCCCGAGCCCGCCCGCTTTGTCCTCGGGGATCTCATCGAAGATCGCTACGAGGTGGAGCAGCCGCTCGCAGAGGGCGGCTTTGCGGCGATCTACCGATGCCTCGACAGGACCATCGGCCGAAAGGTCGCCCTCAAGATCCTCAAGCCGCTGGAGCCGCTCAACCGGGAGGAGCCCGAGGAGACGCAGACGAGGCGATCGGCCCACGAGGAGCTCTTCAAGCGGGAGGCGAGGTGCGCCGCGACGGTCAAGCACCCGAACATCGTCACGATCCACGACTTCGGGATGCTTGAGCGCGAGGGGGCCCATCTGCCCTACATCGTCATGGAGCTGCTCGACGGGCCGAACCTGCGCCAGGAGATCGCGCGGATGGGGCGGATGTCGCCGGAGATGGCGGTCGATCTGCTCCTGCCGGTGCTGGAGGCGCTGGGCCGCGCCCACGAGGCCGGGATCGTGCACAAGGATCTCAAGCCCGACAACCTGATCTTCGTCGAGGGGAGGTTGATGCTCGTGGACTTCGGCATCGCTCGGGTCATGGGCGAGGCGAGCCTGACGGTCAGCGGCGAGATGTCCGGGACCCTGCACTACCTCGCGCCCGAGTACCTCCTCCACAAGGAGGCCACCCCGGCGCTGGACGTCTACCAGATGGGCCTCATCCTGGCCGAGATGATCATCGGTCTGCCGGTGCTCAAGGTCACGGGGCTGCGCGATCTGATGCGGCAGTACAACAGCGGCGAGGTCGAGATCCCGCACGCGCTCGAAGGGACGGTCCTGGAGCCCCTGCTGCGCAAGTGCCTCCATCGGGATCCCGTCCAGCGCTACCCCGACGGGTACGGGCTGGCGCGGGCGCTCCAGGCGATCAGCATCAAGGAGCTGCGCGCGGAACTGGCGACCAAGGGCATCATGTCCACCCGGACCGAACCCTTCATGGAGGCGATCCACAAGCCCCGGCCAGGGGCGGCGCTCGACAGCGGGCCCTCGCGGGCCAGGGGAGAGCGCGCCGGCTTCGGGCCGGACGACGCGATCGCCGAGCCCGGGGCCGCCTCGGCGCAGGCCCCCTCGGTCGAGGCGGAGAGGGCCGGGGGGGCCTTGGCCGCTGGCGCGGCGGGCGCGGGCGTCTCAGGTCAGGGTTCGCCGATCAAAGATATCGATGCGAACGGGGGCGCATCGGGGGCGAAGGCCCAAGGCGCGCCTCCGAGCCAGGCGTCGGCGGCCTCGTCGCCGGACGGCGAGGCGCCTGGGATTGATCTGAGGGCGTTGAGGCCAGCCCCAGCGGCGCCCAGGCGGCGCGGCGGCGTGGCGTGGTGGGTCTACCTGCTGGGGGCGCTGGTGGCCTGCGCGCTGGTGGGCGGGGCGCTGGTGACCTGGGGAGGGGTGTCGATCTTCAATGATGTCAAGAAGTTGCAGACCTTCGAGGACTCGCCCATCGTCCCGGTGGGGCAGAGCCCGTCGAAGGGCTACGAGGATGCGTTGGTGGTGATCGTCGTCTTCAGCGACTTCGAGAGCCGCGAGGCGATCCAGCTGGCGCCGATCCTGCGGCAGATCGGGGAGGACTATCGGGAGGACGTGCGGCTGGTCTTCAAGAACAGCATCCCGCCGAAGTCGCGGTGGGGGGAGCAGGCGGCCAGGGCGGCGCTGGCGGCGCACGCGCAGGGGGCCTTCTGGGCCTACCACGACATCCTCCTGCAGAACGAGGGCAAGCTCGAGCGGCGCGATCTGGCGCGCTACGCGGATCGGATCGGCCTGGATGCCGATCGCTTCGAGGCGGACATGGAGGGGGCGGAGGTCAAGGCGGCGCTGGAGTCGGATCGGGCGCTGGCCGAGGCGCTTGAGGTCGAGAAGGCGCCGACGTGCTTCGTCAACGGGGTGAGGCTCGAGGGGGTCAAGACCCTGGACGCCTTCAATGAGGTGATCGACAGCGAGGTGGGGATCGTGCTCGACAGCATTTCCTCGTATCGGGAGCGCGTCGAGATCAACCGGGGAGATTGAGGGAGGGGTCGCGCCGAGGGGCGCGAGGGGAGGGGTCGGCGCGCCGCGGGAGGTGCGGCGCGCCGGGGGGGGAGGCTACTCCTCCCACATGGCGGAGTAGGCGCCGGCCATGTCGGTGCGCTCGAAGGTGTGGCGCCCGAAGAAGTCGCGCTGGGCCTGGACGAGGTTGGCGGGCAGGCGAGCGCGGCGGTACTGGTCGAAGTAGGCCAGCGAGGAGGAGAAGCCGGGGACGGCGATGCCGGTGTTGACGGCCAGGTTGATGACCCGGCGCCACGCACCCTGGGACTCGTTGAGCTCGGCGGCGAACGAGGGGTTGACCAGGAGGCTGGCGAGGTTGGCGTCGAGGTCGTAGGCCTTCTTGATGCGATCGAGGAAGATCGCGCGGATGATGCAGCCGCCCTTCCAGATCCTGGAGATCTCGCCGAGGTTCAGGTTCCAGTCGTGGGAGATGGAGGCGGCGCGGATGAGGTTCATGCCCTGAGCGTAGGAGCAGATCTTGGAGGCGTACAGGGCCTTGCTGACGTCGTCGATGAGCTGCTTCTTGTCGACGCCGGAGGGCGGGGTGGGATCGCCGTAGAGGGCCGAGGCGGCGACGCGCTCCTGCTTGAGGGCCGACAGGAAGCGGCCGTCCAGGGAGGCGGCCATGGTGGGGGCGGCGATGGAGAGCTCGGCGGCCTCGATGATGGTCCAGCGGCCCGTGCCCTTCATGCCAGTCTGGTCGAGGATGTAGTCGACGAGGTGGCCGCCCTTGCCCTGGTCATCGCGCTTGGCGAAGACCTTGGCGGTGATCTCGATGAGGAAGCTGTTGAGGCTGCCGTTGTTCCAGTCAGTGAAGACCTGGTGGAGCTCCTCGTTGGTCAGGCCGCCGACGGTCTTGAGGACATCGTAGGCTTCGGAGATCAGCTGCATGTCGCCGTACTCGATGCCGTTGTGCACCATCTTGACGTAGTTGCCCGAGCCGCCGGGGCCGATGTAGGTGACGCAGGGGCCGTCGTCGACCTGGGCGGCGACCTTGGAGAGGATGGGCTTCATCAGCTCCCAGGTCTCGCGGGGGCCGCCGGGCATCATGGAGGGGCCATTGCGGGCCCCCTCCTCGCCGCCGGAGACGCCCATGCCCATGTAGCCGATGCCCTTGGAGGCCAGGGCGGCGGCGCGGCGCTCGGTGTTGGGGTACCACTCGTTGCCGCCGTCGATGATGAAGTCGCCCACCTCCAGGTGGGGGACGAGGGACTCGATGGTGGCGTCGACGGGGCCGCCGGCCTTGACCAGCATGATGACGCGGCGGGGCCGCTCAAGGGACTGGACGAAGTCGTTCAGATCCTTGTAACCGGTCAGGGGGAGGTTGCCCTCCTCCTTGGCGCGGGCGACGCAGGCGTCGACCTTGTCGCCGGTGCGGTTGTAGACGGAGATGGGGAAGCCCTTCTCGGCGATGTTCAGGGCGAGGTTCTGGCCCATGACGGCGAGGCCGACGAGGCCGACCTGTGACTGGCTCATGTGAGACTCCTGTGGCTGGGGTGAACGGAGGCGGGGTGGAGGGGCGCGCGGCCCCTCGACCCCGCGAACGGGATCAAGTCTATCGAAAGGCTCAGGGCCTCAGCCCTTGAGCCAGCTCTGGACGCGCGCGGCGATCTGCGGACCGGTGAAGCCGAACTTCTCGACGAGGACCTCGCCCGGAGCCGAGGCGCCGAAGGTGGTCATGCCGATGGAGAGGCCGTCGCCGATGTAGCGGTGCCAGGGCTCGGGGCGACCGGCCTCGACCGAGACGCGCTTGGAGCCGGGGATCAGGACGCTGTTGCGGTACTCGGCCGGCTGGTCGGCGAAGCGGTCGACGCAGGGCATCGAGACGAGGCGAGTGGGGATGCCAGCGGCCTCCAGGGTCGTGCGGGCCTCGACGCAGGCGCCCATCTCCGAGCCGGTCGAGATCAGCGTGACCTCGGGGGTCCCGCCGGTGGCGTCGGCGACGATGTAACCGCCCTTGAGGATGTCGTTGTTGTCAAAGCCCTCGGGGCGGGTCAGCGCCGGGAGGGTCTGACGGGTCAGGATGAGGCACGAGGGCGTCTTGCGGCTCAGCGCGGCGGCGGACCAGGCCATGGCCGTCTCGACGGCGTCGGCGGGACGCCAGACGTCGAGGTTGGGGATCAGCCGCAGCGACCAGACGTGCTCGATGGGCTGGTGGGTGGGGCCGTCCTCGCCGACCCAGAAGGAGTCGTGCGTGAAGATGAAGATCGTCGGCAGGTGCGACAGAGCCGCGAGCCGCACCGGAGCGCGCATGTAGTCGGAGAAGACCAGGAAGGTGGCGTTGTAGGTCAGCCAGCCGCCGAACAGGACCATGCCGTTGGCCCTCGAGCCCATGGCGTGCTCGCGGATGCCGACGTGCAGGTTGCGGCCGGCGAAGGCCACGTCGGGGAGCTGGTCGGACTCGACGGAGGCCGGCACGACGGAGGCCGCGCCCTTGACGCCGGTCTTGGTCGAGGGCTCAAGGTCGGCCGCGCCGCCGATGAGCGAGGGCATCAGCGAGGCCGCCTTCTGGATGAGGCTGCCCGACAGGTTGCGCGTGGCGTTGACCTGACCCTTGACGGTGGCCAGCAGCTGCTCGGTGAAGTCCGCCGGAGTGCTCAGGCCCCAGTGCTGATCCCACAGCGCCGCCTTCTCGGGGAAGGCGCCGCGCCACTCGTTGTACATCGACTCCCAGGCGATCCGCTTGGCGCGGCCGGCCTCGGCGACCTGGGAGAACCAGGCCTGCGTCTCGGTCGGGATGTGGAAGGGCGCCTCGGGCCAGCCCGCGGCGGCCTTGGCCGCCGCCATCTCGACCTTGCCCAGCGGGGCGCCGTGCACGTCGTGGGTGCCGCACTTGTTCGGCGCGCCGGCGCCGATGACGGTCTTGGCGACGATCAGCGAGGGGCGCACCGTCTCCTGCTTGGCGCGGTCCAGGCAAGCCTTGATGGCGGCCTGATCATGGCCGTCGCAATGCTGCACGAACCAGTTGTTGGACTCAAAGCGCCGCCCGACGTCCTCGCCCATGGCGACGTCCAGGTGACCCTCGATCGTGATGTCGTTGTTGTCGTAGATGAAGATCAGGTTGCCCAGGCCCAGGTGGCCGGCCAGCGAGGCGGCCTCGGCCGTCAGGCCCTCCTGCATGTCCCCGTCGCCGCAGATCCCGATGATGTGCGAGTCGATGATCGGGTACTCAGGCGTGTTGAAGCGCGCGGCGAGCATCTTGGCCGCCAGCGCCATGCCGGCGGCCGTGGCGAAGCCGGCCCCGAGCGGCCCCGTCGTCAACTCCACGCCCTCGGTATGGCCGAACTCGGGGTGGCCGGGCGTCTTGGAGCCCCACTGGCGGAACTGCTTGAGCTCGTCCAGCGGCAGGTTGTAGCCCGACAGATGCAGCATCGAGTAGAGCAACATCGAGGCGTGCCCGCCAGACAGGACGAAGCGATCGCGGTTGGCCCACCCCGGCGAGGAGGGATCGTGCTTCATGAACTCGGTCCAGATCACGAACGCGATGTCGGCCGCGCCCATCGGCGTGCCAGGGTGTCCGCTGTTGGCCTTCTCGACGCCGTCCGCCGCCAGGAAGCGGATCGTGTCTCGACAGGTCTTGCGAAGCTCGGGGGTCAACTGGATCGTCATTCCTTCTCTCCTTCCAAACGCCTTCGCCCCCGCCATGGAGGCCGTGTTCCAACATGAGACAAGAACTCTGCCGTACCCCCTCGCGCGCCCTGGATCCAGGGACACGGACTCATCCTGAAGATCGATAGATCAAGGACAAATCAAGAAGGGTATCCCTCCCTCTCGACAGGACAATCCCCTGTCTGGAAGGAGCTTGGCTTGTGACTACACCTCTACGGGGCGTAGATTCTGTCAAAGGGCCCCGAGGATGTCAAGGAGGCAGACACCCTGAAAAGCACAACTCACCCGTCGAAGAGAAGGAGGATGATGGGGGGGGGATGAAATACCGGAGGTGGGACTCGAACCCACACAACCAAAGGCCATCGGATTTTGAGTCCGACGCGTCTACCGATTCCGCCACTCCGGCGCCCTGTGAGGCGTGGGGACTATAGGTCCGAGGCGGCGCCGAAGTCAACCGCGTTTGGAGGCGGCCGTGATCGCGAACATCGCAGGCAGGATCAGCAGCGTCGCCAGCGTCGAGGTGAGCATGCCGCCGACCACGACCGTGGCCAGCGGCCGCTGGACCTCGGCGCCCACCCCCGTGTTCAGCGCCATGGGGATGAAGCCCAGCGCCGCGACCGCCGAGGTCATCAACACCGGGCGCAGCCGACCCAGAGCCGCCCGCCGGATCGCCTCCGCCGTCTCGACCCCCTGCCCAAGCAGATCCCTGACCCGCGCCACCAGCACCATGTCGCCCAGGACCGCCACGCCCGACAGCGCGATGAAGCCGATGGCCGCCGAGATCGAGAAGGGCATGCCCCTCAACCACAGCGCCAGCACCCCCCCCACCGCGGCGAAGGGGACGGCGGTAAAGACCCTCAGCGCGTCCACGACCCTGCCGTAGGCCAGCACCAGCAAGGTGAAGATCAGCAGCAAGGCCACCGGGACGATGAAGGCCAGCCGCGATCTGGCCCGCTGGTAGCTCTCGAACTGGCCGCCGAGCCGCACGAAGCCGCCCTCGGGCAGCTCGACGCGGGCCACCGCCGCCTGCACCTCCCGGACGAAGGAGCCCATGTCCCTATCCCGCACGTTGGCCTGGACCACGACGCGCCGCTTGCCCCACTCCCGGTTGATCGTCGAGGGCGCCTCGACGCGCTCGATGCGCGTCAGCGCCCTCAGCGGGATGCGCTGGCCGCTCGGCGCGCTCACCAGCAGCGCGCCGATGGACTCAGGGTCCGCGCCGGCCACATCCCCCAGCCGCACGACCAGATCAAACCTCCTGTCACCCTGCCTGACCTCCCCGACCTTGCGGGCGCCCAGCGCCTCGACGACGGCCAGGACCTGATCGACGCTGATGTCATGGCGCGCGATGGCCTCTCGCCGGACCTCGATCTGGAGGACCGGCGCCCCCGTGACCTGCTCGCGGGTCACGTCCGCGGCGCCCGGGATGGCCTCGACCGCCTCCTGGATCGCGTCCGCGGCCCGGCCCAGCGACTCGAAGTCGTCGCCGTAGATCTTGACGCCCACATCCGCCCGGATCCCGGCCAGCATCTCGTTGACCCTCATCTCGATCGGCTGGGTGAAGATCATCCGCATCCCAGGCATGTCCTCGAGCGCCGCCGCCATGGCCTCGACCAGCTCCTCCTGCGTCGCCCCGCGCTTCCAGCGCTCCCGCGGGGTCAGCGTGATGAAGACGTCGCTGAGCTCAAGGCCCATCGGGTCGGTGGCGACCTCGGCGGTCCCCGTGCGCGTCCAGATGTGGGCGATCTCGTCCGGGAAGCCCCTCATGAGCCGCTGCTCGATCCGGGTGCCGTAGCGCACCGACTCCTCCAGGGAGACCCCCGCCAGCCGCACGGTGTTGACCACCACCGCCTGCTCCTGGAGCCTGGGCATGAACTCCGAACCCAGGCCAGGGGCCAGCGCCGCCGCGTTGACCACCACCACCGCCGCGCAGACCAGCACCAGCACGCGCCGCCTGAGCGCGAAGTCCAGCGCCGGGCCGTAGATCGCCTTGAGACCCCGCACCAGCGCGTTGTCCCCCTGGCCCCCGCCCGGCCTCTTCTTGAGCGCGAAGGTGGCCAGCACCGGCATCAGCGTCATCGACAGGATCAGCGAGCCCGTCAGCGCGAAGATCACCGTCAACGCCATCGGCCTGAAGAGCTGCCCCTCGACCCCTTCGAGGGCCAGCACCGGCAGGTAGACGATGGCAATGATCAACTCCCCGTAGAGGGTCGGCCCCCGCACCTCGACCGCGGCGTCGCGGACGATCTCGACGACGCTCCGCGACCCCGCCTCCTGACCCAGGCGCCGGTGCGCGTTCTCGACCATGATCACCGAGCTGTCCACCACCAGCCCGAAGTCGATGGCGCCCAGGCTCATCAAGCTGCCCGCGATGCCAAAGCGCAACATCATGTCGAACGCAAAGAGCATCGACAGCGGGATCGCCAGCGCCACGATCAACCCCGCCCGCAAGCTCCCCATCATGATGAAGAGCACCGCGATCACCAGCAGCGCGCCCTCCAGCAGGTTCCGCTGGACCGTCTCCAGCACCTGATCGACGAGCTCCGTGCGCTTGTAGAGCGCCTCGATGACCACACCCTCCGGCAGCCGCCCCGAGACCTGCGCGAGCCTCGCCTCCAGCGCCTCGGTGACCTCCCGGCTGTTCTGCCCCATCAACATGAAGCCCAGACCCAGCACCACCTCACCCTTGCCGCCGGCCGTCGCCGCGCCACGGCGGATCTCGTGCCCGTCCTCGACCTGGGCCACGTCCCTGATCCTGACCGGCGACCCCTCCCGGGTCGCGATCAAGATATCCTCGAAGTCCTTGATCTCCGTCGCCAGCCCCACCCCCTGGATCGCGCTGGACCCGCCTCCCTGGCTGACCACGCCGCCGCCCACGTTGCGGTTGTTGCGCACCAGCGCCTCGCTGACCTCCTCCAGCGTCAGGCCGTACTGCACCAGCCGATTCGGGTCCACCTTGACGTGGAACTGACGCTCAAAGCCCCCCCACGCGTTGATCTCGGCCACCCCCGGCACGCTCAACATCTGCGGCCGGACCACCCAGTCGTGCAGCGTCCGAAGCTCCATCGCCGTATGCCGATCCGACCTCAACACATACTGCAGCACCTCCCCAAGCCCCGTGGACAGCGGCCCCAGCGAGGGCCTGCCCACGCCCTCGGGCAGCTCCACCGCCTGCAGACGCTCGCTGACCGTCTGGCGACCCAGCTGGATCTCCACCTCCTCCTCGAAGACCACCGTGACCTGCGAAAACCCGGCCTTCGACAGCGAGCGCGTCGAGGACAGCCCCGGCAGCCCCCCCAGCGCCTGCTCGATCGGCAGCGTGATCTGCTGCTCCACCTCGCCCGGCGTCAGCGCTGGCGCCACCGTGTTGACCGTCACCTGGACCGGCGTGGTGTCGGGGAAGGCGTCCATGGGCAGCTCCCCCAGCGCCCGCAGCCCCCAGAGCACCAGCAGCGCCGCCGCCATCAGGACCACCAGCCGGTGGCGGAGGCACCACTCGATGATCAACGTCATCATCGACCCCCCTTCCCGTCCTCGACCTCGCAACAGCCAGCTCCGATGTCCTCCTTGGAGAGCTCGGTCTTGAGCAGCCACGCCCCCGTCGTCACCACCTTGTCGCCGACCTTGACGGCCCCCCGCACCTCCACCTCGTCGCCACGACGGCGGACCGCGGCCACCGCACGCGGCTCAAAGGTCGCCGCGCCGGTCTGGATGAACACCACCTCCGCCTCACCGTGGCGCTGAAGCGACGCCGAAGGCACCACGACCGACCCCTCGGCCGCAGCCCCCAGCCCCAGGCGAGCCTCGATGAACTGGTTCGCCCTCAGCCGCCTGTCCGGGTTGGGCAAGGTCGCCCTCACCCGCACCGCGCGGGTGTGCGCGTCGACCTCCGGGGCGATCCAGTCGATCACGCCCTCGTATCTGTCGCCGTCGGCCTTGACGCTGATCGTCATCCCCTCCTTGACCAGCGCGACCTCACCCTCGGGGATGTCGAGCAGGACCCACATCCGCGACAGATCGGCCACCGTCGCCAGGCTCTCGCGGCCGTCCGCCGCCATCCCCATCACCGCAGGCCGACGCACGACGCTCCCCGCCATCCGAGCGCGGATCACCAGGCGGCCGCTCTCGCCCCCGCTGCCCCCGCTCAAGCGCAGCGCGTCGCGCAGGTAGCGCTCGTCTGCCGCCGCCGTCTCCCGCTCCAGCCTGGCCAGGTCCAGATCGCGCTGCGCGTTGACGCCCTCGCCTCGTAAGATCTCGACCCGCTTGAGGTTTTCGCCCGAGACCCGCAGGCGCGAGGCCGCCACCCGGAGCCTCGCCTGGAGCTCCCCGACGTCGGCGTTCTCCAGCACGAAGAGCGGATCGCCGACCTTCACCTCGTCGCCCAGGTCGATCAGGACCTCGCGGACGATGCCCGACACCGGCGACTGGATCTCGGCCAGCCGATCTTGATCAAAGTCCACCGTCCCGACCACCGACATGGACGCCGCAAGGCCGCCGCCCCTGGCCGGGACGGTCTGGAGGCCAACGTCGCGGACCACCTCGGCGTCCGCGAGGCGTATCGTCGTCCCCGCCGGGATGACGCCGGCCAGCGCGCCATCGGGCATGGGCTGCGGGTTGCAGGTGGGGCAGGCGGACTCCGGGAAGGCGTGCGCCTCGCACCAGTCGCCCTTGGCCTTGAACCCGGCGGTCAACTCCGGGTTGCAGGTGGTGCACTTCGACTCCGGCAGCCCGTGCGCGCCACACCAGTCGCTCGGCGCCGCGACCGGCGCCGCCCGGGCGGCCGCCAGCGCCTCCGCCGATGGCGCCTCCATGGGGTTGCAGGTGGGGCAGGCGGACTTCGGGAAGCCGTGATCCTCGCACCAGTCTCGACGAACCCGGAAGGCGGGGATCAGCGCGGGGTTGCACTTCGTGCACTTCGACTCCGGCAGCCCGTGCTCCTCGCACCAGTCGGCGGCGTCCCCGATCCGCGCTGCGTCGCCCTTTGTTGTGTCGCCGCTCACTGCGGCGGCCGCGCCCTCGGTCGGCTCGCCGCCCTTGTCGCACCCCGCCGCGGAGAGCAGGCCCAGGCACAAGGCCCACGCCATCCAGGGGACTTCAGACCGCATCTTCATGACAGTTGACCTCTGGACATCCCTAGTTCGCAGCCGGCGCCTGCATGGGGTTGCAGGTGGGGCAGGCCGACTCGGGGAAGCCGTGGGCCTCGCACCAGTCGCCCTTGGCCTTGAACCCGGCGGCCAACTCCGGGTTGCACTTCGTGCACATCGACTCCGGCAGCGCGTGGCCCCCGCACCAGTCGCTCGCCTGGCCGATGGCGGCCTTGCGATCGGGCGCCTTCATGGGGTTGCAGGTGGGGCAGGCGGACTCGGGGAAGCCGTGCGTCTCGCACCAGTCGCCGTCGGCCTTGAACTTCGCGGTCAGCTCCGGGTTGCACTTCGTGCACATCGACTCCGGCAGCGCGTGGCCCCCGCACCAGTCGCCAGGATCGCCCTGGATGGGCTCCTGGGCTTTCGGAGCCGTGGTCGTCGCCGCCGCGCTCGGGTCTTTAGAATCCGCGGGCTTCGTCGCGCTCGGGTCTTTCGAATCTGTGGGCGTCGCCGTGGCCGGCTCCGGCGCGTCGGTGGTGGCCTTGTCGCAGCCGACGCAGGACAGCAACAGGGCGAAGGCAGAGGCGGTGATCAAGAAGCGGATGGGATCTCTCATGGGGGTCACTCCCTGGTTTGGATCAAGAATCTCTGGCGGTCGAGCCCGCGCAGGGCGAGCGTCGCGCCGCCGGCAAAGGGCCGCGCCACCGTGTTGTATTTCACACGGGCTGGGGTGTTGTGTTCGGGTTCGGATCGATCAGGCCGCTGCGGAGGATCGCAGCGGCAGCGCCGATGCTGGCGGGCGCCATATCCGTCCGCGCGATTCGCCGTAGAGCGGCTCAGGCAGCGGAAGGACGCGGGAGCCCGATTGGTCAAGGGCCAGCAGCGGCAGGAGGAGGCCAGGGAGGGCCATGTGCGCCACAGCGCCGCAGCAGATGCAGTCGTCACAGCCAGGAGGGCAGCCGCAGTCGTCGTCGCCCGCAGGGACCTCGCCGCCCTCAGCGTCGATGAGGCAAGGGTCGCCGAAGCCCACGTCTTCAGGCTGCGGCGCCGCGCTCAAGTCCAAGGCGATCAAGGCGGCACCCAGCCACGCGATCTGCGGGCGCTCGCCGGCCTCCAGCGCGCCCTCGGAGGGCATCAGCCCCAGCGGCCCCGCCTGGATCCAGGCCACGGCGAGGAGGACGAGACAAAGAAGGGAGGTGATGTGTGGTTTGACGTGGTGCAAGCTGATCCACCCCTGTGCTGCGTCGAGAGTAACAGAGGCGCTCCGGCGAGTCCAAAGCGCCACCGATCCAGATCCATCGGAGGTCAACCACCGACACCCCCACACTCCACCCCCTATCCCCCTCCGAAGGGCACTGCCCTCGTTCCACGAGGAGGGGGGACGCTCGTATTACGGGCACGATGATTCGAGGGGGGCGGGCCGCAGGAGCCATCGTCGGGATCACTGGCCGCTTGGGGCGAGACCCCGTCGGGGACAATCGTGATGTCGGCAGGGCGGGACCCGATCCACCTTGCCCGTAATTTGAGCGTCCCCGAACCACCTTGCCCGTAATACAAGCGTCCCCCCTCCTTCCGGAGGGAGGAGGGGGACAGGGGGTGGAGTGCGGGGGTGGAGTGCGGGGGTGGCTTCGAATAGGGTCGTCTTGGGGGCTCGAAAACGACATGATGGAGCCGAGAGGGCCTCTCTTGAGCCTCAAGCTGGGATTGTCGAAGAGAACAGGGTCGATCTGGGGTTGCGCATGAGCGGTCAACAGGGGGGAGAGGTCGCGCCGATCGAGGTCCGCAAGAACCTGCTCTTGCCGGACAACGTGCGGTGGCCTTCGGATCCGAGCCAGCCGATCCTGGAGCTGCGCGGGGTCTGGAAGTCCTTTGGAGAGAAGCAGATTCTCAAGGGGATCGACCTGAAGGTCACGGCCGGGGAGACGGTCGTGATCATGGGGGAGTCCGGCTCGGGCAAGACGGTGCTGCTGCGCCTGCTGGTGGGGCTGGACGTCCCCGACGAGGGGCAGGTGATGGCCTTCGGGCAGGATCTGGGCCGGCTGTCGCTGCGCGAGCGGCTCCTGGTGCGCAAGCGGGCCGGGATGCTCTTTCAGAACTACGCGCTGATGGACTCGATGACGGTGCGCGACAACATCGCCTTCCCGCTGGAGGAGAACACGCGGCTTGGGCGAGCGGAGATCGACACGCGGGTCCGGGATCTGCTCCAGATGCTCGATCTGCCGGAGGCCGGCGAGAAGTTCCCCAACGAGCTCTCAGGCGGGATGAAGAAGCGGGTGTCGCTGGCCAGGGCCTTGATCGCCAACCCGGAGCTGGTCTTCTTCGACGAGCCCACGACGGGCCTCGATCCGGTCATGATCGAGTTCGTCGACCAGATGATCATCCGCGCCCAGCGGGCCTACAACATCACCAGCGTGATCATCAGCCACGACGTCGGCAGCGTCCAGCGCCTGGCCACCCGCATCGCCATGCTCAACGACGGGCGGATCGTCCAGGAGGGGGACTTCGCGGCCATCCGGAGCAGCACCCACCCCTGGGTTCACGGCTTCGTCAACGTGGGCGGCTCGGGCCGGATGGTCGAGTCGGTCGTGGATCTGGGGGCGGGCAGGGCGCTGTGCGACGACGTGGAGGCGCGCCTGGCCGCCGAGCCCGATGAGCCGGTGGTCGAGCTGCGCGGGGTCCACAAGAGCTTCGGCAGGCACAAGGTCCTCAAGGGGATCAGCCTCAAGGTGCCGCCCAAGAAGATCACGGTCATCATCGGGGGCTCGGGTTCGGGCAAGTCGGTCATCATCAAGCACATCATCGGGCTCTTCAGGCCAGACGAGGGCCAGGTGCTCGTGCTGGGGGAGGACATGGCCAGGGCGGATCGGAATGCCGTCCGCCGCGTGCGCGAGCGCTTCGGGATGCTCTTTCAGAACTCGGCGCTCTTTGACTCGCTCACGATCTACGACAACGTGGCCTTCCCCCTGATCGAGCGCGGGCTGGCGCGCGGCAAGGCCTGCCGGGATCAGGTCGAGGAGGTGCTGGAGCGCCTTCACATCCCGGAGCTCGCCAACCGCTTCCCGGCCGAGATCTCCAACGGCCAGCGCAAGCGGGTGGCGCTGGCCCGCGCCATCGTGACCCGGCCCGAGATCATGATCTACGACGAGCCGACGACGGGCCAGGACCCGGTCATGATCCGCAACGTCGACAACATGATCGAGGAGGCCCAGAGCGCCTTTGACATCACCTCGATCGTCATAAGTCATGACATGGTCTCGACTTTTCGGATCGCGGATCGCGTGGCGATGCTCTCGCTCGGGGAGATCCTGGCCTACGGCGCGCCGGAGGAGCTCAGGGGCTCGGAGCACGAGAAGGTGCGCGAGTTCATCTTCGCCGGCTCTCAGGATTGATCAACGCCAGGGCGCCGATCAGGGGTTGCCGGGGGGGCCGAGGCGCACCTCGCGCAGGGGCTTGAGGTCTTCGACGGGTTCGACGGCGGCTGAGATGGTCTGAAGGATCGTGAAGAGCGAGGTCCTGGCCGAGGGCTGGATCAAGACGGCGTTGATCTCGGGGCGATCGATGCGAAGCTGTCGGATCTCTTCCTTGAGGCGAGGGATGGGGAAGACGGTGGACTTCTCGATCTGCTTGCCTTCATCGAGGCTCTGGCCTGGGGCGGCCAGGACGAAGCCCTTGGAGTGGATCTGGACGACCATGGTCTTGGCGGCCGGATCGGGGGTCAGGGCGGGGTTCTCGGAGGGCAGGTCGTCGGGGGCGCCGGCGGCGACGGGCGCGGGCCAGCCATCGGCGATGATCTCGATGGTGACGTAGGCGTTGGGGTTGGAGGGGTTGGTGGTGGCCAGCACGAGGTGCGCGCCGCGGCTCCAGGCGGTGTAGAGGGCGGCGTGGGCGACGGGGTAGGGGACGGTGCCGTCGCCGAGGATGATGGCGCGGCGGGGGTTGGCGTCGGCCTCCACCTCGTCCTTGTTGCGGACCTTGAAGATGGCGTCGATGGCCGTGGCCAGGGGCAGGATGAGGGGTGAGTCTTCGTTGGGGCGCACGCCCGGGTCGACCCGGTCGAGGCTGACGGTGGCGACCATCTCGCCGCCGAAGACGACCCCGTTGGGGGTCAGCAGGATCGGCTCGCCGTCGTTGGGCAGCTCCTCGGGCAGCGCGATGGCGGGCACGGAGGTGCTGGAGTGGGACTGGGTCAGGTCGGTGAGCCGCTCGGCCAGCGGCGGGCGGGCCGGCGGCTCGTCGGCGGCGCCGCCCGCGTCGGGGCCATCGCCCTCGGCGACGGGGCCCTTCGCATCCTCCGGGGTCAGGATGAAGTAGAGCCCGAAGGCTACCCCGCCGATGAGGAGCAAGGCCCCGGCGACGATGGCGCAGCCGACCGCGAGGCCGATGGCGCCCTTGCTGCTCTTGGTCGGGGGGGGCAAGGGCGGAGGGGCCTTCAAGGTCGAGGGGGGCCGCAAGGGCTGGGCGTTGAGCTGCGTGGCGTCGGGCGAAGGGTCGCCGAAGGTGTTGAAGGCGTCGTCGACGGCGTTGACGCTGCGGCGGGTGGACTCCTGATCGAAGAAGCTGTCGCCACCGATGACGACCTGGCCCGGCGGCGAGCGCAGATCGAGCGTGCCCTTGGAGGGCCGCGCCAGGACGTCCTGCTTGACGGTGGCCGTCAGGTGGTCCTCGCCCATGTGATCGGCGGCCTCGCTGCCGGAGGCCAGATCGACGCCGAAGGCCACCTCCATCGTGTTCAGAGGGTTCTGGCAGACCTCGCACTTGAAGGCGGTGGGGCCGCCGGCTGCGGCGACCTTGTCTTCTTCAAGGACGGTGCTCCAGTGGCACTCTGAGCACAGGAGGATCATGCCGACTCACTGAATCACCGCGCGGCTGAAGCCCGCGCTGATGGAAGAGACACGGCGCAGTCCGACGCCGTTGGCGCTGGAGATGCCGTCGAGGGTCTGGTCGTCGGTGGTGTCGAAGGCGTCAACCCGGATCACGCTGCCGAGGGTCCAGTCCTGGAAGCCGTCGGGAGGGGTGGGGAGTTCGAAGCCGTCGAGGTCGCCGTTGAGCCAGACCTCCCAGGAGCCCTGGGGTCCGATGAAGGTTACTCTGAACAGATCGGCGCCGGCAACACTCTGGCGAGAAAACTGGCGGGCCAGGGCGTCCCAACTGGCCTCGGGCAAGGTCAAGAAGGCCTGGGTCATGTCCAGATCGGCCGGGATGCTGGAGCCCTGCCAGACGATGGTGGAGTAGTCGTCGGGCAGATCGATGCCGCTCGTCAGGTCCGCGTTCAGGTCGCTCGGGTCGAAGGTCAGCGCCACGACCGCGTACTTGCCCACGCTCAGGCCCGAGTGGGCCGGGGCCATGCGCAGCGTGACCGGGTCCGGGCGGCCGTCGCCCGACTCGTCCTGGGTGGCGTTGAGGCCCATGGGGACAAAGCCGATCCCCTCGGTGATGATGCCGCCGACCGTAATCACGAAGGTGTCCTGGGGGTCGCCGCCGAAGTTGGGCAGCGCCGGCAGGCTCAGGCCCGTGCGCAGCCGCTGCTCGACGCGCGGGGTCAGGCCCACCTCGGGGAAGGCCTCGAAGTTGGGGATCAGCTCGCCCCGGTCGCCGTCGCCGTCGATGTCGTCCGAGTCAGGGACGCGCGCGAGGCCCTCGACCTCCAGGGGCCGCAGCGTGTGGTCGAAGTTCTCGAAGAAGGGCAGCAGCGCGCGGACGATGCCGCCGGCGCCGCCGCCGCCCATGACCAGCCCGATGACCTCGCCCGCCTCGATCTTGCCGCCCAGCGCCCAGGCGACCTTGAGCCCAGCGGGGGCGCTGGCCGCGTAGAAGTCCTTGATCGTCAAGGGGAATCCGAAGACCACGCCGTCGAGCACGAGGCCCCCGGGCAGCGGCAGCTCCGCGTCAAAGAGCCCCGGCACCGCGACGCGGGTGTTGAAGGAGTCGCCCAGCAGCGTCTCCAGATCGAAGTTGGCCAGCTCGCCGTCGAGGCTCGCGCCGGCCAGCCCGACGTTGATGTCCCCATTCGAGTGCACCTGCCCGAAGTCCATCTCGCCGGTGAAGCCGCCGATGACCGAGCCGCCCGAGAGCGGCTCCAGCGGCACGAGGATGTCTCGCCCGCTGACGCCGACCAGGGTCGTGAAGTTGTGCAGCGACTCGAAGATCGTCACGCGAGAGGCCCCCATGGCCGGCGCGAAGGACGCCACGCCGTTGGCGTTCGTGGTCTGGCGCTGGCCGTCGCGGTCCACGACCGCGCCCTCGATGGGCAGGCCGCTCTGGGCGTCGACGACGATGACCCGATCCTCGTTGGGGTTGGCCGGCCCGGCGTTGGTCAAGACCACCGGAGCGCTGGTCACCGGCGGGCTTGAGCCCGCCACCGTGGCCGTGATCTGCGCCTGGCCCGCCTGCGCGCCGCCCACCGCCAGCCCGGTCTCCTGGCCGATGTCGGCCACCTGCGCCGCGCTCGTGGCCCAGGCGAAGGTCTGGCCGGCCAGGATGTCCCCGTTCATGTCCAGCGCCACGGCCTGGAACTGGACCCGGCCGCCCTGCGCGATGGCCTGGGGCGGGTTCAAGATGATGACCCGGACGGCCAGATCGCCCTCGGGGGGCGCCTGACACTGGCCCTCCTCGCAGATCTGATCGCCCTGGCAGTCCTCGGCCCCGCGGCAGACGAAGGGCACGCAGCGGCCCGCCACGCAGTCCTCGCCCTGGCCGCAGTCGCCCCGGCCCTGGCACAGCTCGATCTCGTGGCAGAACCCGTCGAGGCACTGCTGGCCCTCCGGGCACTGGGGGTCGCCGACGCAGCGCGTGCGCGCCTCGCAGACGCCCTCGCGGCAAAGCTCGTTGGCGCCGCAGTCGGTGTCCAGCGCGCAGGGCGTGAAGGTCTCGCAGCGGCCGTTGGAGCAGCGCTCCCCGTCCGGGCAGGCGTCCTGCCCCACGCCCTGACACTCCGCGGGCTGGCAGACGCCGTCGCAGACCTCGCCGCGATCGCAGTCCCGATCGGCCATGCAGCGCTCGCGGCAGACCCCGTCGGCGCACGCCTGGGTCAACGGATCGGGGCACTCCCCGTCGATGACGCAGCCCGGCACGCACAGCCCGGCCTCGCACGAGCCGCCGTTGAAGGTGCAGTCCGCGTCGCCCTGGCAGTCGATCGCCGCGCGGCACGTGCCGCCGTAGCAGAAGCGATCCGAGGAGCCGCAGTCGGGATCGCCGTCGCAGGGGCGCTCGGCGCAGGTGCTGCTGTCGCAGACCTGCTCCGGCGAGCACTCCAGATCGCCGCCGCAGCCCTCGTCGTTGTTCGGGGGGTTGTTGAAGGGGTCGTTGTTGACCGGGGCGTCCTCGACGCACTGGCCCTCGACGCACACCCTGGCGCCGCGGCAGTCCGCGTCCACCTGACATCCGGCGGCGGCGCCCCCGTCGTCGCCGCAGGAGGCCAGGCCCCCCAGCGAGAGCAGCCCGAGGAGCAAGGGGAAGCCGGGTGGGAGGCGCCGCAGCGCGCTGATGATGGACATGTCTCTTCCTGCTTGTGTGGGTCTGACGCCGGATACGGGGCCTGGGCGAGGCGCCGACCGGGCCACCAGGGCCCTTGGTTGATGGCCGCACTTTCTATCAAAAAGCCAGGGGCGATACAAAGGTGCCCAGAGCGGCCAGCCGCAGACAATTTGTCAAAACAGTTGCAGCGGCGGAAGCCTCATTTCATAGTTGGGTCGCGCCCAATCGTCACGCCGGCCCGGCGAACGGCTTGATCTGGGTGCACCCCTCGTGGAGGTCCGTGGATGATCATCGAATGTCCGGAGTGCAGCGCGCGCTTCCGGGTCGCTGATGAGAAGATAAAGTCCGGTGGGATCAAGGTCCGCTGCTCCAAGTGCAAGGCGGTCTTCTCCATCTCGCCAGAGTCGGAGCGCCGCTTCTCCAGGTCCGATGAGGAGCGGCAGCCCGGCCCGGGGTCCGATCCCTTCTCGATGGATGACCCCTTCGAGCAGACCTCAGCGCCCTTCGGCAAGGCGAGCCTGGGCCGGGAGGTGTCGGTCGACGAGGCCGATCCCCCAGCCGAGAGCTTCACGGACAACCCCTTTGAGCGCGAGGATCCCTTCGCCGTCACCGCCTTCGGACAGACCGCCGCCGACCCCGACTCCTTTGATCTCGACCAGCACGACGCGCCGACATCCTCCCCCCGCCGCAAGGAGCCCGCGCCCAGAGGGCTGGATCCCTTCGAGCGCGAGGATCCCTTCGCCGTCACCTCCTTCGAGTTCGGCAAGAAGGCGCCCTCCAGCGACGGCGGCAGCGGCTTTGACTTCTCCATCGACGACGACCCCAGCATCACGGCGGGCCCCATCCCGGGGCTGGAGACGAACGCGTCGCCCTATGGTGGCGCCGATTATGGCAATGTCAGACTCAGCGGCCCCTCCTTCCCAAAGGTCGTTGGTCGCTCGGAGATGCTCGGCGAGGAGAGCCTCGACGGCGACATCAGCACGCTGGGCAACCCCGAGCGCGCGCAGATGATGCTCGACGCCACGGCGCCCGACGACCAGGACAGCTACGGCGCGGGCTACGGGGAGATCGACTTTGGCGGCCAGGACCCGCTCGCCGACCTCCCCGCGAAGGAGCGGCGCCCGAAGATGCCCAACTGGGGGAAGGGCAACGGGAGACCCGCGCTCCCGAAGGAGGCCCCTCGAAGGGAGCCCTCGCCCTCCAGGCCCGAGCCGATGGAAGGGAGCGCGCCGACGAAGCTCACCACCCCGGTGGTCGCGCCCGTCGTGAAGGCGGCGGTCATCCCCCCGGCGCGCTCGGTGGCGGAGTCCTCCGATGGCGGGGTGAGGATCCTCCAGGGCTTCGCCAACTTCGTGCTGATCTTGATGATCATCGCGGCCAGCTTTCTGGGCTTCGTGGCGATGATGAACGACTGGCTGCTGGACTTCAGGGCCATGGACGACATTACGGCGCAGGCCTTCGGCAAGGGGGCCTACACCCCGCGCCACCTCGCCGACGCCGAGTCCAACAAGGCCGCCCTGGCGCCGCCGGCCCCCCCGTCGGTCGACGTCGAGGAGCTCAAGAACCTCTACTTCCCCAACAGCGAGGGGGTGGATCTCTTCATCGTCGAGGGTCAGATCGTCAACCGCACCGAGGGGCCCGTGCGGAAGATCAAGCTCACCGGGGAGGTCTTCGACGAGGCCGGCGCGAGGGTCGGCCAGCAGGAGGCCCCCGCCGGGCGACCCCTGAGCGAGGAGGAGCTGCTGGACGTCGTCGACGCCGAGGCCCTCAAGAAGGCCAACGCGCGCATCGAGGCCGAGTCCGAGGCGCTGGAGGTCAAGCCCGGCCAGGGGATGCGCTTCTCGCTCGTCTTCCTGGACCTGCCCGGCACGACCAGCGACAAGCGGACCTTCAAGGTCAAGGTCTCCGCCTTCGAAGCCGCCGCCGGGGCGCCAGCGCCAGACCCGGAGGAGGAGGTCAAGGAGGCGCCCAGGCCGCCGCCAGAGAAGGGGGCGGGCAAGGGGCGAAGGCAGAAGACCGACGGGCGTTGAGGCCGGATCGGGGCAAAGCGGACCTATGAACTCCGGTTTGGTTGTTCTGGAAGAGGGCGGTGGTGTATGCTAGACACCCCGTGGCTCGCTCGGCGTTTGATCCGACGCGACCCGGTGAGAAGATCGAGCCCCGGAAGCCCCAGGCATGGAGACAGCGCAAAGGAGGATGGAGCCCCTCGTCGACCGATTCAACAGGCCGGTGACCTACCTGCGCCTCTCGGTGACGGATCGCTGCAACTTCCGGTGTGTGTACTGCATGCCGGCCGAGGGCCTCGATTTTGGGCCCAACAGCACGCTGTTGACCTTTGAGGAGATCGAGCGCCTGGTGCGGCTGATGGCCGCTGGCGGCGTGCGCCGCGTGCGCTTGACGGGCGGGGAGCCGCTGGTGCGCCGCGATCTCCCGGCGCTGGTCGCGCGCCTGTCGGCCATCGAGGGCGTCGATCAGGTCGTGATGACGACCAACGGGCACCAGCTGGGGCGCTGCGCCGAGGCGCTGCGCGAGGCGGGCTTGACGGGCCTGACGGTGAGCCTGGACTCGCTCGACGAGGCGCGCTTCGCGCAAATTACGCGCGGCGGGGAGCTGTCGGCGGTGCTGGCCGGGATCGAGGCGGCCAGCCGGGCGGGCTTCGAGGGGATCAAGATCAACGCGGTGATCATCCGGGGCTTCAACGACGACGAACTGGACGACATGGTGGCCTGGGCGGTCGAGCGCGGGCACATCCTGCGCATGATCGAGTTCATGCCCATCGGCGCCGACACGATCTGGGGGCAGGGCGGCTGCGTGCCGGTGGCCGAGATGGAGGCCTCGCTGGGCCTGCGGTGGTCCCTGGAGCCGCTCGGCGAGGTTGCCAGCGCCGGCCCTGCGCGCTATTTTCGCGTGGCCGGGCGAGGCGGCCAGCTTCGGCGCGGTGAGGGGAAGGTTGGCTTCATCTCGGCGGTGACGCGCTGTTTTTGCGACGGCTGCAACAGAGTCCGGGTGACGGCGCAGGGGGGCTTGAGGGCTTGCCTGGCCGACGACAGAGAGGTGGACCTCAGGGCGCTGATGCGCGGCGGCGAGGGCGACGAGGCGCTGGAGGAGGCCATCCGTGGCTCGCTCTGGGGCAAGCTGGCCTCGCACAGCTTCAACATCGACGGCGGCGCGGTGACCCGGAAGCAGATGGTCTCCATCGGGGGTTGAAGGCGGCGCGGGGGGCGGTCGATCCAGATGGGAACGGCCCTTGCACTGCACGCGACCTGGCCCGGCGCCTGGAGCGCGGGCAAAGTGGTGAGGATGGCGGCGCCGCGTGGGCGGCGAGCACGGAACGCAAAGAGGGCGAAATGAGCGACCAGGACAACAAGGCGGGTGAGGATCAAGGGGGACAGATGTCCCCACTGGAGCAGCTCACCGGGGTCTCGCTGCCTCACATGGCGGAGGATCCGCCGGCGCCTGGCAGGCGCGGGTCCTCCGCGGGCGGGCCGAGGCACGGCTCGGGCGTCTCGCTCTGGTTCGTCGGCGGCCTTGTGCTGGCGGCCGTCGCGGTGGCCTACATCATCCTCGACGGCGCCGACGACGCGGTCTTCGCCTACACGGTCGATCAGGCCGTCGAGCAGCAGGAGCAGCTCGTCGGCAAGCAGTTCCGCGTGCGGGGCAAGGTCGAGGAGGGCTCGGTGATCCACGTCCCGGGGACGCTCGACACCACCTTCAAGATCAAGCACGGCACGGACTTGATGACGATCACCTACAACAAGCCGCTGCCCGACACCTTCAAGGCCGGCATCGAGGTCATCGCCGAGGGCAAGATGGGGCAGCAGGGCACGCTGGTGGCCGACAACGTGATCGCCAAGTGCCCGTCGAAGTACGAGGAGGGGGCCCCGGGCTCCGAGGAACACCCCGCCGGCGCCGGCGGCTACTGACGGCCCTTTGCCCCCTTCGAAACCTGAGCGCGCGGCCCCTGGCGTGCGCCGCGTCTGGAGCTGATCATGTTGCCCTCTCTCGGATCCTTCGCCCTTCACGCCGCCTTCGTCGTCGCGGCGCTGGGCATCGTCAGCAGCGTCCTCGCCGGGCAGACGGGGAAGAAGCGCTACACGACGCTGGCCGTCTACAGCGGCTACATCGTCTTCGGGTTGATCGCCTCGGCCGCGACGATCTACGTCCACTCCATCGTCACCCACGACTTCTCGCTCCAGAACGTCTACCGCTACAGCGACACCCGGATGCCGCTCAACTACCTGATGACGGCCTTCTGGGGCGGTCAGGCCGGCAGCCTCCTGTTCTGGACCACGGTCCTGGCCTCCTACTTCGCCCTGGCCCTGACCATCCACCGCAAGAAGGACGCCTCGCTGATCCCCGGCTTCATCACCGTCATCATGGGGCTGGTCAGCATCCTGCTCTTCATCCTGCTCTTTGCCTCGAACCCCTTTGAGACCTGGCACATCATCGACACCCCCAAGGAGGGCTCGGGGCTCAACCCCCTGCTCCAGACCCCGCTGATGATGATCCACCCGCCGAGCCTCCTGCAGGGCTTCGCCACCATGGCCATCCCCTTCGCCTTCACCATGTCGGCGTTGATAGCCGGGCGCTTCGACAACGAGTGGCTCAAGGTCGCCCGCCGCTGGACGCTGGTCTCCTGGCTCTGGCTGTCGATGGGCAACATGCTCGGCGGCATGTGGGCCTATGAGGAGCTGGGCTGGGGCGGCTACTGGGCCTGGGACCCGGTCGAGAACGCCGCCCTGCTGCCCTGGCTGGCCGGCACCGCCTTCCTGCACTCCATCATGGTCCAGGAGCGCCGGGGCATGCTCAAGCGCTGGAACGTGGTCCTGAGCACCATCGCCTTCTTGCTGACCGTCTTTGGCACCTTCATCACCCGCAGCGGGCTGATCGACTCGGTGCACACCTTCGCGCAGTCCAGCATCGGCAATTACTTCGCGGCCTTCCTCTTGATCACCATCGCCTTCTCGACCTCGATGCTCATCTGGCGCTGGAAGCACCTCAAGTCCGACGCCAACATCGACTCCCCCATGAGCCGCGAGGCCGTCTTCCTGGGCAACAACTGGATCCTGCTCGGGATGGTCTTCGTCGTCATCTGGGGCACGCTCTTTCCCAAGATCTCGGAGATGATCACCGGCGACAAGGTCTCCATCGGCCCGCCCTGGTACAACAAGTACATCGTCCCGATGGGCATCGTCCTGGTCCTGCTCATCGGCGTCGGCACCCTCATCACCTGGAAGAAGGCCAGCCTGAAGAACTTCCAGCGCAACTTCCTCGTCCCCGTCGGCGCCACCCTCGTGGCCACCCCCGTCGTCTGCGCCCTCTTCTGGTTCACCCGCGTCGAGGCCCTCGACGTCGAGACCGTCCCCCTGGATCTGGGCTACGCCACCGCCGGGGTCACCTTCTCCATCTTCGTCATCATGACGATCATCTTCGAATTCTGGCGCGGCATGAGCGCCCGGATGACGTCCAAGGGCGAGAACGCCCTGGAGGCCGTCCTTGGCCTCTTTGACCGACAGCGCCGGCGCTACGGCGGCTACATCGTCCACCTGGGCTTCGTCATGGCCATCGTCGCCTTCTGCGGCAACGCCTTCAAGGTCGAGCAGGACGTCTCCATGCGCCAGGGCGAGTCGGTCCCCCTGGGCGACTACGAGGTGACCTACGAGGGCCTCGGCGAGAAGGAGGACCGCAACCGGGTGCTGATCTACGCCAACCTGAGCGTCAAGCGCGGCGGCGTCGAGGTCGCTCGGATCACCCCCGGCCGCGCCATCTACCACTCCTTCCCCGACAGCCCCACCAGCGAGATCGCCATCGACTCCTCGCCCATCGAGGACCTCTACTTCGCCCTGGTCGGCTACAGCGAGGGCGGCAACCTGGCCAGCTTCAAGATGGTCGTCAGCCCCCTGACCTGGTGGTTCTGGTTCGGGGTCGCGATCCTCGTCTTCGGCACCGTCATCTGCCTGTGGCCCGAGGAGGTCCGCATGCCCGAGACGATCTACCGCCGGGCCGCGCGCACGGTCGCGTCCACCGCCATGCTGGCCTTGCTCTCGGCCACCCCGCTGGTCTTCCACGCCACCGTCGGCAGCACCCAGACCGGCCCCGCCGCCCACGAGGAGCATGAGGAGGTCGGAGACGGCAAGTCCTCCGTCCGCGTCCACGACCCGCGCCTTGGCGCCCTGATGGACGTCATCCGCGTCGACTGCCCCTCGTCGGGCCGACCGACGATGACCAACAGCGCCCCGACCTGCACCGACTACCAGAAGGATCTTCGCCTGCTGGAGAAGCTCATCGGCGAGGGCAAGACGGACAAGCAGATCCTCGACCACTTCGTCGCGATGCGCGGCCCCGAGGTGCTGGCGATGCCCACCAACGAGGGCTTCAACTGGCTCAGCTGGGCCCTGCCCATCGGCCTGCTCCTGATCGCCGCCCCCCTCATCGGCCTCAAGGTCCGCAAATGGTCCAGGGAGACGGCCGCCCGGGAGCTCGCCACCCCCAACGGGGCCCCGAGCGACGCCTACGACGAGGGCTACCGCCGCCTCCTTGAGAAAGAACTCGATCAACTCTAACGCTCTTTCAGGGGAGCCCCCCCGCGCCACGCCGGGCTGCCCCCCCACCAGGTTTTTCACATGGCCACAGTGCTCATACTCTTGCTCGTCGGCCTCGCCCTCTTCCTCGCGGGCGCCTGCTGGAAGCTCGCCGAAGGCTGGCGCTACGCCAGCGGCCAGGATCTGCTGACCGACCTCGAAGGCGAGGTCCAGGAGCTCCAGGAGCTGGCCGTCACCAAGGCCCGGATGTTGAGGGATATCAAGGACCTGGAGTTCGACTTCCAGACCGGCCACGTCAGCCCGGAGGACTACAACGACATGCGCCGCAAGCTCGAAGCGCGCGCCATCGTCGTCCTCAAGCGCCTCGACGAGCTGCGCGGCGAGGTCGACTACGACGCCATCATCGATCGAGAGTACGACCTGCGCTTCGATGAGCGGCCCGAAAGAGCCGCGACACCCAGGCCCGCAAGCGCCAAGGCTGCCGCCGAGCCGCGCAAGAAGACCAGCTTGGCGAAGGGCTCGGGCGACAGCGCCTCGTCGTCGGGCGCCCGCCCCAGGTCGGGCGCCAAGGGCGCGCGGCCCAAGGCCGCCGCCCAGGGCGCGCCAGCCGCGTCCAGGCCCTCGGCGCCGGCCTGCGGCGCCTGCGGGTCGCCCCTCAAGATCGATTCCAGATTCTGCAGCGTCTGCGGCGCCCGCGTCGAAGCCGCCGCAGCGAGCCCCATCGTCTCGGCCAGCGCCGCGACCTCAGTCGGAGAGGCCTGACCATGACCACGCGATCACGCGCTCTGGCCGCCGCGCTCGTCGCCGCGGCGCTCCTGTCCCCTGGCACCGCCCCGCTCGCCCAGCAGGGCGCGCCCGACACCCTCTCCCCGGGCGACGTCCGCCCAGGCTCCGAGAAACCCCAGGACGCCGTCCACGGCGGCGGCGCGCCCCAGCTCGGGGCCCCGGCCACCCCCGGCGCGATGCCCGCCCGCAGGCCCTTCTCGCTCAAGGTCAAGGTCCAGAAGGTCGACGCCGAGGGCAAGAAGGTCCCCATGGCCGGCGCCGACGTCCTGCTCGACGCCATGGCCTCGCCTCAGATGAAGATCAAGACCTACACCGAGAAGGCCGACGCCGACGGCGTCGCCACCTTCAGCCTGACCGCCGTGGAGGGCTCGACCTACATCCCCAAGGTGCTCAGCGACGGCATCAACTTCACCGGCGAGCAGGTCGTGCCCGACGCCGACGCCAAGGCGATCACCATCGACGTCTTCGGCAAGACCTTCGACGACTCCGGCGTCATCGTCAGCGAGCTGATGACCACCGTCGACCTGACCGAAGGCCAGCTCGTCTTCATGCAGATGTGGACCTTCGTCAACACCTCGCCCTTCGCCTTTGACCCCTCCGGCGCGCTCAACAGCGAGAAATACAAGAAAGGTCTGCCCATCCAGCTGCCCAAGAAGGCCCAGGGCGCCCACGCCACCGTGATGCTCGGCAAGGGCGTCGTCCAGGACGCCGAGCTCTTCGAGGACATGGTCTTCGTCAAGGCGCCGATCCCCCCCCAGGCCGAGGGCCAGGACCCGCTTCGCGTCCAGATCCGCTTCGGCATGCCGCTGGAGGACGCCGTCCTGGAGTACAGCCAGCCCCTGCTCTACAAGATCGAGGGCATGCGCGTCATCGTCTCGCTCCAGACCCGCTTCGCCAAGATGCCCGAGCTTGCCCTCCAGCTCGAGGCGCCCGGCTTCCCCTCCGTCGGCGACGGCCGCGAGATGCCCGGCATGCGCAAGGATCAGAAGTTCCTCGTCGCCCGCGACGGCCACGCCGAGCCCGGCGGCGCCCTGAACTTCACCGTCTCGGGCTACCCCGCCCACGACCCCCCCGAGCGCAAGATCGCCCTGGCCCTCTTCGTCCTGATCCTGATCGTCGGCGGCGTCGTCTTCTTGCGCGAGCGCCGCGGCGCCGGTCAGGGCGGCAAGAACTCCAGGGAGCTGCGCATCAAGGCCCTGACCGACGAGCGCGAGGACCTCTTCGACGCCCTGCGCGACCTCGAAGAGCGCTTCGACCAGGGCGAGCTCGGCGACCGCGCCTACGACATCGAGGTCGCGCGCCTGCGAGAGCGGCTCGCCCTCGTCCTGCGCCGCCTCGATCAAGCGCAGAGCGCGGACAACGCCGCGTGAGGCTGCTCGGCATCCGGCTCCACGACGTGAGCCGGCGCTTCGGCCGCCACCTCGCGCTGCGCGGCGTCTCTGTCGGCTTCGACGCGGGCCAGATCGCCCTGCTGCTCGGCCCCAGCGGCGCCGGCAAGTCCACCCTGCGGCGCGTCGCCTCGACGCTGCTGCGCCCCACCCGCGGGCTCGTGACCGCCTCCGTCGAGCACGAGGGCGCGCGCCACGAGGTCGACCTCTTCGAACTGGCCGAGCACGACCGCGCCTTCCTCGGCCTCGTCAGCCATGCCAGCCTCATCTACCACGACCTGACCGGCCGGGAGAACCTCGACCTCTTCGGCAGGCTCTACGGCCTCTCCGCCGAGGTGACCCGCACGAGGGCCGAGGCGCTGATCCGCGAGCTTGACCTGCTCGACGCCGCCGATCGCCTCGTGGCCGGCTACAGCCGCGGGATGCGCCAGCGCCTGAGCATCGCCCGCGCGCTGATCCAGGGCCCCTCCGTCCTGCTCCTCGACGAGCCCTTCACGGGCCTGGACCAGAGCGGCAACCGCATCCTCTACGGTGTCCTGCGCCGCCTGCGGGCCGAGGGGTGCCTCACCCTCCTGATCACCCACAACCTTGATCTTCCTCATGATTTGATCGACCGCGCCCTGCTGCTCAACCACGGCCGCGTCGCCCACGACGGGCGCCCGGACCCGGATCTGAGCCTCGCCCTCTGGTACGAGCAGCGCCTGAAGGAGTCGGCCTGATGGGCGGCGAGCAGGGCCAGGGCTCGACGCCCCACGGGGCCCAGCCCCAGGGCCGGCGCAGGGCGCGCAAGGCCGAGGGGCCGGCGCTCTCCGATCCGCGCAGGCTGACGGCGGCCGGGGTCGGCGCCAGCGCCGTGCTGCGCCAGAGCGCGCTCCTGATCCGCAAAGATCTGCTCACGGAGTGGCGGACGAAGGAGACGCTGCTGACGCTGATCTTCTTCGCGCTGCTGCTCGTGGTGATCTTCTCCTTCAGCCTCTGGGTCGACGAGAAGATCGCGCGGGCGGTCGCGCCCGGCATCATCTGGATCGCGCTGGCCTTCACGGGGGCGCTGGCCATCGAGCGCAGCTTCGCCCAGGAGCAGGAGGGCGACACGCTCACGGCGCTGGCGCTCGTCCCCGGGGCCCAGCAGGCGCTCTTCGCCGCCAAGACCGCCACCAACATCCTCTACATCCTCATCGTCGTGCTGGTCGTGGCGCCGCTGGTGCTCTTGATGCTCTCGGTGCCGCTGCCGATGGACACCTGGCCCTGCTTCGCCGCCGCGCTGGTGGCCGGGACGGTGGGCTTCTCGGCCGTCGGGACGGTCTTCAGCGCCATGCTGGTGGCCGTCCGTCGCCGCGGCGTCCTCCTGCCCATCGTCCTGTACCCCATCGCGCTGCCGCTGCTGATCATGGGGGTGGAGGCCGTCGGCGTGCTGATCCAGGAGTTCCCCGTCGCCCAGGCCTGGAGCTGGGTCAAGGTCATGGTGGCCGTCGACGTCCTCTACATCGTCGGCGGGGCCTGGCTCTTTGGCCACATCGGGCAAGACGAATAGCCGCGAGCGTGGTATGAGACTTGGGCCGGGCGCGGTTTTCTTGGCGCGCCCCGATCCTATGGAGCGGCAAAGGGCTGGGACGCCCTGGGTCTTGACCCTCGCCGATTCTGGAGGGCTTCGATGAAGGACTCTTTTCGCTTCTTCCCCGCGCTGGCGATCGTGACCGCGGCCATGATCTGCCTGAGCCTCTACCTGGCCTTCTTCTTCGCGCCCGTCGAGGCCGAGATGGGCTGGGTGCAGAAGATCTTCTACTTCCACGTCCCCTCGGCCGTGGCCGCCTACGCGGGCTTCTTCTGCGCCTTCATCTTCAGCGTCGTCTACCTCATCCGGCCCGGCGACCGCGTCGACGCCCTGGCGCGCTGCGGCGCCGAGATCGGGGTCGTCTTCTGCGCCATGGTCCTGACCAGCGGCCCGCTGTGGGCCAGGCCCATCTGGGGCGTCTACTTCGTCTTTGACCCCCAGCTGACCGCCACCCTCCTGCTCTTCTTGATCTACACGGCCTACCTGCTGCTGCGCTTCGTCGCCGCCGAGTCTGCCAGAGTGCGCAAGATCGCGGCGGTGCTGGCGATCTTCGGCTTCATGGACGTGCCCATCATCCACATGGCCGTGCGCAAGTGGGGCGGGACGCACCCGCTGGTCGAGCGCGAGGGCGGCGGCGGCCTCCACCCCGACATGCGCGTCGCCTTCTACGTGTCGATGCTGACCTTCCTGCTGCTCTTCGCCACGCTCTACTGGCTGCGCGTGCGCGTGGCCAGCCGCGAGGACAGGCTCCGGGAGCTGGAGGTGGAGATGGAAGATCAGCTCATCGAGATCAACGAGCTCAAGGGGAGGGCCGCCTGATGCGGACGACGACCTGGCGCGCGACAGCGCCGCTCTTTATCGCCCTGATCCTGACGGCGGGCCCCGCGGCCGAGGCGCTTGCGGACATCGCCCCCATTCGCGTCGAGAGGCCGAAGCGCCCCCGCCAGCCGCCCGCCGAGGCGCCCGCGGACAAGGCCGAGCCGACCGCCGACAAGGCCGATCCGACGCCGACCGCCGACAAGGCCGCCGACGACATGGCGGCCGGCGGCTCGCCGGACGGGCTCGCCGCGCCGACCGACGACAAGGCCGGGCCGACCGATGGGCAGCCGACGCCAGCAGCCGACGCCGCCGAGCCCGCCGACCCTGCGGCCGAGCCGCCGGCCGACCCCGCCGCGCAAGGCGAGGGCGAAAAGGGCGAGGGCGATAAACCCGCGCAGATCAATAAGTTTGAGGCTCCCGCCGCCGACGCCAAGGCCGAGGGCGACACCCCGACGATGGGCTTTGAGGCCGCCACCGACGAGGCTCCCAAGGAGAACCTGCCGGCCTGGCCCTTCCTCTACGGCGCCTACACCTTCCTGTGGCTGTTGATCTTCGCCTACGTCGTCTTCCTCTGGCGCAAGCAGGCCGCGCTGGAGGCCCGGATCAGCGCCGTGGACAAGCGCATGGATGCTGTCGACGCGGCTCTGGAGGCGCTGGAGGCAGAGGCATGACCTACGCCCACATCTTCTACATCCCCGTCATCCTGCTCGTGGGGCTGATCGCCGGCTACGCCTGGGGCCGACAGGCCGAGCAGAAGGCCGCCTCCCTCCACGAAGAGCGCGGCGGCGGCGACCGTCGCTCCCGTCGACGCGCCCGCTCCGATCAGGAAGACTGAGCCCTCGTCCTCCTTCGCCCTTCAGGGGTAGTGGGCGGTCGGCTCGAAGACCACGCCGTGGCGCTCGGCCGCCAGCGCGATGTCCCGGTGGTAGATGTCCCACAAGAAGATCACCGAGCCCTCGTCCTCGACCTTGGTGGTCACGTAGTCGATGTGGATCTCGGGGCCGTCGTTGAGGTCGACGTTGTAGGAGGACCCTCCGGAGGCCGCCTTGCGGACCCGCTGCGGCGTCCAGGTGGGATCGTCGCGCTGGAGCACGAAGGCGGCCAGATCCAGCGGCTCCTGGACCCTCATGCAGCCGTGCGAGTAGGCCCTGACGCGCGTCTTGAAGAGATCCTTGCTCGGCGTGTCGTGCATGTAGACGTCGTGCTGGTTGGGGAAGAGGAACTTGACCTGCCCGAGCGCATTGCCGAAGCCCGGCTTCTGGCGGATCGACTCGTGGCCGTTGGACCCCTCGACCACCTCGTACTTGTGCTGCTCCAGGTACTCCGGGTCCTCCTCGGCCTTGCGCATGATCTCGCGCTGGATCCTGGCCGGGACGTTCCAGTAGGGGTTGAAGACCACCCGCTCCATCTTGTCCCTGAAGAGCGGCGTCGCGTCGGGGAAGCGCCACTGGCCCGTCTCCCGGTCGAGGTATTTCTTGCGGCTGCCCACCACGATGTTGAAGCGCATCTTGACCTGCCCCTCGTCCCACACCTCGGCCACGAACTCCGGCACGTTGACGTAGATCGCGTAGCCCTCGCCTCGATAGCCCTCCCTGAGCCGCTGGAGGTTGATCTTGATCTGGGCCAGCCTGAAGGCGCTCGGCGCGCTCATCACCTGGATCATCTCGTAGTCGATCACCGCCTCGTCGCTGAGCAGGTTCCCGCGTCGGTATCGCTGGATCGCGGCGCTGAGCGCCTCATCCCATTGATCGTCGATGGTGCCCTCGTAGAGCCGCTCGCCGCTCAGGCGCGCCTTGATCTGCTTGACGACGCCCGCCGGGGTGTCTCGACTCGCGGCGGTGTACCGCGTCGCCTCCCTGCGCTTCGGCGGCTTGATCGAAGGGAGATCCAGCGGCCAGCCCCCCGCGGCGTCGATCGCCGCGTAGCGCGCCAGCGCCTCCATCAGCCGCCTGTAGTCCTCCCCGATCGGCCTGAGCCCCTCCAGGAGGCCCCCGACGGCGTCAGCCGCCCTGGGCCCCATCGCCGCCTCGCGCGCCATGCGAAAGAAGCCCAGCTGCCGCTCCTCGATGACGCCCTGCTTGCCCTTCGAGATCATGATCTCCTCCGGGACCGAGAGCACGTTGGCGTGCTTCATGTCGTAGGCGTAGCGCAGCAGGCCATCGGCCAGCGCGATCTCGGCGCGCGCCCTGAGCGCAGACAACGCCTCCATCCCCCTGGCGTGCTCCGCCAGCCACGCTCGAAGCACCTCGCCTTGCGCGCCGCCCAGCAGCGCGTCGATGGCCTCGTCGTCCCCCCAGTCGGTGCGCTGCTCCCACAAGGACGCGAGCGCCTGATCGACCTCGGGCACCGCGTCGAGGTGTTGCCGCAGCTGCGCGGCCTGCTCCTCGGCCTGGATCTGCCACATGGACACCCTGGGCGCGTGGTAGACCCTCGGATCAAGCGCCTCGGCGCCGCTGTCCCGGAGGGTGGCGAAGATCCGCTCCCCGACGGGCGTCATCCCCGCCTGATCCAGCATGAAGCGCTGGTGGCCTGTCTCGGCGTAGAGCACCTCGATCGCCCTGGGCTGGTGCAGCTCGCCCTTGAGCGCCTCGATCTCCGTCGGGAGGTGCGCCGGCCTGGCCTCGATCGCCGCGCGCGCCTCCAGCAGCGCGGGGAGCCTGGTCAGCAGCGCCGCGCGCGCCGATTCATCCCTGACCCCATCGTCCGGGACGTCGACCTTCGGCGCGGACGTCGTACTGCACCCTGCCGCGAGGATCCCGAGCCCGCCCGCCACCAGAAGAACCCACCTGCGCCAACCTCCCACCTCAACCCTCCTCGTTGATCAGGCCCTCTGGACAGCGAGGGCCGGAGCAAGATAGCACGGGTGGCTCCATCGTCAATATTGGCGCTGTATCTGTGTTCAGTTGCGGGTTGGGTGCGTTGGACATCGTGGCCTGGTTCGTGGATAAAGTTGCAGGGAGAGGGCCGTGGCAGATCGCCGCCATGGGCTGTGCGGTGCGGCCTGGCGCTGCGGGCGCAGCAGGAGAGTTCAGGCGTGAGGAGAGAGCGGAGGCTGGTTTGAGCCATGGTGTCGAAGGTCTCATGGAGACCAGCGCGACGGTGACGACCTTGCCTTCCCCGGAAGGCAGCGATCGTCGGCGTGCGTGGAGGGTCGCGGGCTGGGTGGTGGCAGGGCTTGTCGCGCTGTCGCTGGTTGGCCTGTTGCTCGCCAAGATCTTCGGGGGGTCGATGGCGACGATCGCCGGCCCGGACAGCCCTGCGATCGCGCGCATCCACGCCGAGGCGGCCGGGCGTTCCTTGGCCTTCCGGATCCAGGAGGTCTCCACGGCGCTGACCGAGAGGGGCAACGCCGAGAGCGCCCAGCCCATCGTGGAGGTGGTGCGCTACCGGGTGCAGACGAGCGGCTCGCTGGAGGACATCGCCCGGATCTTCGACCTGCCGATGGAGCTCGCCCGCGCGCTCAACCCGGGGCTGCCCGACGATCGCAAGTTCGGCGCCGGCAAGGTTTTTACGGTCTACAAGCACGGCGTCAGGGTCCCCGAGGCCGAGCCGAAGCCCTTCCGGCAGGTCGACGTCCCGATGCCCGACGGGCTCGGCCGCCGGGTGCGCAGCCGCAGCAAGTCCTGGGGGACGGCGCGCATGGTCCGCGACCTGGATCAGGCCTTGAACGTCTACGGCAGGGCCTTCCCCAAGGGGCCGGTGGTCATCGTCAGCGACATGTCGCTGCGCGGCGGCGGGAGGCTTCGACCCCACCACACGCACCGGGACGGGCGAGACGTGGATCTGAGCTACGTGCCGGTGCCGGAGCACGACAACGGCGGCTTCTTGAAGATGACCTCGATGGTCTTTGACCCTGAGCGCAACTGGACGATGCTCAAGGCCCTGGTGGACACCGGCGGCGTCGAGTTGATCCTGATGGATTATCAGATCCAGAAGATGTACCACGAGTTCGCCGCGACCAAGGGCGTCCCCGCCGCCGAGCTCGCCCGGATCTTCCAGTACCCGCGTGACAAGGAGGCCGAGGTGGGTATCATCCGCCATTGGGACGGGCACCGCGATCACATGCACGTGCGCTTTGCCTGCCCGGCGGACTTCCCCGAGTGCGGGCGTGAGTGAGAGCTCGGAATCATGAGCGAGAAGGATCCCTATCAGGTCCTCGGGGTCTCCAAGGAGGCCTCCGAGGCGGAGATCAAGAAGGCCTTCAGGCGGCTGGCCAAGAAGAACCACCCGGACGTCAACCCGGACAACCCCGAGGCGGAGGCTCGCTTCAAGGACGCCTCCTACGCCTATGAGGTGCTCAGCGACGCGGATCGGCGCAAGCTCTACGACAAGTACGGGCACGCGGGCCTGCGCGAGGGCTTTGATCCGAACCAGCACGTCGGCTGGGGCGGGCGAGGGGGCAACCCCTTCGAGGGGCGGACCTCGGGCGGCGGCGGCTTCAGCGGCCTGGACGACATCCTCGGGGACATGTTTGGCGGCAATGCGAGCCGTCGGCGCCCCAAGCAGGCCAGGCCGGCGGATCTGGAGGTCGTCGCGCGCACGCGGCTGAGCGAGGCCGCGGCGGGCTTTACGGCCGAGGTCAGCTACAACCGCCGAGGGCCGTGCGGGACGTGCACGGGCTCGGGCGTGGCGCCGGGGTCGCAGGTGCGGGTCTGCGGGACCTGCGGGGGGCTGGGCCGCCAGCAGCTCGGCCACGCCTCGATGAGCTTCGCCCAGATCTGCGGGGCCTGCAGCGGCACGGGGCAGCGGATCGAGAAGCCTTGTTCGAGCTGCTCGGGCCAGGGCGTCGGGGAGAGCCGCATGACGCTCAAGGTGCGCATCCCGCCCGGCGCAGACGGCGAGAGCCGAATCCGGGTGCGCGGCAAGGGCCACGCCGACCGCGCCGGGAACGCTGGAGATCTCTACGTCCGCCTGGACGTCGAGAACGACACGCCCTTCGAGCGGCAGGGCAACGACCTCTTGTTGACCGTCCCCATCACGCTCTCCGAGGCCGTCCTGGGCGGCGCCATCAGCGTGCCGACGCTCAAGGGCGACGTCCGCATGAACATCCCCGCCGGCACGGACTCCGGCCAGCGCCTGCGCCTCAAGGGCAAGGGCGTCGACAACGGCCAGAGCCCCGGTGATCTCTACGTCACCATCCAGATCGTCGTGCCCCGCAACCTCGACGAGGAGTCCCGCGCCCTCTTCGCGCGCTTCGTCGAGAGGAACCCCCAGAGCCTCGATCGCTGATGGGCTCTGGCCTGCGCTGCGCCCCTTCGGGCTGAAGCGTGGGCCTGGCACGCCGTCTTGAGTCATAGATTGGAATATCGCAATCGAAGATCGCCCTTGGCCCCCTGAGAGGCCCTCAGCGGCAGTGTCGGCCTGGTCGCCGGGTTCGAGGCCGTCACTGACGGCATTGACGGGAAAAATTTGGAGTTGGCACGGCCCTGGCTTTGGGAGAGGTCGTCGGCACGCAACAGGCGGTCGACGCCCAACATCCAAACAGGAGGCCCTCGCCATGACACTTTCCAAGACGACCCGCCGCTCCCCCTTCGCCCCCGTGACCCTGGTCGCCCTCGTCGCCCTCCTGGGCGCCTGCGGGGATGCCAAGCCGACCCCCGCGGCCCGCTGCGTCGAGGTCATCAACGCCGACGCCCCCGCGACCCCTGTGGCGGCTCCCGCTCGCGACGAGGGGGCGCAGGCCCGGATCGATGGGCCCAAGGCGGAAGCCCTGGCCGAGCCCGTCGACGTCGCCGAGCCGACCAGGGACCTCAAGGTCGCCAAGGAGGCCAAGGCCCTCGCGGACCCTCTCCCCGAGCCGACCCAGGCCCACTCCGATCTGGAGGTCGTCGAGCTGGTGATGGCCCAGGGGATCAAGGGCCGCGAGCCCTTGGGCGTCGCGAAGCGATTTGACGCCGGTCGGCAGACGCTCACGGCCTGGGCCAAGATCAGCAACAAGGAGGCGCCCAGCCAGATCGAGATGATCTGGCGCTACGAGGGCAAGGTGCACTCCCGCGTCGCTCTGGAGGTGGGCACCAGCCCGAGCTGGAGGACCTGGTCGCGCAAGACCATCGACGCCGATCAGGTCGGCATGTGGACCGTGGACGTTGTCGCCCCGGACGGCTCGCTCCTTGAGCGCGCCCGCTTCAAGATCGACGAGCCCAGCCCGGTGGCCGACCTCCCCCTCGACCTGCCCGTCGACCTCAAGCTGGTCCCGCCCGCTCGCCTGTAGACCTCACCCTCCCGCACACTCCAGCCCCACACTCCAGCCCCGCACTCCACCCCCTGTCCCCCTCCTCCCTCCGGAAGGCTGTCTCTTGGTCACATCTCATCGGAGCCCGTCGTGGTGGGGGTTGTTGTTGTTGAGAGGTTGTTGGGAGGATGATTGTTCTGTGTCACGGCCAGTGCCATCTGGTAAGCGTCAACACGGTCAAGCAGTCGATCCC
>SYOX01000302.1 GCA_005804885.1 Pseudomonadota bacterium
CCGAGCATCGTCTCGGGTACGGGGGTGCCGCGCACGCGCCGCATTCAAGCCGCTCTCGATCGCGGCGTTCTGGAGTTCAAGCCCATGTTCGCCTCGATAGTCAACTTCTACAGCGGCATCATCTACCGGGCGCTGGGCATCCCCGTGAACATGTTCACGGTCATGTTCGCCCTCGGCCGCCTGCCCGGCTGGATCGCCCAGTGGAAGGAGAGCTCAAGCCAGGGCCTCCCCATCAGCCGCCCTCGCCAGATCTACACCGGCGAGACCAAGCGCGACTACGTGCCCTTCGGCGATCGCTGATCCTTCCCCTTTCCCCCTCCTGGCCCGGATCTCACCCCTGGAGCGCCCGCCGCCGTCGGGCCAGCGCCCGCAAGCGCGCCTCGGCCTCCTCGTAGCGGTCAAAGAGGCGCTCCTCGCGCTTGAAGGCCGGCGTGTGGCTCATGCGCCTCCCCTCGGGGCTGAGCGTCGCGCCGTGCTTCTTGTGCAAGAGCTCGTGGTACATGACGAAGTCCAGGACGAAGCGCGGCACCGCGGGGTCGTCGAGGCTCTGAGAGAGCGTGATCGCGTCGCGGGCCTCCTCGTACTGGCCGAACTTGCGCTTCGTCATCCCGCGGCTCCAGGCGAGCCGCGGGCGCTCGATCTGGCCCTCGAAGTAACGGTCGTTGATGCGGCTGAAGCTGGCGTCGAGGTCGTAGACGCGCCCTCGGGTCAGCTCGTGGGCCTCGGCGTAGGCGTCCAGGGACTGGAGCGCCTCGACGAAGGTCGTCGAGCTGGTGAAGCGCCGGATCGCCCTGCCGTGGGCCGGGGTGCGCTCGATCAGCGCGCTGGAGAAGACCGCGCGCCACGCGGCGCGGTCGGCGTCGACGAAGGCCTGGTGGAGCTGCAGGATCTGGCGCCTGGGCTTGTGGCGCCAGAGCGAGCCCATGTGGAGCAGGTGCAGGGTCAGCGCGCCGTCGCCCTCGACCCCAAGCTCGCGCGCGATCGCCCGCCCCCTGTAGAGGGCGTCGAGGTGGCGCTCCAGGTGCCCGCGCTCGGCGAGCCACCGAAGCCAGCAGTAGACCTGCCGCGAGGGCGTCTCCATCCTCCCTGGCGCGGCGCCGAGCTGCGCGCAGGCGGCCTCCATATCCCTGGCGAGCGCCGCGATCTCGGCCAGCAGCGCGGCGCGCGCGCCTGTCTCGGCGCGCAGCGCGTCGAGCTCGCCCCAGAGGCGCCCGGCGAGGTAGTCCTGGTTCTGGATCGCGCCCGTGATGCGCAGCGTGGAGCGCGCGCTCAGGCCGATCGAGTCCGCGAAGGCGTCGGGGTCAGTGGAGGTCGGCATGGGCTCCTGCCCTCAGTGCTTCGGGCGTCCGTGCCCGTGTAAAGGCGATCGAACCTCATTCCAACGAGAAGTTCAAGGTGAAGGGGGCCGATCTGGTCAAAAATTTGTGGGATCGGCGCGCGCGGAGGCCGTCGAGGCGCGGCGTCGGTTGTTTCGGTTGATTCGCGTGGGCGCTTGGGGGATGTTGAGCCCGTCGACGTGCCGAGGGCTGTTGTTGAAGAAGAAGCGCCGGGCCAAAACCCTACAGATCTTCGAGTTCGAGGTGCCCGCGGGGCGCCCGCGCCAGCGCGGCGCCGGGAGCGTGGGGCTGCTCCCGGCCCTGGGCGGGGAGGAGGCGCGGCGGTCCGGCTGGGGCTGGATCGAGTGCGACTACTGCCGGGGGCAGGGGTGGCTGACGCGGCCAGAGTGGTTGCTGGCCTGGCTGCACCCGAGCTACCCCGACACCGGACCCATCGAGCGGACGCTCTCCGGCGCGCTGTCGGGGCGGCTGGGGGAGCTGTCGGTGCGCGAGGTGTGCGGGTGGTGCACGGGCAGCGGGCGGCGCTACGACGTCCGAGGTGCCGGCGGGGAGGGGGCGCGATGAAGGTCTTCAAGCTGTTGGTGTTGCTGGTTTTTTGGACGGCGGTCGGGTGCGGCGATGCGCCGGGCAAGGGGCCATCTCCGGAGCCGGAGGGTCAACCCGAGGGCGAGCCGGAGGCCGAGCCCGAGGGGCAGCCGGAGGGCGGCGAGCCGGATCGCTCCTGTGAGGAGATGATCGAGGCGCTGTGCGCGGTGGCCTGCGGCTGCCGCCCCGAGCCCGAGGGTCGCTGCGCGATCACGACGGTGGTGATGGGCGTCCCGGTGACGACCTTCTACGACTCCGCCGAGGACTGCGCTGCGCGCCACATCAACCTGCGGTGCGACGCGATCGAGGATCTGAGGGCCTGCGATCAGGCCATCGACGGGGCGCAATGCGTCGATGTGCGCGACGTGCCCGAGGGCGCCGTCTTCCTGCCTGAGGACTGCCTGCCCTGAGCGCTCGCGGGCGCCAGCGGGCGGATCTTGCCAAGCGGCCGCTGCCGGGTTAACCCATCGGCGAGTCGCCTCGCACGGCGACGGACCCAACCAGGAGAACAGGCATGGCCAGGATTCTTCCATTTCAGGGCATCCGACCCCGCGACGACCTCGCCGGCTCGATCATCGCGCCGCCCTATGACGTCGTGTCCGAGGCCGAGGCGCGCGCGATCGTGAAGGACAACCCGCACTCGTTCCTGCACGTCACGCGCCCTGAGGTGGACCTGCCCGAGGGTAGCGATCCGCACGGCCCCGAGGCCTACAAGGTCGCGCGCGCGAACCTGGATCGCTTCCTGTCGGAGGGCTGGCTGATCCAGGACGAGGCCCCGTGCTTCTACCTGTACCGGCAGAGCTGGCGAGGGAGGACGCAGATCGGCTTGATGGCGGCTTGCTCCATTCAGGAGTACGACGAGGGCAAGATCAAGAAGCATGAGCTGACGCGCCCGGACAAGGAGCAGGATCGCGTCGACCACATCCAGGCGCTCGACGCCCAGTCCGGGCTGGTGTTCCTGGCCTACCGCGACGACGACGCGATCAGGCGGGCGATGGCCCAGGCCGAGGCGCAGGCGCCGGCCTGGCAGGTGATCACGGACGACGGCGTCTCGCACGCGCTGACCCCGGTGCGGGAGCCCGCGGCGATCGAGGCCCTCCAGAGCGCCTTCGCCGAGGTGCCGGCGCTCTACGTCGCCGACGGCCACCACCGCTCCGCCGCGGCCAGCCGCGTCTGCGCCGCCCGCGGCGGGTCAGGTCGGAGCGCCTGGTTCCTGGCCGGGCTCTTCCCCGACAGCCAGCTGCGGATCCTGGCCTACAACCGCCTCGTGCGGGATCTGGCGGGGCAGACCCCTGGCCGCTTCCTGGCGGGCGTCAACGCGAACTTCGATCTCGACGCTGGCGTGGACCCGGTGCCAGCGGCGCGAGGGTGCTGGACGATGTACCTGGGCGGGGTGTGGTACGAGCTGCGGGCGCGGCGAGGGGTCGTGCCCGATGATCCCGTCGGCGGCCTGGACGTGGCGGTGCTCCAGGATCGCATCCTGGCGCCGCTGCTGGGCATTGCGGACCCCCGGACGGATCAGCGGATCTCCTTCGTCGGCGGGATACGAGGCCACGAGGCGCTGTCGAGGGCCGTGGACGAGGGCGAGGCCGCCGTCGCCTTCCACCTGCACCCGACGGGGCTGGATCAGCTCTTCGCCGTCGCGGACGCCGATCGCCTCATGCCCCCCAAGAGCACCTGGTTCGAGCCCAAGCTGCGCGGCGGCGTCCTGCTCCATCAGATCTGAGCGCCGAGCGCGGTTGAGCTTTCCGAGCGCCGGTGGCAACATCAAGGCCAACACCGCGGCGCCTCGCCCCCTCACCCCTCAGTGCCCATGAACCGCCTGGCCCCTGGACATCGCATCGCCGACAAGTACCTGATCGTCAAGCGGGTCGGGCGCGGCTCGGCGGGGACGGTCTACCGGGCGATCCAGGAGAACGTCCAGCGCGAGGTGGCGATCAAGGTCCTGTCGGTGGACATGGCCGAGCGCGGCGAGATGATCGAGCGCTTTCGCCGCGAAGCCTACAACATCAGCCAGCTCAAGCACCCGAACACCGTCACGCTCTTTGACTACGGCCAGACCGAGACCCACTGGTACATCGTCATGGAGCTGCTGGAGGGGCAGACCCTCGGCAAGATGCTGCGCGACACCGGGGCGATGGCCCCCGAGCGCGCCATTCGCGTGCTGGCCCAGGTGCTCAGGTCTCTGGCCGAGGCCCACGACAAGGGGATCGTCCACCGGGATCTGAAGCCGGACAACATCTTCCTCGCCGACATCCCCGGCGAGCGGGACTTCGTCAAGGTGCTGGACTTCGGCATCGCCAAGGCGCTGGGGCGAGAGGAGGCCCAGCTGACCGAGCACGGCATGGTCTTCGGGACGCCGAGCTACATGGCCCCCGAGCAGGCTACGGGCACGAGCCTGTCGCCGTCCACCGACGTCTACGCCGCCGGGCTGCTCTTCTACGAGATGCTCACGGGGAGGATGGCCTTCCGCGCCGACAGCATGTACGCCCTGCTCAACATGCAGGTCTATGATCTGGTCCCGGCGCTGGAGGGCGCGCTGGCCCAGGGCCCCTGCAACGCGCTGATCCGCCGCGCCACCGAGAAGAAGCCCGCCCTGCGCTTCCCCGACGCGGGCGTCTTCTTGAACGCGCTTCGTGAGTCATTTCAATGGCTTGACCCTGGTGCTGCCGCCCTCGGCGCTGCCCAGGCGTGGAAGGGCGACCCTGAGCTGCCCCCGACAGAGCCCACCCGCACGCTGCCCAGCCACGAGGTGGCGCTCCACCGAACCGAGGTCATCGCGCTGGACTCCGACGAGGCCCGCAAGCGCGGCCTCGGCCCCCCGCCAGATCCCCGCGCGGGGGCAGCGGGCTCCACCCGGAGCGCTGGCGGCGAGGACCCCTCTGGCCCACGGCGCCCCGAGGTTGTTGTGGATCACGCCGCCGGGGGTGATCGCGCCGACGGCGTCGTTGATCCGAGCCGACGACGTCTCGGCGTTGATCGTGCCGACGGCGTCTCCGACGGCGTTGATCGTGCCGACGGCGTCTCCGACGGCGTCTATCGTGCCGACGGCGTCTATCTGGCCGACGGCGTCTATCTGGCCGACGGCGTCTATCTGGCCGACGGCGTCTCTGAGGCCAGCACGCTCCTGGAGGGTTCCTACACCGTCCATGAGCAGCCGGCTCCCTTTGAGATCCGCTCGCCCTTCGCGCCCGAGTTGCCCTCGTTGCCGAGCGTGGACAACGCGCTGGTCGGGGTCGACGAGCATCTTGAGGCCTTGGAGGGGGTGGCCTGGGGGATGTCCTCGGGCGCGGGCGGGCGGCTGGCGCTGGTGGTCGGTGCGCCGGGGTCGGGCAAGAGCAGGCTGCTTGGGGCATTGCGCCAGAGCGTCGAGGCCAGGGGTGACGTCCGCGTTCTCCCGGGGGTGGAGGGGGTCCACCCTGTCCCGCTCGGTGGGATCCTGATGGCGCTCAGGGCGGCGGGCGACGAGGAGATCGATCCAGACGGCGATCTGGCGAGGCAGATGGAGCGCTGGCTGCATCACCAGCTTGGGCCGGGGCAGCCGCTCTTTGGCTTCTTCAGCCAGCTCTTTGATCCGGGCGCGCAGATGCCCAACGCCGAGCGGCTGCAGCCCTCGCTGGTCGAGATGCTCTTTGTGTGCGTCGAGCAGCTCATGGGGGTGCTCGGCGAGGATCGACCGGCCTTGTTCTGTCTGGACGATCTTCAGAAGGCAGACCCCTGGACGCTGAACTTGATCCACTTCTTGACGCGGAGCGGGGGCTTCAGGGCCGGGGTCTTTGGTTTTGTCATGGCGTTGAGGACGGGGGTGCTCCACGGTCGGCCGGAGGTCTCCGAGGCGATGGACCAGATCGGGTGGTCGCTCGGGGACAGCTTTCTGGGCCTGGAGCTGTCGGCGTTGGATCGGGAGGGCATGGGGGCGCTGCTGCGATCCAGCGCGCCGGCCAAGGGTGCGCTGTGCGACGCGATCTTCGCGTTGACGGGGGGCAACCCTGGCGACGGGCTTGAGGTGCTGCGGGCTTGCGTCGAGTCTGGTGAGGCGGCGTGGCATGCGGGGCAGTGGGAGCTGTCGGGGGATCGCCTGGAGGTGCCGGCGGAGATGGCCGAGCGGACCCGCGGGCAGCTTGAGGCGCTGTCGCCGGTTCGAGAGCCGGCGGCGCGCTACTTCGCCTTTGCGCTGCAGTGGGTGGCGGTGCTGGGGGAGGGGACCCCGCGGGCGGTCTTTGACGGCGCGCTGAGGCGAGACACGCGGATCGTCGACAGGCGGATCATGGCGGAGGTCGTGGCCGGGGCCATCGCCACAGGGATCCTCGGTCGGGATGTCGAGCGCGAGGGGGTCGGCCTGGAGTCCAGCGTGGCCGCGGCGCTGCTGCGGGCCGACTTCGACGCCGACCCTGCGCGGGCCGCCCTGCACATGGCCGCTTGCGAGACGCGGCGGCTGCTGACGTGGCGCGACGCGGCCGAGCGGGATCTCCAGCTGGGCGAGCACCTGGCCTGCGCCGGACGCCACCACCAGGCCTATGAGCACTTCATCGACGCCGCCGAGGCCTCCTCGCGCGCGGGGGCGTCGGCGCGGGGGTTGAGGGCGTGGGGGCGCGCGATCGCGATGCTTGAGGCCGAGGGTGCGGCCAGGGACGACTCAAGGCTCTTGATCGCGCAGACCTCGCAGGCCCTTGGGCTGCTGCGTCAGGGCCTTCACATGGAGGCGCTCAGGAGGCTGGAGGCCATCGAGGCGCGGATCCCTGCCCAGGCCAGGCACCAGGCCTTGTTGGCGCGCGCGCGCCGCCTCCAGGGTCTGGCGCTGTGGACGCGGGGCGCGCTGCCCGGCGCGGTGGAGCGGATCGGCGCCGCGATCGACGACAAGGAGCGCGACACGATCGAGCTGGCCGAGTGCCTTGAGGTGCTCGGTCAGGCCGCCGTCGTGCTCGGCAAGGTGGAGGTCCAGGATCGGTGCCGGCGGCGCCTTGAGGGGATGGTCGCGCAGCCCGAGCCGGCCTTGAAGGCGGCGGGCGCGCTGGGCCTGGGGCTCATGCTCAGGGCTGGAGATCAGCAGGGCGCGGGCTGGCTGGAGCAGGCCGCCGCGCTGCTCGACGACAGCCCGGCCTGCGCGCTGATGCGGGCGCGCGCGACGCTGGCGCTGGGCCAGATGGCGCTGGATCAGGCGGCGCTGGACAGCGCCCGCGCTTGCCTTGAGTCGGCGGTCGAGGCGGCCTGGGTGGTCGACGCGGCCCCGCTGCGGGGTGAGGCGCTGACGGCGCTGGCCCGGTGCGACCTCGATCGGGGCGACGCTGTACGAGCCGAGCGGGCGCTGCGCACCGCGTGGCTCATCGCCGACGAGCTTCAGCTCCCTTTGAGGCAGGCCGACGTGCTGGCCGCGGCTGCGGAGCTGCGCGCCTTGCAGGACGACGAGGAGGCCGCCCGGGGGTTGCTCGCCAGCGCCACGGCGCTGGTGCGCGCCCTTGGGCACGACGATCGGCGAGCCCCGCACTGGCGGCACGCGTTCGGGCGCGCGGGCGCTCGCCTCTGAGGGGTGCTGCGCGGGCTGGCCGCTGCGCGATCCTGTCGAGGTGAGCGCGCCGCTGGCCGCTCAGGGGCGCGGCGCGGGTCGGGGAGGTCAGCGCATGAGCTGGTGGAGTCCGGCGAGCCAGCTGGCCACCAGGAGGACGGAGATGACCCAGGCGGAAGGCAGGTGGCCGGCGCTGACGAGGGCGAGCCCGGGCATGAGCGTCAGCAGGCAGGCGGAGCCCCAGAGGATGGAGCGGGTCTGGGCCGAGACGTCGTGGTGGAGCGAGAGGCAGATGCCGCCGAAGAAGGCGCCGTAGAAGAGGGTCTCCTTGGAGGGGGCCAGCTCCATGGGCAGGTCGGTCATGGCGTTGAAGAGGAGCATCCCCCCGGCGACGGCGCCGAGCACCTCGACGGCGGCCTTGGGGTGCCTGGAGGCGCTCAGGCCGACGACGGTCGACAGGACGGCCAGCGCGAAGGGCCACTGTCTGGCCACGGGCCAGGCCACCAGGAAGGCCACCGTCTCAAGCCCCGGGATGGTGTCCTTGATCCAGAGGGCAGCCTTGGGGTCCCAGGAGAACCCTGGCCCGCGCTGACCCCAGATGAACAGGGCCGCGGTGGTGGCCGCCAGAAGCCCTGTCAGGATGACGCCCGGGCGAGCGTCGGCGTGGATGGTGTTGTCCTGTGCCATTGGGAAAGCCTCCAGTTGCAGGCCGATGTAGGTCTGGCGCGTGGAACTGCACACACACAACCCTACCTGGAACGACACCAACGTACATCAAGCTCGACCCGGCACAAGAATTCCGACATGAGCCGATGGCCCGACACTTGCGCGCCATGGTGAGCGCCCGCAGGCGAGGATGGGCGGTCGTGGGCGTCGGCGGCGCGGGGGGGTTGCTTTGACGCGCTGGGGGATGGATCTTATGATGGGCGGAATTCTTGAGCGGCGCGCGTCAACCCTTCCGGGCGGTCGCGAGGGGTCGCCTCGGGCGCAGGGTCTTGGATGACAGAGCTTCCTATCGGGACCATCATCGGGGAGAGGTACCGCGTTGCCCGCGTGCTCGGCAGCGGCGGCTTCGGGACGGTCTATGAGGCCCAGCACCTCCACATGACCCGCGCCGTGGCCGTCAAGGTCCTCAACATCCCCAACGACAAGCCCAACCACCGCGAGGTCTGCCGGCGCTTCATTCAGGAGGCCGAGGCGGCCTCGCGCATCGATCACAACAACGTCGTGACGATCTACGACGTGGGCTTTACGGGATCGGGCCGACAGCCCTTCATCGCCATGAAGCTGCTGCGCGGCCACGACCTCGAAGAGGAGCTGGAGCGTTCGGGCGCCATGGCGCCCACGCGGGCGCTGCCTCTCTTTCTGGAGTGCCTCGACGCTCTGGCCGTCGCCCACGAGGCCGGGATCATCCACAAGGATCTCAAGCCGGGCAACCTGTTCTTGAGCGAGCCGGGCACCGATCGGGAGCGCCTGCACATCGTCGACTTCGGCATGGCCTGCATCCTCGAGGTCGACAACTCCCGGATCACCGCCACCGGCCAGTTCCTCGGCACCCCCAAGTACGTCGCCCCCGAGTACGTCCGCACCCAGACCGCCTCTCCGGCGCTGGACGTCTACCAGATGGCGCTCATCCTCATCGAGATGATCTGCGGCGCCGCCGTCGTCGAGGCCGATCACGTCTACGCCTGCATCATGATGCACTGCACCGGCGAACTGAACATCCCCATCCCCCTGATGAAAGGTCCCCTGCAAGACGTCTTGATCAAGGCCCTGGCCTTTGATCACACCCGGCGCTACCCCGACGCCGGCTCCTTCCGCGACGCCCTGTCGGCCATCGACCCCCAGACCATTGACCCCGTCGGCCCCGAGACCCCTCGCCGGTCGCTGGCCGCGATCGTCGGGCAGCGCAGAGAGCTGTCCAACGATCTCCTCGCGCTCCAGCGAGAGCTCGACGCGGAGACGCCGTCGGAGACACCGTCTGTCCGCTCAACGCCATCGGCGCAGCGGACTGGCGCCGACCAGGTCCTTGTCGATGAGTTGAGAGATGCCGTCGGAGGCACCTTCGGCCAGAGAGGCGCCGCCGGTCAGATCAACGGCGTCGATCTGACCGACGGTGTCTCCGACGATGACGCGCAGCCGACAGGCTTCGACGCCTCGGCGGCGAGGTCGGCGAAGCCCGTCCACGCCTCGCCTCGGACCCCCGCCGCGGCCTCCAACCGCGCGACCCCGTCGGCCCCTTCCCCTGGCGGCGAAGCGGCGGCCGCGGCCCGGGTGGCGCCAGCGCCCGTCGACAACCTCGACCAGACCCAGGAGCTTCACCGGGACCTGATGCGGCACCAGCGCCGCACCCAGGCGGTCATCGCCGCGCTGATCGCAATCGCCGTGATCTTCGGCGGCGCCTGGATCTGGAGCTTGATCGAGAGCGCGCAAGGGGACGCGTCGACCCTCGACGCCGCGGAGGGCGCCGAGCAGGACCCGGCCGAGCGCCCGACGCTCGCGCCCGACCCTGACGCCGAGGTCAAGCCGACGACGGCCGGCAACGAGGCCAGCGCCCCCCTGGTGCCCAAGGAGATCGAGGCGCCAGCGGTCGAGCAGGTCAATCCGCCCGCGCCTGAAGACGGCCCGGAGTCCCCCGGGGAGAAGGTCGCAGAGGCCGTCGACAAGGCCAGGACCACGCGCCTGACGCCCAAAGGGCAGGGCGACAAGACCCAGGGGCGCGTCGCGGATACGGCGCCCAAGGACAAGACCCCTCCCGAGGACAAGGCGCCAGCGCCAGACCCCGCCGAGGCAAAGACGAAGGGCTTGAAGCTTGCGCCTTGATCCCCCAAAGGGCGCCGCGGCGCTGTCCACGCTGATTGTCTGGGCGTTGGTGGCGCTCGGCCCGGCGCTGCTCGCGCCGAGCGGCGCAGGCGAGCTGCTCGCGCCCTCGGCCAGCGCGCAGGCCTCGACGATCCTGGCCACGGAGGCCCAGAGTCAGCTCAACGACGAGGGCGTCCAGGCCATCATCGACGGCGATCCCGACAAGGCCATCCGGATCTTCAGGGCTTCGCTGGATCTCGGCCACCTCAACGTCACCTGGCTCAACCTCGGCAGAGCGCTGGCCAAGGCGGGCCGCTGCGACGAGGCCGTGGCCGCCTACGACGCCGTCGAAGCGGCCCCGCAGGTCCCGGATCCCCCCCCAGAGGTCGTCGCCGGGGTGCTCGAACGATACCGCAGCGAGCTCATCGGCCCCTGCCCAGGGGTGTTGAGCGTGGCGTGCTCGCCGGACGGGGTCCAGCTCCAGATCGACGATCAGCCCCCCATCGACTGCCCCGCCGAGGGGCTGACGCTGTCCCCAGGCGAGCACCGCGTCGTCGGCGTCCTGGCAGAAGAGCGGGTTGAGGAGGTCGTCACGATCGTCAGCATGGAGCGCGCGCAGCTGACCCTCACCCTCAAGACGCCGGTTGTCGCGATCGGGCCGGAGATCATCGAGCCGCCGCAGCAGGGGGCGCTGGGGACCTGGGGCTGGATCGCGGCCGGGACCGGCGGCGCGGCCCTCCTGGCGGCGCTGGCGGTGGACGCCGTGTCCATCAGCCCCGACATCAAGTCGCTCAAGGAGCTTCGGACCCAGCCTGGCCAGCAGGAGTCCTTCGACGACCTCAAGTCCTCCATCGAGGGCGCCCAGGGGCTCAACCTCGGGCTGTTGATCTCAGGGGGCGCGCTGGTCGTCACCGGCGTGCTCCTGATCGCGTTTGCTCCCGACGTCGAGCCCTCCGCTGAGGGCGCCAAGGCCGCCCCCTCGCTGTCGATCTGGGCAGGGCCATCGTCGACGGGGCTTGGCATGACAGGGACCTGGTGAATGAGCATCGCGAAGGACTTGACAGACGAGGGCGATCGGATCGCGCTGCTGGAAGGCGAGATCGAGCGGCTGCGCGAGCGGCTGAGCGAGGCGACGCGCCGAGAGGCGCGCGCGGCGTCGCTTCAGGGCGTGATGGAAAACCGCTCCATCCTCGACGTGGTGCCCTCCGGCATCGTCCACGTCTCGTCTGTGGGCTCCATCCTCTACGCCAACGCCGAGGCGCAGCACATCCTGGGGCTCACCTACGATGAGCTGACCGATCGCTATGTTTCTGATTTTGAAGGAGAAACCTTCAGGGAGGACGGGAGCGTCTGCCCGGTGTCGGAGTACCCTGTCAGCCAGTGTCTGAGCACGGGCAAGCCGCAGCCGCCGAAGGTGATCGGGGTCAAGATGCCGGATGGGGCCGTGGTCTGGGCGCTCTTCTCGGCCATCCCGACGCCAGCGGACGAGCAGGGGCGGACCGGGGCGCTGATCACCTTCGTCGACATCAGCGAGCTGCATCGGGCGCGCGAGGATCAGCGGCACTTCGCCGAGCGGATCAACCAGGCGCAGAAGATGGAGGCGCTGGGTCGGCTGGCCGGGGGGATGGCCCACGACATGAACAACATCCTGGCCAGCGTCATCGGGTTGACCTCGGCGGTCAAGGACGAGCTGTCGGTGGCCAGCGTTCATCAGGACGATCTCCAGATCATCCTGGCGAGCTGCCGCCGCGGGCGGGATCTGCTCCAGGGCTTGATGGGCTTCGCTCGGAACACGCAGGCCACGAGCGAGCTCTTCAACTTCAACGCGATCTGTCAGGAGGCCAACGGCCTGCTGTCGCGCATCCTGCCGCGCTCCATCGCGCTGAACTTGACCCTCGACCCCGAGCTGATCGACGTCAAGGGCGATCCGAACCAGATGTCCCACGTCTTGATGAACTTGTGCCTCAACGCCGCCGACGCGATCAACGGCTCGGGGCAGATCAACCTGTCGACCCAGAACCTCAAGGCGACCCGCGAGCACCCTTTTTTGAAAGAGGACTGCTGCTACGTGCTCTTTCAGATCCAGGACACAGGCTCGGGGATGACCGAGGCGGTCAAGAAGCAGGCCTTCGATCCCTTCTTTACGACCAAGCCCAAGGGGGAGGGGACGGGGCTGGGGCTGTTCATGGTCTACGCGGCGGTCACGAGCCAGGGCGGTCAGGTTCACATCGACAGCGAGCCGGGGCGAGGCACGATCATCACCATTGCGATGCAGGTCGAGTCCTTCTCGACCCCGCCGAAGACCACCGGGTCGAACCCTGAGCTGGCGGCGCTCAAGCGCGCCAGCGTGCTGTTGATCGACGCCGACAGGCTGCTGCTGCGCGCCCACTGGCGGGTGTTGCGCTCCTTGGGCCACGACGTCCGGATCGCGGCGACGGGGGGCTCGGCGCTGGAGACCTTCACGGCCTACCATCGGGAGATCGGGCTGGTCCTGCTGGACACCATGGTGCCCGGCGGCCACCGGGAGGTCCTGCACAGCCTGCGGCAGATCGACCCCCGCGTCCGGGTGCTGCTGACCGCGGTCGGCGTGGATCAGCGGCTGCGCGACGAGGCCAGGGGCCTGGGCGTGGCCGGCTTCCTCCCCAAGCCCTTTGAGCTGGAGACGATCGGCGAGCAGATCGAGCGCGCCATGGAAGAAGGGCAGGAGTGATACGGAACCACGTTTGAAGCACTTTCATCTTGGGCATCCTGGTGGCCCAAAGTGTAAGTGGCTTGAGCGTGGTTCCGTATCAGTATTGCGGCGACAAGGGCGTCCCTGGCGCGATCCCGCCGGAGTCGACGCTGATCTTTGAAGTGGAGCTCCTGTCCGTCGAGCCCTGAGCGGCCGCTCAGGCGGGCGCGACCTCGACCGGCACCCCGCTGAAGCCCGCCGTGCCGGTCAGCGTGTCGAGGTGGATCTCGTCGGTCAGGTCGTTCACGCTCGCGCCAGGGCGCCGGGCGGCGACGGAGAGCGCGGCCCCCGGGCGGTCGTGACCCCAGCCGTGGGGGAGGCTGACGACGCCGGGCATCATGGCCGCGTCGAGCGCCGCGTCCACCTCGACGGCGCCCGTCCTTGAGGTGATCGACACCCGCTGTCCGTCCGCGATCCCCCGCGCGCCGGCGTCGTCGGGGTGGATCAGCAGCGTGCAGCGCGGCTGGCCCCGGACGAGCCGGTCGCTGTTGTGCATCCACGAGTTGAGGCTCCGCAGGTCGCGGCGCCCGATGAGCGCCAGCCCCCCGGCGGGCGCCAGAGATCCGGAGGTCCACGCCTCGCGCAGCCGCTCGACGTCGGCCACCAGAACATCGGGGGCCAGGTCCAGGAGGCCGTCGGGGCTCTGGAGGCGCTCGGGCAGCGCCGGCGTCAGCGGCCCCAGGTCGATCCCGTGGGGGGCCTCCAGGAGCCGGTCGAGGGTCAGCCCCTGGGCGCCGATTCCGTAGGGCCCGACCCGCAGCGCCGCGTCCAGCCAGCGGCGCGGCCCGACCCTGGCCATCGCGCCGACGGCCAGCGCGCCCAGGTGCCCCTCGATCCCCCCGCGCGCCTTGAGCAGCCCGCGCGCCATGTCCAGGATGATCGACCAGTCCGGGCGGACGTCGCCGACGGGCGAGTCAAAGAGCGGCGGCGAGAAGCGCGCGGTGTTGCGCACGGCCAGGGCGTGGAAGATCAGGCCGTAGTGGTCGCGCTCCAGCGGCGAGACGGGCGGCAGGATGATGTGGGCGTGGCGTGTGGTCTCGTTGAGGTAGAGGTCGACGGCGACCATGAAGTCCAGGGAGGCCATCGCGCGGTCGAGCTGCGCGCCGTTGGGCGTGGACAGGGCGGGGTTGCCGGCGACCGTGATCAGCGCGCGCAGCTGGCCTGGCCCCGGCGTGAGCATCTCCTCGGCCAGGGCGCTGACGGGCAGCTCGCCGCTGAACTCGGGCAGGTTGCTCACCCGGCTCCTCCAGCGGTCGTAGCTGCCGCGCTGGCCGACGAGCGAGGCCAGATCGGCCAGATCGGCGGCCGGGCGCGCGAACATCAGCCCGCCGGGGCGGTCGAAGTGCCCCGTGACGACGTTGATCGCGTTGATCAGCCACGCGCACAGCCCCCCGAAGCGCTGCGTGCAGATCCCGAAGCGGCCATAGAGCGCCGCCGATCTCGCCCGCGCCATCTTGCGGGCCAGCCCGCGGGTGACCTCGGCCTCGACCCCGACGGCCGCCGCCACCGCCTCGGGCGAGAAGCCCAGCGCCGCGCCCTTGAGCGCCGACAGCCCCTTGCTGTAGCCCTGCCAGAGCCCGGGCCGCGTCAGCCCCTCTTCGAAGATCACGTGGAGCATCGCCAGCAAGAAGAGCGCGTCGGTGCCGGGGCGGATGAAGTAATGGGCGTCGGCGGCTTCGGCCGTCCGCGTGCGCCGGGGGTCCAGGACGATCACCTCGCCGCCGCGCGACCGGATCGCGGCCAGCCGCTTCATGATCCCGGGCGCCGTCATCAGGCTGCCGTTGGAGGCCGCCGGGTTGGCCCCGACGATGATCATCAGGTCCGTTCGATCGACGTCCGGCACCGGCAGCGCGAGCTGGTGGCCGAACATCAGCAGCGCGGCGAACATGTGAGGGAGCTGATCGGCGCTCGTGGCCGAGGTCAGGTTGCGCGACCCCAGCGCTTGCTTGAGCGCCTGGAGCGCCAGCGCGCCGCTGAAGTTGTGCGCCATCGGGTTGCCGACGTAGAGCCCGACCGCGTCTCGCCCGTGCTCCGCCTGGACCTGCGCCAGCCGGCGGCTGACCTCGCCGAGCGCCTCACCCCAGCTCACCGGCGACCACTGGCCCTGCGCGTCGCGCCGCATCGGCCCCTTCAGCCTGTCGGGGTCGTCGTGGAGATCGGTCAGCGCGACGGCCTTGGGGCAGATGTGGCCCCGGCTGAGCGGGTCCTCGGCGTCGCCGCGGACCGACGTGACCGCGCCGCCATCGACCTCGACCTCAAGACCACAGAGCGCCTCGCAGAGGCTGCACGTCAGCGATCGCCTCATCGATCAGGTCGACAGGCCGCAGCCCGACATGCGCTCGGCGAGCCGCTCGCGGACCGAGAGGTTGAAGCCGAGCGCGTCCCCAGCCCAGAGGTAGCCGTTGGCGAAGCCATACAAGGACATCAGGTTGACGTCGTCGCCCTGCTTCGTGGCCCTGTCCATCGCCTTGAAGACCCCGCAGTCGATCTGGTCGACCTCGGCCGCCGTGTCGACCTCCCCGGAGCCGTCGCTGTCGTAGGTCGCGATGAGGATCCCGCTGACCCGGTTGTCCCAGTCCTCCGAGCCGCCTTCGGGCAGCGACGCGATCTGCTGCTCCGCGCCCCGATCGCCGCTCACGCTCACGTCGCTCAAGCCGGCGTCGGATCCCAGAACGCCGAAGACCTGGCCCAGGCAGCGGCCTTCCTTGAGCGTGGAGCCCTCGGGGCAGACGATGGGGGCCTGGATGATGATGGTGCAGCCGGCGCCGAGCAGCGCCATGAGCAGCGAGATCACAAGAAGGCGGGGCATGTCGGTTCTCTCCATCGGTGGCTATCTCCGCCCCGCCGCGCGAGGCCCCCAAGCTCTAACACAGACCCGCAGCCAGGGCGAGCGCCGACCGCTCAGACGGCCTGCGCCAGCGCGTAGAGCCGCCCGTCGTCCGCCCCGAAGTAGACGACCCCGTCGGCGCCAACGACCGGGGAGCCCTGGAGCCAGTCCCCGACCTCGAAGGACCAGATCAGGCTGCCCGTGGGGCTGATGGCCCGCATCTTCCCGTCGTTGGAGCCCAGGTAGACGTTGCCCTCGGCGTCCAGCGCCGGCGGCGCCGTGACGGACTCGCCCGTCTGGTAGGTCCAGCGCACCTGGCCTCGGCCGTCGATGGCGTGGAGCGTCCCGTCGTTGCTCGCCACATGGACGACGCCACCCCGGGACACCACCGGCGTCGAGGCGATGAAGAACTCCAGCCGGACCTTCCAGCGCACCTGACCGTCGGTGCCCACCGCATACAGGTGCTCGTCATCCGACCCCACATAGACGACGCCCGGGCCGCACGCCGGCGACCCGTAGATCCGACCCCCCGTGGACACCGACCACCGCACCCGCCCGTCCGGCTCGATGGCGTAGAGGCGCTGATCCTCCGAGCCGGCGTAGATCGTCCCGTCCTGCCCCAGCGCCGGGCTCGAAGAGATCGGGCCCTGCGTCGCCACGTACCAGCGCGCCGTCCCGTCCTCGTTGATCGCGTAGAGCGCGCGGTCGCCCGAGCCCACATAGAGCGCGCCGTCCCGGCCGACGACCGGCGACGAGGTCACCGGCCCCACCGTCTCGTAGGCCCACTGCAGCGCGCCGCTGGCCGACACGGCGTGGACGCGGGCGTCTCGCGATCCGACCAGCACGATCCCGCGCCGATCCAACGCCGCCGCTGACCGCAGCTCGCCTTGGGTCTTGTAGCGCCAGCGCAGCTGGCCGTTGGGGTAGACCGCGTAGAGGCAGCCGTCGAAGGAGCCGACGTAGATCGTGCCGTCGGCGCCGATCACCGGCGCCGCCCTCACGTGCCCGTGCGTCTCGAAGCGCCACAGCAACCTCGGCCGCGTGATCGCCTTGAAGGCCACGGGCTGCGGCGCGGGCGTCGCCACGGGCTGCGCCGCTGGGCGCGCCAGCGCCTCGCGCTCGGCGTCCTCGACCATCGACAGGTCCCGCATCATCTCGTCGACCGAGGTGTAGCGCAGCGCCAGCTCCTTGCGCGTGGCCCGCTCGATCACCGCGCCAAGGTGCCCCCGCAGCGCGAACTCGGGGATCGGCGGCGGCGCGTCGGAGGCCTGCTGCTGGGCGATCCGGACCGGATCCTGAGACGAATCGTAGACCGGCCGCCCCGTGAGCGCCTCGGCCATCACCAGCCCCAGCGCGTACAGGTCCGTGTGCGGACCGACGCGGCCCTGCAAGAGCTGCTCAGGCGCCATGTAGTGCGGCGCGCCGATGACCGCGCTCGTCTCCGAACTCTGCAGCGCGCCGTCGCGGTGCCCGATCTGGGCCGCCGAGCGCCCGAAGTCCGTCACCTTGACGAAGTCCATCGCCTGCCCCACGTCGCACAGAAAGAGGCTCGCGGGGTTGATGTCATGGTGCACGATCCCCTTCCTGTGCGCCTCGCGCAGCGACGCCAGCGTCTGGCGCGCCATGGACACGACCTGCTGGGGCAGCAGCCGCACGTTGTCCAGGATCAGGCTCAGCTGCATCCCGTTGAGCCACTCCATCACCATGAAGGGCAGCCCCTCGGACGACTCGCCGTAATCGACGATCCGGATCGTATGGGGGCTGTCGAGCTGCCGCACGATCCGCATCTCCTCCTTGAAGTACTCGACCAGATCGGCGCTGTGGACGGCCTCTGGACGCAGCACCTTGATCGCCACCTGGCGCTCCAGAGACAGCTGCGTGGCCTTGTAGACCAGCGTGTGCGGCCTGCGGCTGAGCAGCTCGTCGAGGCGATAGCGACCCCCAAGCGTCGCGCCCGGCTGCGGCTCCGAGGCGCCCCGCAGCGTCAAGGTCGGCTTGTAGCTCGTGAAGCTGACCACGGGCAGGCTGACGCGATCGAACTCGACCCGCTCGATGTCCTCAAGCATCTGTGCCGCCGAGCGATAGCGCAGATCGACCCGCTTCTGCGTCGCGGCCTGCACGATCGCCCCCAGCGGCCCCTCCAGCACCCCCCTCGGGATCGGCGGCAACTCCATGGACATCTGACCCCGCAGCAACTCGATCAGCGACAGATCGCGGCTGTAGACCGGCTGCCCCGTGAGCGCCTCGGCCATCACCAGCCCCAGCGCGTACAGGTCCGTGTGCGGCCCCAGCCCCTCCCCGCTGATCTGCTCCGGCGCCATGTAATGCGGCGTCCCGGTCACCGGGCTTCCCTTCGCGCTCGTCGAGATCTCCCCCGGGCCGGTCAGCGCCTTGGCGATGCCGAAGTCGATCACCTTGACGAAGTCGGGCATCCCCGGATGATCACACAGGAAAACGTTGCTCGGCTTGATGTCCCGGTGGATCACCCCATGCCGGTGCGAGGCCATCAAGGCCTTGAGCACCTGGGCCGTGACGCGCCACACCCGCCGCGGCTCCAGCGCCCCGCCCTCGATCAGGTCGCTGAGCGCCTGCCCCTCCAGGTGCTCCATCACGATGAAGGGCAGGCTGGCCGCCGTCTCGCCGTGGTCATAGATCTCGATGATGTTGGGGTGGCGCAGGTTCTTGGCGAAGTGCGCCTCGCGCTGGAAGAGCTGCAGGTTGTAGCTGTCTCCGAGGATCTCCGGCAGCAGCATCTTGATCGCCACCCTGCGGCCCAGGTTGATCTGCGTGGCTTCGAAGACGACGCTGAAGCCCCCCTCGCCGATCACGCGATCGATCCGGAAGCGCTGCGACACGACGTCGCCAGCGCGCGGCAGGTTGGGGTTGTTGTGGACGGTGGGCATGTCGCGACCTTTCGGCACTCCAACAGGCCCATATCGTCACCCCAACCGGACCCCCCGTCAAGACAAGACCTCGCCCAGAAGGCCCTCCGACGCTCCAGCCGCGGGCGTCGCCTTGCAATCGCCTGCGCATCCGTGCGATCCCTTCGGGTGGACCCGCGACCCCCGGATGCCGAGCGCCCTGACCTCCGATGAACCCTCAAGATCCCATCGACCTTGGCCCCTTCCGGCTCCAGGCCCGCATCGGGCAAGGCGCTATGGGCGAGGTCTGGGGCGCCGTCCACGCCGATCAGCAGATCCCCGTCGCCGTCAAGGTGCTCAGCGGCGAGCACGTCAAGCAACCCCAGTACTGGCAGGCCTTCCGCAACGAGGTCCAGGCCGTCGCGGGCCTCAACCACCCCGGCGTCGTCATGGTCCTCGATTACGGCGAGGTCCCCCGCGCTGGCGGAGGCCCGCTCCCTGCCGGCAGCCCCTACCTCGTCATGGAGATGGCCTCCGGCGGATCGCTCGACCAGCGCGCCGGCTCCTTGCCCTGGCACGCCCTCAAGTCCACCCTGCTGACCCTGCTCGACGCCCTGGCGCACGCCCACGCCCGCGGGGTCATCCACCGCGACATCAAGCCGGCCAACGTCCTCATCTCCCTCGGCGCGGACGCCCGACCCGGCCTGAAGCTGACCGACTTCGGCATCGCACACGCCCTTGACCAGAGCCGCGAGGGCAGCACCGACAAGCTCTCCGGCACCCCCCAGTACATGGCCCCCGAGCAGTTCGAGGGCAGATGGCGCGATTACGGACCCTGGACCGACCTCTACGCCTTGGGGATCATGGCCTGGGAGATGGCCTGCGGCTTCATCCCCTTCGACGGCAGGACCTTCGTCCACCAGGCCTGGCTCCACATCAGCAACCCGCTCCCAGACTTCCAACCCGTCGAGATCCTCCCCACCGGCTTCGAAGACTGGCTGCGCCGCCTCCTGGCGAAGCGCCCCGAAGACCGCTTCCCCTGCGTGGCCGACGCCGCCGCCGCCCTCTCCCTCCTCGATCCCCACCCCGACGCCCTCGATCCACGCGCCCACGCGCCCATCTACGAGATCCTGTCGCCGCGCGCCGACGAACCCGTGCCCACGCTGGAGGTCGAGACGATCCTCGGCCTCGAAGACACCTGCGACAGCGTCGACTCCGGCTTCTTCGAGGGGAACACCTCGCCCTCCCTCGACACCCGCGGCGCCGGGAGCTTCGCCGGCGTCGCCCCGCCGATGCCCGCCGCCAGGGCGCGCGTACCCTACGAAGGCCGCCGGAGCACCCTGGCGCGCGGCTGGCGGCGACAGACCCCGCCGGGCCCCTCCATGCAGCTCGTCGGCGCGGGCCTCGGGCTCTACGGGCTGCGGGCCGTCCCCTTCGTCGGGCGCGAGGCCGAGCGCGACCTGATCTGGACCGGGCTGACCCAGGCGGCCCTCGAGCGGCACACCCGGCTGCTGATCCTGCGCGGCCCGGCCGGCGTCGGCAAGAGCCGGCTCGTCGAGTGGATGTGCGAGCGGGCCCACGAGCTCGGCGTCGCCACCATCCTCAAGGCCACCCACGCCCCCGTCCCTGGCCCGGTCGACGGCGTCGCCGGGATGGTCGCCCGACACCTGCGCTGCGTGGGCCTCTCCAGAGCCGATCTGTGCGCGCGCGTCCGCGTGAAGCTGCAAGGCCAGGGCGTCACCAGCGATTACGAGTGGCAGGCGCTCGCCGAGCTGCTCGCCCCCTCGCCTGAGCCCAACGCTGAAGAGGTCCGCGTGACCTTCAACAGCGCCGCCGAGCGCTACGTCCTCGTGGGGCGGCTCATCGAGCGGCTGGCCGCCGCGCGGCCCGTCATCCTTTGGCTCGACGACGTGCAGTGGGGCGCCGACGCGCTCGGCCTCGTCGACCACCTGATGGGCGCCGCGATGGCCGAAGGAACCCCCCTGCTGATCCTTCTGGCCGCCCGCGACGAGGCGCTGGCCGAGCGGCCCGCCGAGCGCGCGCTGCTCGACGCGCTCGGCGCGCGCCCCGCCGCGAGCTGGATCGACGTCGCGCCCATGGGGACACACGACAGCGGCGTGCTCGTGCGCGAGCTGCTCGGCCTCGAAGGCGAGCTGGCCGACAAGCTCCGGGATCGCTGCGGCGGAAACCCCCTCTTCGCCTCCCAGCTCGTCGGCGACTGGGTCCAGCGCGGCGTCCTCAAGGTCGGCCCCGGCGGCTTTGTCCTCAAACCCGGCGATCAGGCCATCCTGCCCGACGACATCCACCAGATCTGGACGGACCGCCTCGATCGCCTCCTCAAGCCCCTGCCCGACCCTGCCCGCGCCGTGCTGGAGCTGGCCGCCGTGCTCGGCCGCGAGGTCGACGCCCAGGAGTGGCGGCAGGCCTGCGCTCAGATCGACGCCGAACTGCTCCCCGAGCTCGTCGAGGCCCTCTTTGACCACCACCTGATGAAGGCCACCGACCGCGGCTGGTGCTTCGCGCACGGCATGATCCACGAGAGCGTCGAGCGCGCCGCCGTCGACCGCGGCGTCGCCCCGCCCCTCCACCGCGCCGCCGCCGCCGCCCTCGCCCAGATCCACGGCCCCTCGACCTTCAACGTCGCCGAGCGGATCGGGCGACACCTGCTCCTGGCCGGGGCCCTCGACGAGGCCATCGACCCCCTGCTGCGCGGCGCCGTCCACAGGCGGTGGCTCTACCAGCACAAGGAGGAGCTCCGCCTCCAGGAACTCTGCCTCGACGCCCTCGTCAGGCTCGGCGCGCCCGAACACGACCCGCGCTGGGGCCGCGTCTGGCTGGAGGTGGCGCTGGCCCAGCGGCGACAGATGCGCCTCGATGAGGCCGAGGCCCTGGCCGTCCGCGTCGAGGCCGAGGCCCTCCGCCACGGCTGGGCGGCGCTCTTGCCCGAGGCGCGCTGGGCCCTGGGCGACATCGTCCGACAGCGCGGCGACCTGACCCGCGCCGAAGCCCTGCTCACACAGGCCCGCGACAGCTTCGAGGCCATGGGCCAGGCGCCCGACCTCGCCCGCGCGATCTCCTCCCTGGCCGCCGTCGTCTTCCAGCAGGGCGACCTCCACCGCGCTGAACTCCTCCTGGACCAGGGCCAGGCCCTCTCCAGGCAGGTCGGCGACCAGCGCAACGTCGGCCGCTGCCTCCTGCTGCTCGGCCACGTCGCCCGACGCCAGAGCCTGCCCGAGCGCGCCACCGACCTCTACCAGCAGGCCTACGCCAGCGCCGAGACCCTCGGCAACCGCCTCGGCATGGCCGGCATCCTCAACAGCCTCGGGGAGATCGCCCGCTACCGCGGCGACCTGCTCGCCGCCGAGGTCCACTACCGCCGCGCCGTCGCCCTCTTCGACGACCTCGGCCACGGCGAGCAGGTCTTCCCCAGGATCAACCTCGGCCTCCTGCTGCTGCGCCGCGGCGAGGACGGCGAGGCCCGCCGCGCCCTGGAAGCCGGCCTGACCTTCCTTGAACGCCTCGGCCAGCGCGGCGTCCAGGGCGCCGTCCACGTCGCCCTGATCGCCTGCGCCGCCGCCCGCGACGACTGGGAGGCCTGGGACACGCACGCGAAGCGCGCCGCCACGCTCCTGGCCGCCTCCGCCCTCGTCGACCCCGACATCGCCTGGGCCGCCCGCCTCGCCGGCGTGCTCGCCCGGCAGGCCGGCCAGCTCGACCGCGCGCGCGCCGCTTGGAGGCTGTCCGCCGATCAGCTGGCCGCGCTCGGGGAGGTTGAGAAATCCAAGGAAGTACAGGGTCTTATCGACTCTATTCGCGACAGAGCTTGATCCCGCCCAGGCCGGACATTACAAGAGGTCCTCGTGGAGAGAGAGACTCCCTGTGCGACCCTTTGGACGGAAGATATCTTGAACAATAACCTTGCTCGTCTCCTCTCGCTCGTCGGCGCGGCCCTCCTGTGCGTCCCCGCCTGCGTCCTGGACAACACCGACGACGGCTTCCTGGCCGGCGACCCTGTCGATATCAACGAACCCGAGGCCAGCCCCGAAGGCGAACCCGAGGCCACCCCAGAAGGTGAACCCGAGGGCGAACCCGAGGCCGAGCCCGAACCCGAGCCCGAAGCCCCGATCTTCCGCTTCGTCCTGGTGGAGGATCTGGCGGAGAACCTGACCGGCGACTTCCCCGGCGCGGACATCGACGCCATCAGCGTCGTCAAGGCCAACGGCGAGGAGCTCTTCGCACAGAGCTTCGAGGAGGACACGAACATCAACTGCGAGGGCAACCTGGCCTGCGACGCCAACGGCTTGCTGGGCGCCCCTGACGCCGTCGATCCCGCGACCGGGACCTGCTTCGGCGGCGGCGCCCCCGACGGCTTGACCTTCACGGCGCTCAACGCCGGCTTCGTCGTCGTTCAGTTCAGCAGCGTGGCCGATGGCGACGTCACGATCGAGAACGGCGACAGCATCCACGTCTACGAGGTCGGCGCCGCTGAGTGCGGGCGCTTCGACGACGACGCCTTCCTCGTCTCCATCGCCGTCTCCGACGCCATCAACGGCGACTTCAAGGAGATGGGCGAGGGCGGCCGCGGCAGCAACATCGTCCCTGTCACCGGTCTCTGAGCACCCTTGCGGCCGCGCCCTCGCGCTGGCCTTGAGCGGACAACCTTGCGCCGCTCAAGGCCGCCGGGTCGCCCCCTTCAATCCGGGTAGGCCAGCCGCACCATCTCGACGTCCAGGTCGATGATCGAGCGGATCTCGCCCTGACCCCCGTCGGCGCGGCCGTCCTCGTCCTCGTCAAAGAGCTCCGCCTCGATCTCTCGGACCTGCACCTGCCCGAAGTCGGTCAGCGCCAGGAAGGGATCGATGATCAGCGTCGTGCCCGAGACGTAGCCCTCGACGTGGTCGAAGTCGATCGCCTCGTCCGACTCAAGGATCACGCCCGAGACGTGGCCCCCCGTCGACTGGATCGCCGCCACCACCACCGAGGCGTCGATCAGCCCCCGGATGTTCCACCGCCAGCGCCCCGAGTAGTCCACCTGCGGCGAGGTCCCTGTCTCGAAGCGCAACTCCAGCGGCTCGCGCGACACGCCGCCAAGCACGCCCCGCAGCCCCGCCGACACCCTGATCAAAAACACACTGTCCTGGCCCAGCGGGCTGACCGGCTCGAAGGTCACCCGCCGACCCGAGATCGCCCACCCGCCGCGCACCGGCACCCCCTCGCCGCCGTCGTCGAAGAGCAGTTCGAAGTGATCCTCCTGCCCCTCGACCAGCAAGCCTGAGAAGGTCAGCGACACCGGCGTCTGGTTGGGCACCCGGCGGCTGTTGTTCAGCGGCACCGCGCTGTTGAGGTAGATCACGTCACCCGGCAGCTGCTCCACGTAGGCCACCAGCGCCGCCAGCGCCTCCTCGTCCAGCCTCGCCCCCGTGAACTCTGCGCCGAAGGCCACCATCTCCTCCAGCGTCTCCCACTGCCCAAGCCGACCCCACGGCCCCGTGTCGTAGGTCGCGATCAGCGAGGGCACGTCCGTCGTCACCGAGGGCGTCTTGCCCTCGACCCGCTGCAGGTTCGTCAAGAGCGGCCCCGAGTGGCAGTCGCCGCAACCCCCGCCCCCCTGGTCGACCTCCCCGACGAAGATCTCCCGCCCCCGCTCACCCTGCGCCGTCAGACGCCCCCCGGGCGCCGCGTTCGGGTTCGGCGGGGCGGTGACGGACTGCATGTAGGTCGTCAACAGCTCCATCTGCCGCCCGGAGGCCGTCGCCCCCACCAGCCGCAGCACCTCGCGGCTGAAGTCAAAGAGCGTCGGCAGGAAGCCCCCCCACAAGAAGGGCGCCGTGCCGCCGATGTTGCGGAAGGCCAGCGTGTTGACGTCCCCGTCGAGCAGGATGTTCCACACCAGCCCGTCCGTCAGACCGTCGATGTGGCAGTTGTTGCACGAGAAATCCCCATGCCTCGAAAAGCGCGCGTCGTTGAAGATCCGCTGACCCTCCTTGACCGACTCCGGCGTCGGATCGTCCCCCACGAGCACGCTCTGCCGATCCCCATCCCCGCGCCACGGCCAGCTCTGGGCCGCGTTGTCCAGCCACGCCAGCGTCCAGACCCGATCCCCCACGAAGACCAGCCCGCGCGGGTCGTGGCCCGACTCCCAGCGCTCGATCTCCTCCCACCTCGCCGCGTCCAGCACCAGCACCTGACGGCTGGCCGAGAGCGTCACCAGCATCCTCGCCCCGTCCGGCGTCCGCACCATCGTGAAGGGGCTCGGCGCCGGCCCCGTCGAGCTCGCCTGACGATCCAGGTCGATCTCTCGCACCACCTCGTAGAGCCGATCCGAGCCCGGATCGATGTCGATCAGGCTGATCCCATGCTGGTAGGGCCGACCGTCGGCGTCCACACCGGCCCGCGTGTTGTCCGCGTTCGAGCGCGCCACGGCCAGCACCCCGGGCACCCCAGGGTCCAGCCACAGCCCCCGCAAGATCGTCCCGACGGCCGGCACCCACGCGACCCGCTCCTTCCGCCCCACGTCGATCACCGCAATGTCGAACTGCCGCTCCGGCGGCACCGGCTGACGCTGCCGCGCGCCCTGCGGGTGCGCGTTGGACGACACCAGCGAGGCCACGAAGAGCCTGCCCCCCGCCGGATCAAGAACCATCGCGCGCGGATCTCGCCCCACCTCCACGCGCCCGATCACCTCCCGCGCCAGCAGATCCACGGCCACCACCGCGCCCTCGCCGCTGAGCGCCACCCACGCCACCGGCCGACCCGGATCGCGCCCGTCCACCACGACCCCCGCCGGCTCATCGCCCACGCGGATCGCGTCCACCAGCCGCGCCCTCGCCCGATCCACGAACCCCAGCGAGTCTCGCCCGGTCTGGGCCACCAGCACGAAGTCCCCCCACACGGCCAGCGCCGTCGGCCACGACCCCGTCGGCACCAGCGGCCCCGCCGCCGGCCCCCCCTCCCCGAGGATCACCTTCTGGATCGCGTTCGACGTCGGGCAGGCTACCCAGAGATCATCGCCATCGACCACCACGGGCTCCGTCGGCGAGTAGTTGAAGTTCAAGAAGGTGTCTTCGTTCAACAAACCCTCGCGCACCCGGATCGCGCGCCGCTGACCGGCTCGCCTCAACACGAACTCTCCCGGCACGTCCGGCGTCAGCCGCCCGCCTGCCCCAAGCGGCCCGCGCGCCACGGCGCTCCCCTCCGGCACCTCCACGATCTCCACCGGCGCCGGGTTGTCCGCCCCCCAGTCCGCCAGGTAGTCATCCCCCGCCATCCACAAGGTCTCGCCCAGCGGCACCACCACCGGCTCGCCCTCCGACTCCGGCTCGGGCTCTGGCGGCGGCTCTGGCGTCGGCTCCGGCTCCCCCGCGTCGGGCTGCCCGACGGGCTCGGCCTCGGGGCTGACCTCTGGCGCACCCTCCGGCGTCCCCTCCGGCTCCCCTTCGACCGCGACCCCGGCCCCGTCGCCGCAACCCGCGACCGCCATCGCCAGCACCACCCCCCAGATCAACCTCGACATCGCCGCCTCCAACAGTGACAGGCCCCCGCAGGATCGAGCGGCCGCCCACCACCATAGCAGACCCTCGACGGACGCTCACCACGATCTCCCCCGCGCTGAACCCGGCGACACACCGCTGACCGGCGCCCACACCGCCCCCTGCCGTGCCAGGGCGCCCTTGGACAAGGGACCGCCCTCGCGCCGTCCCACCGCTGAAAAGCATTTGTAATCAACCAGTTATGAACCATGCGGGGCGCTCTGGGGAGCCGCTTCGTCGACGCCCTCGGCCGCGCCGAGGCGGCTCCCCAGAGCGCCCCGCCGCCCAAGGCCAGACCCCGCCGCGCCGCCCTGTCGACCCGCCCCAGGCGGCCAGTGATCCCGCCGCAGGCTCCTGCGGCCCACCCCCCCCGATCCACCGTGCCCGTAATTCAAGCGTCCCCCCTCCTTGCGCAGCGAGGAGGGGGACAGGGGGTGGAGTGCCGAACCACCCAGCCCGTAATTCAAGCGTCCCCCCTCCTTGCGAAGCTGTCTCTTAGTCACATCTCATCGGAGCCCGTCGTGGCGGGGGTCGATGGACTGATGTTGAAATCAGCCCTGAGACATCTTTCCTTGGGGGCTCAGAAGTGGGTTATCTATCTGGTC
>SYOX01000303.1 GCA_005804885.1 Pseudomonadota bacterium
GGAGGCCGCCGCGTCGGCGGCGGCCAGCAGGTGGCGCCGGGCCTCGTCGGGCTGGCCCGAGGCGTCGCGGTGGGTCAGGAGCGCCTCGGCGTCGGCCCGCTCGCCGTCGCGCGCCTCGATCGCGTCGGCCAGCCGCCCGTGCAAGAGCCGCCGCCGCTCGGCGGGCAGCCCCTCGTAGATGACCTCCCGGAAGCGGTTGTGGACAAAGTCCAGCCGCGTCACCCCGCCCGCCTGCCGACCGACCCTGTCGGCGCCCTCGTCGATCCCGTCCGTGTCAGCGTCGCCGGGGAGGTCGGGGTGTCGCGGCGATCCGCCGCTCGCCGTGAGGGTCTGGAGGACGCGGGCGGAGGCCAGCGCCTCGACGGCGGCGCCGAAGGTCGGCCCGTCCAGGCCGCTGGCCAGCCGCAGCGTCTGGCGCTCGCCCGGGCCGCCGGCCACGGCGGCGATCTCCATCACCTGCCGCTCGGCCTGCCCGAGCGCGCCGAGGTGCCGCTGGATCAGCGCGCGCCGGCCCGCTGGCCGGGGCTCGGTCGGCGCGGCCTCGTCGAGGTGATCGACGACCAGGGACAGGAGCAGCGGGTTGCCCTCGGACTGCGCCAGCGCCAGATCGACGAGGTCAGGATCGCAAGCGCCTCGGCGCCGCTCGATCAGCGCGCGGGTGGCCTCCCTGTCGAGGGGGCCCAGCGGCAGGCGCAGGAACCAGGGGCGGTCGCGGTGCCGCTCGATGAAGCGCTCCAGCGGATCGGCGGCAGGGCGCGCTGCGTCGCGGGCCAGCCCGATCAGCAGCGCGCGCCAGGGCGGGAGCGGCTCCAGGAGGGCGTCGAGCATCTCGACGCTCTCGGGGTCGGTCCAGGTCAGGTCGTCGAGGATCAGCAGCAGCGGCGCGCGCCGCTGCAGGTGGTCGAAGAGGCGACCGGCGCCGAGGAAGGTCAGGGCGCGCTGCTCGCCCAGGCTCCGGGGCGGGTCGTCGGCGGGGCCGGGCTCGAAGGCGGCGAAGCTGCGAGCGACGTCGTCCAGCGCCCCGCGCAGCGCCTTGCGGGTGGCCGGGCTCCAGGACTGGGCGTCGAGCGCGACGCCGTCCATGATCCGATCGAAGGCGCGAAAGGGGACCGCCTCGCGCTCGTAGCAGCGCCCCTTGAAGACCTCGAAGCCCTGCGCGCGGGCGCGCGCGGCGATCACCTCGGCCAGCGCCGTCTTGCCCGCGCCGCTGGGGCCCTCGATGAGCACGAACTGCGCCCCCGCCGCCTCGCCTGAGGGCGAGCCCGAGGGCTCGCCTGCGGGCTGCCGGGCGCGCTCCAGGGCGCGCTCCAGAGCGGCGATCTCGACCTCGCGGCCGACGAAGCTCTCGGCGGGCGACGAGGCCCTGGCCTCGTCGGGCGACAGGCCCAGGCGGCGCCGGATGGCCGGGATGTCGGGGCGCTCGGCGGGGTCCTTGGACATCAGCGCGAGGGCGAGATCGGCCAGCGCCTCGGGGGCCTGGGGGTTCAGGGCGCGAGGGTCGGGCGCGGGCGTCTGCTGGTGGTCCATCATGACCTGGAAGACGGCGCCGCTGAAGGGCAGGGCGCCGGCCAGCGCGTGGTACAGGACGCAGCCCAGCGCGTAGAGATCCGCCGCCGGGCCCACCTCCCCGCCGCGGGCCTGCTCCGGGGCCATGTAGGCCACCGTGCCAAAGATCTCGCCGCGGGCGCTCGTGTCCCGCAGCGCCGAGGTGTCCTTGATGATGCCGAAATCCACAAGGCGCACGCGGTCTTGGGCGCTGACGAGGATGTTGTCGGGCTTCAGATCCCGGTGGACGAAGCCCCGGGCGTGCAAGAAGGCCAGCGCGTCGAGGATCTGCGCCAGCAGGCGCACGAGGCGCTCGGCGTCCAGCCCTCGGGCGGCCTCGGGGGAGCCGTCGAGGCCGAGCGCCTCGAAGAGCGGCGCGCCCTCGATCAGCTCCATCGTGTAGAACCAGCGCTCCCCCTCGGCGTGCAGATCGTGGAGCCTGACGAGGTGCGCGTGGCGCAGCTCGGCGATGGCCCGGAACTCGCGCTTGAAGCGCAGCAGGGCCGAGGAGGCGCGCTGGTGCATGACCTTGAGCGCCACGCGCGCCTCGCGCTCCACGTCCTCGACCTCATAGACCGCGCCCATGCCGCCTGCGCCAATGCGCCGGATGGGGCGGTAGCGCGCCGTGCCTTCGAAGGAGCTCATGGGGCTTTTGCCTGGGGGTCGCCTCTGTTAACCTCGCCGCCCGGCTGCGGGCGACGCCCATGGTCGACGACAAAGGGCGCCGGGTCAACGAACATGGTGGCGGCGCGAGGCCGCCAGGGAGGTGAGGGTGGGGACCTATTTCAGCGAGTTCGAACAGGGGCAGGTCTTCACCAGCCCCGGCAGGACGGTGACGGAGGCCGACATCGTCAACTTCGCGGGGCTGTCGTGGGACACCAACCCGCTGCACACCGACGAGACCTTCGCGGCAGGCACCCCCTTCAAGCGACGGGTGGCCCACGGGATGCTCTCGGTGGCCATCTCGACCGGGCTCGGTCAGCTCCTCGGGATCTTCCAGGGCACGACGCTGGCGCTGATGAACATCTCGACGGACTTCAAGGCGCCTGTCTTCCCCGGCGACACGATCCGGCTGCGCCTGGAGGTCGCCTCGCTCAAGGCCTCGTCGCGGGGCGGGCGAGGGACGGTGGTCTTTGACGCCCAGATCCTCAACGAGCGCGACGAGGCGGTCACGGGCGGCTCCTGGACGGTCTTGTTCGCCGATCGCGCCTGAGGGCCAGGGTCACTGGTAGCCCGCAGCCTGGAGGGCGAAGAGGTGGGCGTAGCGGCCGCCGAGGGCCATGAGCTCCTCGTGGCTGCCGCGCTCGACGATCTGGCCCTGGTTCAGGACCAGGATGCGGTCGGCCATGCGGACGGTCGAGAAGCGGTGCGAGATCAGGATGGTCATCTGCTCGCGGGTCACCTCCCTGAAGTGATCGAAGATCTGGGCCTCGGCCTCGGCGTCCATCGCGGCGGTGGGCTCGTCCAGGACCAGCAGATCGGCCTTCTGGCGCATGAAGGCCCGCGACAGCGCGATCTTCTGCCACTGGCCGCCGCTGAGCTCTCGGCCCCCCTTGAACCAGCGCCCCAGCTGCGTGTGGTAGCCCTCCGGCATCGGCGCGATGAAGGGGTCGGCCATCCCGACGACGGCGGCCTCCTTCCACCTCGACTCCTCCTCCATGTGCTCGATCTGGCCCACCCCGATGTTCTCGCCGACCTTGAACTGGTAGCGCACGAAGTCCTGAAAGATCACCCCCAGGCGCGCCAGCAGCGCCTGCGGCTCCCACTCGGACAGCTCCAGGCCGTCGAGCAGGATCCGCCCCTCGTCCGGCGTGTAGAGCCGGGTCAGCAGCTTGATCAGGGTCGTCTTGCCCGAGCCGTTCTCGCCGACCAGCGCCAGCTTCTCCCCCGGCCGCAGGTGGAAGTCGACCCCCTTGATGGCAGGCTCGTCGGCGCCCGGGTAGGTGAAGACGACCCCCTCGAAGCGCACCCCGTCGCCCGGCGTCGGGCCCTTGAGGGCGTGGCCCGTCGGGGCGGGGGTGGGCTGCTCAAGGTACTCGTAGAGGTTCGAGAGGTAGAGGTTGTCCTCGACCATGCCGCCGATGGACTGGAGGATGGCCGAGAAGGCCGACTGGCCCTGCTTGAAGACCAGCAGGTACATCGTCATCTCCCCGAGCGTGATCCGGCCCCGCGCCGCCTCGACCGCGATCCAGCCATAGGCCGCGTAGAAGGCGCCGGTGCTGAGCAGCCCCAGCAGGTAGCCCCACAGGCCGCGCCGCAGCGTCAGATCGCGGTCCTCGGCGAAGAGTTTTTCGTAGATCGCCCGGTAGCGATCCAGCAGCATCGGCCCGAGGCCCAGCAGCTTGACCTCCTTGGCGTAATCCTCGCGGGCCATGACGACCTCGAGGTAGTTCTGCTGGCGCGTCTCGGGCGAGCGCCAGGTGAAGAGCCGGAAGGCCTGACCCGAAAAACGCGTCTCGGCCAGGAAGGCCGGCAGGGCCGCCACCACCAGCACCAGCACCGCCCAGCCCGAGAACTGCAACAGCAGCCACCCGTAGGACACCAGCGAGATGGCGTTCTGGATCACCCCGAAGGTTCGGTTGACCAGACTCAGCGGGCGCTGCGAGGCCTCCCGCCGCGCGCGGGTCAGCTTGTCGTAGAACTCGGAGTCCTCGAACTGGCGCAGATCCAGCGTGAGCGCCTTCTCCAGGATCATCACGTTGACCCGGTGCCCCAGCATCGCCCTCAAGAGCGACTGGCAGACCGAGAGCCCCTTCTGGATCGCGGCCAGCACCGCCACCAGCCCCAGCTCCAGCCCCACCCAACCCAGCGCCGGACCGAGATCGGCCTCCAGGCCCAGGGCGCTGGCCGCCAGCACCGCGTCGACGATCAGCTTGCCCACATAGGCGATCGCGGCCGGCAGCACCCCCGCCGCCAGCGTCAGCGCCCCGAGCGCCACCGTCAGCGCCCGGCTCGTCGTCCACACCAGCTCCAGCCCTCGCCTGCTGTACTTGAAGACCCCGAAGAAGCGCTCTCCCCAACTCTGCCGGCTCGCCTTGTCCCCCTCTGACGCCATCTCTCCCCCTTGCCTCGACGGCGCCCGCTGGCGCAATGACCGCCGAAGGAAAGCGCCGAGGTCGCCTTGGCAAGCCCGCATGACGCTCAAGGCCAACCTGAACAAAAAAAACCGCAGGCGGATTTTATCGAGGCCGCGAGCCATTTACATGGCTTGCCTGCACGGTTATAAGAAAGCGATCGACTCGTCTGAGATGCGATTCGGGACACCCCTCTGCTTCACTTTGAAGCAGAGTCGGCCTTTGGAAAGGCCCCACAGCTTGTATCGTGCGGTCAGCAGGCCACCCGTCCCGGGCCTCTTATCCATGCTGCCGCACACACGGGAGAAGAAGACCATCGCTACTCGAAAAACAACCACCCAGGAGAAAGGGCCCACGCGAGAGCGCGGACCCAGGATCAACCACCAGATCAGGATCTCGCCCATCCGCGTGATCGGCGCTGACAACTCGCAGGTCGGCGTCATCGAGGTCGAAGAGGCCCGCCGGATGGCCGAGGAGGCCGGCCTGGATCTCGTGGAGGTCTCGCCCGAGGCCCGACCCCCCGTCTGCAAGATCATGGACTACGTGAATTACAAGTACGACCGGTCCAAGAAGCAGCGCAAGAACAGGTCCGCCTCCAAGGCCCAGGAGCTCAAGCAGATCCGCCTCGGCCGCTCCGTCAAGATCGACCCCCACGACGTCGAGATCCGCGTCAACCAGGCGCGCAAGGTCCTCGAAGCCGGACACAAGGTCCAGATCACCCAGCGCTTCCGAGGCCGCGAGATCGCCCACAACAGGCTCGGCATCGAGCGCCTCGAAGAGATCGTCAAGGTGCTCGCCGACATCGCCAAGGTCGAGTCGACGCCCAAGCTCCAGGGACGTCAGGCCAGCATGATCCTGGCCCCTGACAAGATCCCGGTCAGGCCCTCCTCGGTCGACAGCGGCAACAACAGCATCGACGACGACGACGCCGACGACGACGACGACGACAACGACGACGATTGATGCCCAGACCAGGCGGCGGGCACCCGCTGCGCCGCCTGGCCTCGCCCCTCCGAGCCGCCCCCCCTTCATCCTCCCCACCGATGTCTCCCGACGCGCACATGTGTTCTTGATGAGAACTGCCAGTCTGCGATCCCTGTACCGACGTCTGCGTTTCCTGTCGTCATGGCCCGACCTCAGCCCCCTCCACAGCCCCGATCCAGCCGCTTCCAACCGTTGAAGGGGCAATGATCCCGTCGTCGCCGTCATCCACAGCCCGGCGACGGGCATGGCATGACCCTCGCAGTGCCCCCCCCCATGACGCGCACCAACGCGCGGCCGGGAGGTGGCGATGAACAACGGAATCTGGCATCAGGGCTTCTGGATCGGGGCGGCCCTCGTCCTGCAAGTGTGGATGGGCTCCATGATCGGCACGCCCGGCGCCCACGAACATCCCGATCCCCACGCCGACCAACCCCTCAAGCCCAGGATCGCGCTCGACCCCGATCCCTTCGCCATCTGCGACGCCGACACCCCCCTGAGCGCCGTGGACCTGCCGGCCATCTCCAGCGACGGCGCCTGGATCGCCCTGGCCATCGAAGACCAGGACGGCGATCCCGGCAACCTCCGGCTGGAGGTCCGGCGCATCGCCGACGGCGGCCTCGTCTTCCTTCAGGTCGTCCTGCCGACCAGGGCCGAGCACCAGCCCTGCCCCGCGCTGATCGAGCTGACCCGGGCGCGCCTCCAGCTCGCCAACGAATGGCTGGCCGCCAACCCCTGGGTTGACCTCGATCTCAATAAGGGCCGCCCGCGCTCCGCGCCCGACGAGGCACCCCACCCCACCCCGAGGGGTTGACGGCGCCGACACGAGCGCACACATTACCCCCGCCGCCGCGTCTCAGGACGCTCTCCCCCCCCTTTTTGCACCAGGAGGCCACCCATGCTCACCTTGACCCACGTCTCCACGAGCCCTGGCCTCTGACCTCGCCTTCGTCTGCAGGTCGACCTGTCCGGGCTCGTCTCCTGATCTCAAGCTTGTGACATGACCAGGCCGCAGCGCGCCTGCGGCCTCGCAAACAGGAGCGGGTATGTCCTCACGACGCCGCGACATGACGGGCCACCGCGCCCGATCCAACGCCCCCTTGGGCGCCGCGCCGACCCACGCCAGGGCGGCGACCTCCCTTCGCGACAACCTCGCGCGCGACGAGCGCAAGAGCATGCAGCTCTGCAAGCAGGTCCAGCACGCCATCGAAGACGCGCTGGCTGGCTTTGACGACGAGGTGCTCCGGTCCCTGATGGTGATCCGGGTCGACCCGGCGCCAAACTCGGGGCGCCTCATGGTGACTCTGTGTCCCATGGCGCACCTCGATGAGGTGAACCTCGACGCCGTGATGGCGCTCGTCGAGGGGGTCAAGGGCGATCTCCGCATGGAGGTCGGCTTCCAGATCCATCGCAAGCGGATCCCTGAGCTGACCTTCCGGCTCGCCGAGGCCTGGGAGATGGCCCCCTGACGGTCCAGGGCCTCGACGTCGCCTTGACGCGGCGTCGAGGCCCTGGCCCTTCGAGGTGTCTGACGGCTTGCCGGAGCGTCGACCTCGACGCGCTCGCCCTTCGCGGCCCCTGGCCTTGCGCCCTGGGGCCTCGCGTGTCACCATGGGCGATGTCCAGAGCGCGCCTCCTCCTCCCGATCCGGCCGACCCGGCGCCGCGGCCTCGGTTGATCTCCAAGGGCTTGCATTCATGAAGAAATACGCGCTCTACGCGATCCACTGGGGGATCATCGCCAACTTCCTCTTCCAGATCGGCTACGCGAGCTACATGGTCTTCTACAAGGTCGCGCCGCCCGGCGTGGTCGGGCCGCTGATGAGCAAGGCGGCCGACATCCCCTTCGAGATGATGGTCACCCGCAGGCTCTACGCCTCCGAGTGCTGGATCGCGATCTCCGGCCTGGCCATCTACCTCGCGATCACCGAGATCGCCCCCAGGATGTGGCGGCTGCCCCCGCGCGAGTAGGGCGGCCGGCGGGCTTCGATGGCGGCTGCGGTTTCGATGGTGGCTGCCCCCGCGCGTAATCTGGGCGGCCTGGACCCCTGGGCGCCTCCCTGGCCGCTCGCGCCGGGAGGTCTCCGCTGGCGCACGATGAGGGCGCCGAGGGCGTAAAGCCGGTCAGGCATCCCTGGCCGCTCGCGCCGGGAGGTCTCCGCTGGCGCTTCGAATGGAGCGGGCTCGGCTCCTGCCGGGCTACTCGCACAGGGAGGCCTCTCCCTGGTTGTTCCCTTCGAAGACGTTGGGGCCGACCTCGACCTCGCTGGGCTCGCCGCCGCAGAACTCCAGGATGCCGAAGAGCCCGTTGTCGCGCAGGGTGTTGCCCTCGATGCGACCTCGGGCGGCCTCCGTAAAGATGACGCCGCTGTGGACGCAGCCCTCGACGGTGTTCCCCGTCAGGATCGCGTCGGCGCCGACGGCGAAGAGGATCCCGTCGCCGAGGGCGTCGACGGCGTTGAGGCGCACGCCCGAGATGACGTTGTCCGTGATGTCGGCTGCGGCCGAGAAGACCCCGATCCCGACGCCGACGGGCTCCTCGATGGTGTTGCTGGTGATGACCGTGCGCGCCTCGGGGCCGGGATCGACGAGGCTGATGCCCGCGTCCCCGACAGGCCCGATCGTGTTGCCGTCGATGAGGCCAGAGGAGCGGATCAGGGAGACGCCGCGTTTTTCGACGTCGAAGATGCGGTTGCCGACGACCTCGGCCACGCTGTCGACGAGGTTGACGCCCTCGGCCACGTCGGGGAAGACGGCGTCGGCCTTGATGTCGCTGATCGTGTTGCCCTCGATCCGCGCGCCGACGGTCTGCAGCAGCGCGATGCCCGAGCCGTCGCAGTCGCGCACGGTGTTGTCCTTGAAGACGATCGGCGCCGAGGTCCCCGCCGCGCTCAGGCAGCTTGACGCCGAGGCCCCTTCGAGCAGCACGCCCTCCACCCTGCCCGAGATCCCTTCGCCGAGGTAGGCGATCAAGCCCTGGGGGCATCCGGTCACGGCGCCGCCGAGGACCTCGGTCGAGGACGCGTCGCTCAGGAGCAGGCCGTTCCCGGGGCAGGGGCCGACCTGGCTCTCGCGCAGGCTCAGGCGCGCCCGCTCGTTGACGAAGACGCAGATGCGCGAGTCGGAGATCGTCAGCCGGTCCGCGCTCACCTCGGCCTCGCCGGTGACGAAGAGCATCGCGCGGCCTCCGCCAGAGAGCGCCACGTCCTCCAGGCTGGCCGTGGCGTCGCCCCGCAGCGCCACGCCCCGGTCGGCGGCGTCGCGCACCGCGCCGCCCCGCATGGTCAGCGCGCCGCCCTCGACGCTGACGCCGTCGCCGCCGATCTCCCCGACCTGTCGCACGCCCTCGATGAGCACGTCCTCCAGCGTCGCGCCCGTGTCCGTCAGGCCCACGGCCGGGCCGAGGACGTCCTTGAACGACCCGCCCTCGACGGCCAGCGCCTCGACGCCCAGGGCGATGAGGCCGGCCTCGGCCTCCTGAAGCTCCAGCCCCACCACGGTGGCGCTGGCGATGTCCTCCAGGCGCACCCCGGCGCTCTGGGAGAGGCGGACGCGCTCCAGCCTGATCGCGTCCATGTCGACGGCGCTCAGGCCGACGCCCTGGCCCGAGGCGGCCACGTCGACGAGATCGGCGCGCCCGCCGGTCAGCGACAGCGCGGTGAAGAGGGTCACCCCCTCGATGGACAGCGCGCCGGTGATCGCCCACTGGACGCCGTCGGGGGCGTCGCGGTTGATGAGGAAGGTCTTCTCGGCGCCGTCGACGCCGACGATCTGGAGTGTCCCGAAGGTGTGGGTCGAGGGGGCCTTGTAGGTGCCGGGGGCGAGCAGGATGGCGGCGGCGCCCTCGACGGCCAGGGCCTCGTCGAGATCGCGGAAGGGGCGCGCGGCCGAGCCGTTGCCCTCGGGCGCGGCGGCGGCGTCGACGTGGAGCTGGTCGGTGGGGCCTTCGGCGGCGGGCGCGGGCGTCGGATCGTCGCCGCAGGCGCTCAGCAGGGCGAGCAGCGCCAGCAGGAGCGCCATCGGCGCGGGTCGGGTCAGGGTCAGGGTCATGGGCCTCTCCGTGGGCGCTTCTTGCCCAAGGATACCAGGGAGAGCGGTGGTTGACGAGCCGGAGGCGTCGGGCTACCTTCCGGGCCGCTCGCCGCTCCAGGGGGCGCCGGCGAGGGGAACCTCTCAAGTCTTGGTGAAAGGCGATGTTGCATTCAAGGGCGCGTATTCTATCGATTTTCATCCTCGCGGCGGCCTGCGTCTCGGGCTGCGACAAGCCGGCGGACAAGGCCCCTGAGCAGGGCGCGGCGGGGGACGTCAAGGCCGCCGACGGCCAGCTGGCCGCTGGGGGCGGCGCGGACGCCGGGGCCGCGAAGCCGGCCTGCGACAACTGCGCGGCGGCTGACACGGGCGCGGACAAGGGCAAGGCCGCGGACGACGGCAAGCTCGTCGTCTACTCGGCCCGCAGCGCCAAGCTCGTCGATCCGCTGATCCAGAAGTTCGAGGCCGCCACCGGCGTCAAGGTCGACGTGCGCTACGGCGACTCGACCAACCTGGTCACGAAGCTTCGCACCGAGGGCGACCAGACCGACGCCGACGTCTTCTTCGCCCAGGACCTCGGCAACCTCGGGGTGTTGCGCGACGCGAAGCTGCTGCGGCCGCTGCCCGAGTCGATCACCGGCCAGACCCAGGCGAGCCTCAGGGAGGCCTCCGGCGCCTGGGTCGTGACCAGCGGCCGGGTCCGGGTGCTGGTCTACAACCCCGACAAGGTCAAGCCCGAGGAGCTGCCCTTGACCCTCAAGGAGCTGGCCGACCCGAAGTGGAAGGGCAAGCTGGGCTGGGCGCCGACCAACGGCAGCTTCCAGGCCCACGTCAGCGCTCTGCGCGCCCTCTGGGGCGAGCAGGAGGCCGAGGCCTGGCTGACGGGCATGAAGGCCAACGAGCCGGTCGTCTACCCCAAGAACTCCCCCCAGGTCGCCGCCGTCGACAACGGCGAGATCCAGATCGGCTGGGTCAACCACTACTACATGCACGAGCTGCGGCGGGCCAACCCCGCCTTGCGGGCGGCCAACTACAGCTTCCGCACCCCCGGCGACGCCGGAAACCTCATGATGCTCAGCGGCGTCGGCGTCATCGCCTCGACGAAGAGGTCCGCCTCGGCCGAGAAGTTCGCCGCCTTCCTCGTCTCCAAGGAGGCCCAGACCTACTTCACCCAGGAGACCTTCGAGTACCCCACCACCGACGGCGTCGAGACCCACCCCGACGTCCCCGGCATTGCCACGCTCAGCCTCGTCGAGGTCGACCAGCGCGCGCTGACCGACCTGGCCCCGACGCTCTCGCTGCTCCAGAAGCTCGGCATCCAGTAGGGCCGGCATGGGCCGACGCCTCTTGATCGCCGCCGCCTTTGTCATCGTCGGCCTCGTCCTCGTCCCGGTCGCCGGCATGATCCTGGCCTCCGTCGATCCGCCAGCTGGCCTCCCCACGCCGCCCCCACGCCCGCTCTCCGAGCTCCTGCCGCTGATCGCCCGCACGCTCGCGCTGGCCCTGACCGTCTCCGTGGCCGCCTTGACCCTCGGCACCTGGCTGGCCTGGGTCGAGCAGCGCACCAGCCTGCCCGGCGCCCGCCTCCTCTCCACCCTCTCCGTCCTGCCGCTGGCCGTGCCCAGCTACCTGAGCGCCTCCATCCTGCGCGAGACCATGGCCCCGGCCGGCTGGCTCGGCGCCATCTTCGGCACCCAGGGCCGCTTCACCGGCTTCTGGCCCGCCGCCCTCATCCTGACCGTCTCGACCGCCCCCTTCGTCCAGATCCTCGTCGGCAGCGCCCTGCGCCGCCTCCCCGCCGCCCAGGAGGAGGCCGCCCGCTCCCTCGGCGCCTCGCCCTGGCGCCGCTTCACCGCCCTCGTCGCACCCCGCCTCCGGCCCACGTGGGCCTTCTCCCTGGCCATCGTCGCCCTCTACGCCATCAGCGACTTCGGCGCCGTCGCCGTCCTCGACTGCCGCGTCCTGACCTGGGAGCTCTACAAGTCCTACAACACCTTCGACATCCCCAACGCCGCCCGCCTCGGCTTCGGCCTCATGATCCTCGTCGTCCCCCTGCTCGTCGGCATCCGACTCCTCCACGGCGCCGCCCGACCGGAGCGCGGCGGCGCCGACCGCGAGGCCCCCAGGCGCCCGCTGCCCCACTGGGCAGCGGCCCTGACCTGGCTTGTCCAGGCCCTCGTCGTCGGCCTCGGCGTCTTCCTCCCGCTCGCCGCCCTGAGCGCCTGGCTCATCAACGGCCTGCGCCAGCCCGGCGTCACCTTCGCCCCCATCGGCCAGGACATCCTCGACACCGCCCTGCTGGCCCTCTTCGGCGCGCTCGTCGCCACCCTCCTGGCCCTGGCCCCCGCCTGGGCCGCCGCTCGCCTCCTGCCGCGCCGCGGCTGGATCGTCGAGAACGGCGCCTACCTCACCAGCAGCCTCCCCGGCGTCCTCGTCGCCTTCGGCGTCATCCAGATGCTCGTCGTCCTCAAGCGCCACGCACCCCTCGAGATCGGCGACCAGCCCCTCTGGCTCACCCTCGAGCGCGTCGGGCTCGCCGTCATCCTCGGCTACACCATGCGCTTCCTGGCCGAAGGCTACGCCGCCCTCAAGCCCGCCATCCTCCGCCTCGACCCCCGACAGGAGGAGATCGCCCGCTCCCTCGGCGCCTCTCCCTGGCGCCGCCTGCGCCGCGTCGCCCTCCCGCAGCTCGCCCCCGGCTTCGCCGCCGCCTACGCCCTGATCTTCCTGGCCATCGTCAAGGAGCTGCCCATCACCATGATGCTCCTGCCCTCCGGGCACACCACGCTCGCCTACCGCGTCTTCGACGCCCAGCGCGAGGGCCTCCTCCCCGATCTCGGCCTCGCCGGCCTCGTCCTGCTCGTCCTCGCGCTGCTCATGCAGCTCGCGCTGCTGCGCTGGAGGCGCCATGTCTGACCCCCTGAGCGTCCTCTCCCTCTCCCACGACTACGGCCACACGCCCGTCCTGCGCGACGTCTCCCTCGACGTCGCCCCCGGCGAACTCGTCGCCGTCCTCGGCGCCTCCGGCTCCGGCAAGACCACCCTCCTGCGCGCCCTGGCCGGCTTCGTCACCCCCTCCCTCGGCGACATCCTCATCCAGGGCCGCGCCGTCGTCCGCGCAGGCCGCGAAATCATCCCCGCCGAACACCGCCAGATCGGCATGGTCTTTCAGGATTACGCCCTCTTCCCCCACATGACCACCCGCGACAACATCGCCTTCGGACTCCACGCCTGGACCCGCCACGACGCCACCAACCGCGTCGACGCCCTCCTCCACCTCACCGGCCTCACCCCCCTCGCACACCGCCTCCCCCCCCACCTCTCCGGTGGACAACAACAGCGCGTTGCGCTCGCCCGTGCGCTCGCCCCTCGCCCATCCCTCCTGCTGCTCGACGAACCCTTCGCCAACCTCGACGCCGCCCTCCGACGCGACCTGGCCGAGGGCATCCTCGACATCCTCCGCAACGAGGCCGTCAGCGCCCTGCTCGTCACCCACGATCACGGCGAGGCCCTCGGTATGGCCGATCGCGTGGCCGTCCTGGGTGGACACGGGCCCGCCAGCGGCAAACTCCTGCAGCTCGCACCCCCCATGACCGTCTACCAGCAGCCCGCAAACGCCCAGGTCGCCCACCTCACCGGCCCCGCCATCATACTGAACGGCCACGCCCAGGGCGACGACGCCCAGACCCCCCTCGGCCCCATCCCCCTCGGCCGACGCGCCACCGGCCCCGTCGCCGTCCTGCTGCGCCCCGAACAGCTCCGCTTCGACCCTCACCCGGACGGATCAAGCAAGATCATCTCAAGGCGCTTCCAGGGGGCCCGCGACCACGTCCGCCTCCACACCCCCGCCGGAGAACTCCCCATGGATTGCCCCGGCGCCACCGCCCCGCCCCCTGGCGCGCGCGGGGTCATCTCCGTCGCCGGCCCCGGCTGGCCCCTGGACCCCTGAACCCATCGATCGGAAAAATTAAATGTAATCAACGGCTTGGGCTTGGCTGTCTTCGGCCTGCGAGGGCTCGATCCTCACCAGACCCGCCCACCGCGCCCTGCGCTCAGGACCGGCGCCCGACGACAACCCCGCCCACGGGCTCCGCGATCACCTCGCCCTTCGCGCGCCTCGCGGTTGACCAACCCCGCCCTTCAACGGCATGATCAGGCCCGACGCCGCGCGACGTCCCCAACCCGATCAGGCCCTGCGGCGACCCGCCGCGCCGATCCGCGCGGCCCCAAGGCAGAGAGCGATGATCCGGACCTTCTTCAGAGGCTTCTTCGGGCTGGTGCTGCGGATCTTCTTTCGCCGGATCGAGCTGTCTGGCCTGGAGCGCGTCCCGCCCACGGGGCCGGTGATCTTCGTCCTCAACCACCCCAACGCGCTGATCGACCCGGCCTTCATGCTCTGCCTCACCCCCAGGCCGGTCTCCTTCCTGGCCAAGTCGACCCTCTTCACCATGCCCGTCGTCGGCGCCATCGTGCGCGGCTTCGACTCGCTGCCCCTCTACCGCAGGCAGGACGGCGGCGGCGACAACCTCGACACCTTCACCCAGGCCCGCGCGCTGCTGGCCCGCGGCGGCACCCTGGCGATCTTCCCCGAGGGCACCTCCCACAGCGACCCCAGGATGCGCCCCTTGAAGACCGGCGCGGCCCGGATCGCCCTCGGCGCCCAGCTCGACGGGCTGCTCATCCACCCCGCCGGCCTCTACTACCACGCCAAGGGCACCTTCCGCAGCGCCGCGCTGCTCCACTACGGCGAGCCCTTCGAGGTCGCCCGCGTCCCCATGGACGACGACGGACAGCCCCCCCGCGACGCCGTCAACGCCCTGACCGACCGGATCGAGGAGGCCCTCAACCAGCTCACCCTCCAGGCCGACCACGGCGCCGCCCTCTCGCTGATCGAGCGCGCCGAGCGCATCTTCTCGGCCGCCGACGAAGACCCCGACCTCGACGCCCTCTCGGAGCGCTTCGCCCTCAAGCAGCGCTTCATCGAGGGCTACCAGCGCCTCCAGAGCACGCACCCGGCGCTGCTCGACGCCCTGGAGCGCCGCATCCGGCGCTACGAGGGCGACCTGGAGCGCCTCGGCCTTGACCCCGAGCACCCGGCCCCGGCGCAGTTCACGGTCGGCAACAGCCTGCGCTACGCGCTCAAGAGCCTGCTCACGCTCGGCGTCCTGCTGCCCGTGGCGATGCTGGGCACGGCCCTGCACGCCCCAGCCTGGCTGCTGACGCGACACCTGTCGGTGCGCCTGGCGCGCGGCGAGGACGACATGGTGGGGACGATCAAGATCCTCGCCGCGATGCTCTGGTATCTGGTGACCTGGGTGGCGGCGGCGTCGGCAGCGGCGTTCTTCGGTGGCCCCGTCGCCTTCGGGGCGGCGGCGCTGGCCGGGCCGGCCTCCGCATGGGTGGCGCTGCGCTTTCACGAGCGCTTCGATCGAACCTGGGGCGCGGCCCGCGGCCTGATCCTCTTCCTGACGCGGCGCAGTCTCTTTGAGCGCCTCCACGACGAGCGCCGCCAGATCCGCGCCGAGATCCTCGCGCTGGCCGAGGTGCTGTGAGAAGCGGTTGAGAAACCTTGGATCCCCACAACGACGGCCTTCAGTGCTCAACCGCTTCTGAATGAGCGCGGCTTGAGCGTCGCCAGGGGATCGCTCGACGGCGGCCTCGCTGGCGAAGAGGCCGGTCGATGAGCTTGTCGGACGGCGGCCGCCGGGTGGCTACTTGAGCGCGTCGCGAAGGGCCTGCTCGACGGCGGCCTCGTTGGCGAAGAGGGCGTCGATGAGCTTGTCGCAGGGGGCGAAGTCGCCGACGGTGACGTGGCTCTCGGGGAAGTCTCTGAACTCGACCTCGGGGGACTTGAGGGTGACGAAGCCGCCCCAGGGCACGAGCTTGATCGGCGAGCGGCCGGGCTCGCCGATCAGGGCGACGGCGGCGCAGCCCTTGCCGTGGTGGATGAGCAGGACGCCGGCGGAGGTGGCCTTGCAGCCGGCCTGCGGGCAGACGCGCTCGGGCTCGGGGCGCACGTCCAGCGGGCGATCCCCCGAGGCGCGGACGATGATGGCGTTCATCCGGCCCTGGAGGGACGAGGCGAGGCTCCGGATGGCCGGATCGTCGCTCGCCGGGATGATCCGGGGCCACAGCAGCAGCACGCCGCCGTCCTGGCCGAGCGAGTGGCTGATCTTCGGGCTCATCTGAGAGGTGTCCAGGGGCGGGTCGGGCTTCGAGGTCGCCGGCTCGTCCTTGGCGGGCTGGCTCGCCCTGGTCGTCGTCGCGCCGGGGCCTTCGGAGGCGGCCTCGGGGCTGGCGAGGTGATCCTCGGGAACGGCGCGGGCCATGGTGCAGCCGAGCGAGGTCGCGATCAGGGTCAACGTCAGGGTCAGGGCCGCTGCGCGCATGAGGGCCTCCAGGGGTCAAGGGCTCTGACGGGAGTAGCAGATAAGGTCCGGCCGTGGCAAGGCGCGCTTGACGCGGGGGGGGCAGTGTAGAGGTTCTGCTGCGTTTGCGTCGACGGCGCGGATCGCGATGTCCTTGCGCCCTTGCCGCGCGTCGAGGGGTCCTCGTTCAGCGTCGCGGGGTCGCATCTCTTTTCGTCGACGGCGCCGAACTTTGCGTCATGACTCAGATGGCGCGAATCTTTCAGTGTGACAGGAGGGTTGAATGGTGAACACGAAGGGGCAGGATGCCGAGGCGCCGGAGGTCTTCGACGCGCAAGCTTTCAACGCGGAGGTCTTCGAGGCCGAGGGGGCGGACGGCCCACCGACGGCAGCAGAGGGCGGCGCCGCGACGGAGGGGCCGACGCGCGAGGCTCTGGAGGCCGAGGCGGCGATGTGGAAGGACCGCTTCGTGAGGCTTTCTGCGGACTTCGACAACAGCCGCAAGCGTTCGGCCAGGGAGGTCGAGGTCCAGGTCAGGCAGCAGCGCGAGCGGATGATCTCGGACTGGCTGCGGGTGGTCGACGGGGCCGAGCGGGGGCTGGCCCAGGCCACGGAGCGCTCGGGGCCCTGGTACGAGGGCGCCTTGAGCCTCCACAAGCTGATGCTTGACGTGCTGACGCGCTACGGCGTTGAGCCGATCAAGGCGGAAGGGGAGCTCTTTGATCCGAGGTTCCACGAGGCCATCGGGATGATCCCTGATCCTGAGAAGGCCTCTGGGACCGTGGCCTTCGTCCAGGCGATGGGCTTCAAGAGCGCCGACGACGGCCGGATCATCCGGCCCGCCCAGGTGATCGTCGTCCAGTAGGCCGAGGGCTCGATCCTCTCGGGAGATCGCCCGCGGGGGACGATCTCCCGCGAAGGAGAGCCGCGCCTCACTCCAGGCTTGAGAGGCCGGCGAGGTCGAACTTGCCGAGCCACTTGAGGCGGTCGGCGTGGTCGAGCGTCTTGGAGGTGACCTTGACCTGGAAGCGATCGGCCACCAGGACGCTGGAGCCGTTCTTGCCGAACTGGACGGCGGGGTGGCCGTCGACCTTGTCGTCGGGGCTTTCGAACTTGCTGCGCGCCTGCGGGTTGTTGTTCGTGTCGGAGATCGTCAGCGTCGCGACCTCCTCGCCGTCCTTCTTGAGCGTGGCCTCGGCGAAGCCGTCCTTCTCCTTGGTGAAGATCCGCTCGTAGCCGTCGACCTCCTCGCCGGGGAAGAACTTGTTGAGGGCGCTGCCCTCGACCGGCTCGCTCTTGGCCGGGGGGTCTTCCTTGGCGGGGGCCTCGGCCGCGCCGCTCTCGGCCCCTTCGTCGTTCGAGGCGCTGCGATCCTCGCTTGAGCTGGGGGCGGAGGAAGAGGAGTCTGCCCCGCTGCAGGCGCAGCCTGTCAGCAGGCACGCGGCGAGGAAGAGGCTCAGGGAAAGGAGAAGGGTCCTTGTCATGGCTGGACGCTCCGGGCAATGGGGGAGTGAATTCGCAGGCGCGGCGATGCGCCGAGATGGCCGATCCTTATCATGAGGCGCCATGCGGAGCAATCGTCGGGCGGCGCCGGGTTCAGCCCGGCCTCGCCGGGTGGGCTTGAGGAGGGGATGTCCATGGGGGAGGGCGACGAGCCGATCGGGGCGCTCTTTGACGTGCTGGCGCGGGACTATCAGGCGCTTCGAGGCGAGGTGGGGTGGGATCCCTGGCCTCACATCGAGGCCGCGCTGGGCAAGGGGTCGCTGTCGGGCTGGAGGATCCTGGACGTGGGGTGCGGCGACGGGGAGGTGGCCGCGGCGCTGGCCTCGCGGGGGGCCACCGTGACGGCGCTGGACGCCTCGGCGCGGATGTGCGCCCTGGCCGCGCGTCGCGCGCGAAATGTCGAGGTGATTCAATGGGATCTGAGTCAGGGCCTGCCCTTTGAGGATGGGGCCTTCGACGCGGTGATCGCGCTGGGGTGCGTGGAGTACGTCGAGGACGTCGAGGGGGCCTGCGAGGCGCTGGTCCGGGTGGCGCGCTCCGGCGGCGTCGTCCTCTACGCGGTGGAGCTGTGCGAGCCTGGCTTGTGCGGCGGCGAGGCGCGGGTTTTTGAGCTCTATGAGCGCTGGAGGCGCCACCGGAGGCCTTACGACGAGATCGAGGTGACGGCAGCAGTGTTGTTGGGCGAGGTCCGGCTGGATCGCGTCCCGGCCTATATCTTTGACGACACCGGAGAGCAGGTTGGCTATGTGCGGGTGATCGGCGTGGCTTGAGGTCAGCGCTGGAGGGCGGCGGCGGCTCTGGAGAGGCGCTCGAGGTGCCAGTGGAGCTGGGGCTCCCAGGCCGGCGGCAGCAGCGCGTAGGTGTGGCCGACGTCGCGGTAGAGGTGGAAGCCGTCCCAGTGGAGGTCGCAGTCGGCGGTGGAGCGGGCCTCGGGGGTGCGGCAGTTCTGGGCGTCGGGGGGGCGGGGATCGAAGATGCCGGCGGAGGCGAAGGCGTCGTAGAGGCCCTTGTTGCACTCCCAGCCCTTGTCGGCGTTGCCGACGCTGAAGCGGACGTGGAGGAGGTCTGCGTCGCGGAGCTTCTTCAGATTGGCCAGCCAGGCCTGGATGTCGGGGGAGGCCAGGACGGCGGGGCCCCAGGGGCGGATGCCCTTGCCGTCGTCGGCGCAGTACATGCACATGATGCCGGCGGTGTTGAAGGCGCCGGGGCGGCTGTAGAGCGAGCGCCAGATCTCCATGGCGCCCGAGCTGATCCCCTCGGCGCCGACGGCGACCTGATCCAGGGGGAGGTTCAGGTAGGTCGAGGCGATGTGTGTCGGGACGTCGTGGGTCAGGAACTCGGTCGGGCCGTTGGCCGTGCCCCAGCCGTTGTGCTCCAGGGCCACGACGATGGGTTGGGAGGCCTCGGGGTGGGCGTCGAGCCAGCTGTCGACGCGGCGGCGAGTCTCAAGGCCGCCGGACATCGGGTCGTTGTTGCCCTTGCCGGGGATGGGGGTCAGGAACCAGCGCACGCGGCCGCCGTTGCCGCCTGGGATCAGGAGCAGGATCGAGCGCACGCGGGCGGGCTCGACGAAGAGGGCGCGCGGCAGCAGGACGGTGTACTCGTGATCGCGCTTGAGGGTGCCGGCGGCCTGACGGCAGCCCTTGCAGCTGCGGCGTGGGACCTCGAAGGAGCAGTCGAGCAGGCGGCTCTGGGGGTCGTCGAGCCAGGCGCGCTCGAGGGCGGCGGCGCGCTCGCGGGCCCGGGCGCTGCCGGGGGTGGGCAGGCCGGCTGGGCCTTCGATCGGCCTCGGGGCGCCCTCGGGCAGGAAGCTGAAGTCGCCCTGCGCCCACTCCAGCCAGCCGCGCGCGTACTTCGTGTTGCCGACCCGATCGGGGACGCAGCGCGAGGCGGCCCACTCGACCCAGTTCAGCGCGGGGGGCGGGCCTGAGGTGTCCGCGCGACCGGGCGGCGCGTCGGGGTCGAGCGGGTCGCGCCGGGGCGCGCCGCGATCGGCCGCCGGGTCTGTCGGCGTCGGGTCTCGCGGCGGGGCGTCGACGGGCTGGCCGGCGGTGGTCGCGGCGGGATCGTCGGGCGGATCGCCCAGGGCGATCGGGGCGTCGTCGGCCGCGAGGACCGGGTTGCTCCCGGCCGGGGCGTCGGGGTCCGCGGTCTGGGGCGGCGTGGCGCAGGCGAGCGCGAGGGTCAGGAGCGCGGCGAGGGCGCTCAAGGCGTTGATCGTGGGGCGCGGGGTGGTCATGGGGGGCGTCGAGGCTGAGGCGTGGTCGGCGACGATGTTCCAGGGAGGATAGATCAGGAGGCGCTGGGCGCCAAACCCGTCGGGGATCTATTTGGAGTGTGGGGCGTCGAGCCGAAGGCGGGCGGGGGGGAGATCGGCGTCGTCGTAGCGGTAGGTGGTGCGCGTGACGGTGTAGGCCTCGACGCGTTTTTCGACCCAGCCGGTCGAGGCGTCCTCGTCGACGATCGCGCGCAGCGCGTCGGGGATCTCGGCGCCTTCGGGGACTTCGAAGGTGGACTTGAAGGTCTCGACGGCCTCGATGACCTCGACGCGGGTGTCCCCGTCGAGCAGGACGTGGCGCTGGGCGTCGCGCAGGCGCTCGGATTCGAAGCGGACCAGGCCGTCGTCGTAGTGCAGGGCGCGCTCGTCCCACCGGTGGTCGTCGTGATCGACGCCCTGGAGGTCGCCGCAGCCGCAGGGCACGAGCGCGTGCTCGCCGGCGACGAGGTCGAGGTCGTCGTCGTCTTCGAAGGAGAAGCCCTCCTTGAAGGCGAAGGCGCCCGCGCCGTCGCCGCCGGGCGGCAGCTCCTCGTCGTCGAAGAGGTCGGCGGCGGCGTCGACGCAGCCGCCGGTGGCGATGGCCTCCTCCTCAAGCTCCTGCGCGCGCGCCCAGGCGTCCTGGGCCAGCTCCTCGTCGTCATCCTGTTCAAGCAGGTCGCCGAGCAGGCGGTAATACTTCGACTCCGTCTCGGGCGACAGGCCGCCGATGGGCTCCCAGCCCTTGTCGGCGCTGGTCACCTCCCCGAGGATGGTCCGGGCGGTGTCGATGTTGCCCTGTCGGGCGGCCTGAAGACCTCTCTTGAGCCGATCGTTGATCGCGGTCATGGCACCTTCCTGGATGGACAAGCTGTCCGGTGGCGCAAGGCGCCCCCTCATGGAGCGCCTTTGATTCATTCGTTCAGTATAATCAGGTGCCGATGTTTTTTCAAGCCCGAGCCCTGTCTGCGGCCACCAGCGCCAGGCCGCTGGCCACGCTCGTGAGCTCCTCGCCCGTCCTGAGGCGGTCGGCGCCGAAGCGCCGGGCGAAGATCTGCCGGACGGCCGGGATGAAGGACGATCCGCCGGTCAAGAAGACCCGATCGACGAGGGAGAAGGGCAGGCCGGCGCGCTCGAAGAGGTCATCGACGCACCGCTCCAGGGAAGCCAGCTCAGGCTCGATCCAGGCCTCGAAGTCGGCTCTGTCGACCTGGGCCTTGATGTCGATGTCCACCTCTTGAAAGCAGAAGGTCGCCGAGGTGCGCTCGGACAGCGCGACCTTGGCCTGCTCGACGGCGCGGTAGAGCTGGTAGCCGAGGTCGAACTCCACCAGCGCCTCGAAGGCGGCCAGCTTCTGCGGCTCCAGGGCCGAGGCCCGGTACTGGCGGATGCCTTCGAGGGTGTCGCGGGTGCGCAGCATCGACAGCTCGTGCCAGCGCAGCTTGAAGATCGAGGGCGGGATCTCCATCTGGCGGCCGAAGGGGGTCCGGTAGTGCGAGCCGAGGCCCAGGTGGGGCGCGACGAGGTGCTGGACGATCCGGCTGTCGAAGGCATTGCCGGCCAGCGGCACGCCCGCGGCGCCGAGGATCTCCGGTTCGCCCTCGGCTCTGCGGCGCCGGGCGGCCTCCGGGCCGACCCGGATCAGGGAGAAGTCGCTGGTGCCGCCGCCGAAGTCCGCGATCAGGACCACCTCGTCCCTATCAAGGCGCTGCTCGTAGTGGTAGGCCGCCGCGACGGGTTCGAAGACGAAGGTGATCTCGTCAAAGCCCGCCGCCGCCAGCGCCGTGCGCAGCCTGTCCATGCCGACCTCGTCGCGCTCGGGATCGGCGGGCTGGGAGAGGTGGACGGGGCGGCCGACGACGATCCGGCGGCCCAGCGGGCCGAGCTGGGCCTCGGCCTCGGCCCGCAGGTCCGTCAGCAGGTGGCCGATGAGCGCCTCGATGCTGAAGGTCTCTCGCCGCCCGATGAGGGTCTGCGTGAAGAGGCGGCTGCCCAGCCAGGTCTTCATCGACTGGATCAGGCGCCCGGTGCCGTCGTCCTCGGTCAAGTAGCGATCGATGGCCCGAGGGCCGCAGATCGGGTGGGGGCGGTGGTGGCTCTCGATCTGCTCGGGGGAGAAGTAGAGCACCGAGCGGAAGGTCGGGCTCTCCCCCGTGGCGCCTCGGAAGCTCGCCAGGCGAGGCCTGCGCGCGTCGCCGTCGATGAGGGCCAGCGCGCTGTTCGTCGTCCCGAAGTCCAGTCCTGCGATCCTGCTCATGGGCTCCTCCTGGCTGGAGTTGAGGCAAAGGGGCGCGAAGTTGCGCACTGCATCAGGGCCGCGCAAGCCCCCAGGCCTGAGGCGGTGCCAGGAGCGCGGGGCGCTCGTCGGGCCGTCGGCGCTTTCGGGGGTGGGAGGGGGCGTGCTATGGTGCCGCCAGTCCAGGCGACAGATCGAAGGAGGAGGTGGGGCGATGACGGAGACGGGCAAGAAGACGCTGGCCAAGGGGAGCGGCAACACGCGGGTGGAGATCCGGGTCGAGGACGATCGGACGGGGATGGATCCGGCGACCTTGGAGCGGGCGATGCTCGACCACCTCTATTATTCGTGCATCAAGGACGAGGCGTCGGCCACGGGGCTGCACCTCTTCCAGGCGCTCTCGTGGACGGTGCGCGACCGCCTGGTGCAGCGCTGGCTCAAGACCCAGCAGACCTACCGGAGCCAGGACGTCAAGCGGGTCTACTACCTGTCGGCGGAGTTCCTGCTGGGGCGGCTGCTGTCGAGCAACCTGATCAACCTGGGGCAGTGGGAGATGTGCCGTTCGCTGCTGGCGCAGTACGGCATCGATCTGGCCGACGTGCTTGAGGAGGAGGAGGACCCGGGGCTGGGCAATGGGGGGCTCGGGCGGCTGGCGGCCTGCGTCCTGGACTCGATGGCGACGCTGGAGCTGCCCGGCTACGGCTACGGAATCCGCTATGAGTTCGGGATCTTCCGCCAGTTGATCCGCGATGGCTGGCAGATCGAGCAGGCCGACGCGTGGCTGCGGCACGGCAACCCCTGGGAGATCGCCCGGCACGAGTTCACCGTGCCGGTGAACTTCTACGGCCACGTCGAGCAGGTCATGGACGATCGGGGCGTGCTGCGGGTCAGCTGGATCGACACGCAGAAGATCATGGGGGTGCCCTACGACACGCCGATCGCGGGCTACGACAACAACACGGTCAACACGCTGCGCCTGTGGTCGGCCAGGGCCTCGCGGGACTTCAACCTGCAGGTCTTCAACGACGGTGACTTTCGAAGGGCGGTCGAGGAGAAGGCCCTCGGCGAGAGCATCTCCAAGATCCTCTATCCCAACGACAAGTCGGTCGAGGGCCGGGAGCTGCGGCTCAAGCAGCAGTACTTCTTCACCTGCTGCTCGATCCACGACATCATCCGGCGCTACAAGAAGACCCACGACACCTTCGATGCCTTCAGCGACAAGGTCGCCATCCAGCTCAACGACACGCACCCGTCGATCGCGGTGGCGGAGCTGATGCGCAAGCTGGTCGACGAGGAGGGGCTGGGCTGGGAGCAGGCGTGGTCAATCACGAACCGGTCGGTGGCCTTCACCAACCACACGCTGCTCTCCGAGGCGCTCGAGCGCTGGCCCGTGGAGGTCTTCGAGCGGCTCCTGCCCAGGCACCTGCAGATCATCTTCGAGATCAACCACCGCTTCCTGCGTCAGGTGCACATCCACGCGCCCAACGACCACGCGCGGCAGCGTCGGATGTCGATCATCGAGGAAGGCGAGGAGCGCCAGGTCCGGATGGCGCACCTGGCGGTGGTGGGCTCGCACAGCGTCAACGGGGTCGCGGCGCTGCACACCGAGCTGGTCAGGGAGCAGCTCCTGCCGGACTTCGTGGATCTGTGGCCGGAGCGCTTCAACAACAAGACCAACGGGGTGACGCCCAGGCGGTGGATCCTGCAGGCCAACCCGGCGCTGGCCGCCGCGATCACGGCGCGGATCGGCGCCGGCTGGGTCAAGGATCTCGACCAGCTCGAGGGGCTGGCGCCGCTGGTCGAGGACGAGGAGTTCCTGGTCGAGCTGCAGGGCATCAAGCGGGCCAACAAGGCCCGGCTGGCGGCGCTGATCAAGGCCCAGCACGGCCAGGACGTCAACCTGGAGGCGATCTTCGACGTGCAGGTCAAGCGCATCCACCAGTACAAGCGCCAGCTGCTCAACGCCCTGCACGTCGTCTCGCTCTACCTGGAGATCAAGGGCAACCCCAACGCGGCGGTGACCCCGCGGGTCTTCGTCATCGGGGGCAAGGCGGCGCCGGGCTACGCGATGGCCAAGCTGCAGATCAAGCTCATCAACGACATCGCCGCGATCGTCAACAACGACCCGGCCATGCGGGGCCGCCTCAAGCTCTTCTTCATGGCCAATTACGGCGTCTCGATGGCCGAGGTGATCATCCCCGGCACCGACGTCTCGGAGCAGATCTCGATGGCGGGCAAGGAGGCCTCGGGGACGGGCAACATGAAGTTCGCGATGAAC
>SYOX01000304.1 GCA_005804885.1 Pseudomonadota bacterium
AATCCCAATCCACAGGCCCACTTCGACGCGCCGATCCTCCCCTGCGATCCGTTCCCGTCCGCCCGCGGGCCTGCGACCGACAGGGCGCAGCCCACCCCGAGATTCTAGCCCCACCCGACGAGCCCGTCCCCAACGGGGGCGGTGCGAGGAGCGTGGGGCGATCGTCGAGCGTGGGGCGATCGTCGAGCGTGGGGTGCTCGTCGAGCGTTGGGTGGTTGGTGAGCGTGGGGTGAGCGTGGGGCGTGGGGCGGTCGGTCGGGGAGGCTTGCAATTCGCGTCCACTGAACGTATGAATATGAGGCCGCGGCGAGGTCGTCGCGAGGTGGGTTCAGGAGGGCGCGGGATGGCTCGGAAGCCAGCGGAGAGGCCGACGGAGGTGTCGGTGGAGGCGATGATCAAGGCGCTGTCGGCGCGGGTGGAGGGCCAGCAGCGGGCGCTCAAGGTGACGCGCAAGGCGCTCGACGGGCTGGCGGTGGCGCTGGAGGCGGGTGCGGCGGGGGAGCGGGCGGCGCTGGGGCACGTCGAGAGGCTCAGGGGGGCGGCGCTTGAGGGCGAGCTGGGGGAGGCGCGCGACGGGCTGGCGGTGGCGGTTGAGGCGCACCTGGAGGGTCAGCGGCGGGCGGTGAGGGCGGCGCTGATGGGATCGCTGCGGCAGCTGTCCTCGGAGGCGGGCGTGGAGCTGGTGCGGCTGGGGGACGCGCCGCCGACGGTGTTGCTGGCGCCGCTGGAGGTGGAGCTGGACTTCGAGGCGGGCAAGGCGCGGTTGAGCTACGCGCGGCGGGTGGTCGCGGAGGTGCCCTGCGAGGCCGAGGCGATCGTCGAGGCGCGGCAGCGGGCGATCGACGCGATCCGCGACGAGGCGCTGCCCTCGGAGCAGTTTTTTGATCTCTTGAGGCGGGCGTACCGGCTGGTCTTGACGCTCCAGGGCCTGGCGGAGGGCGAGCGGGTGGAGCTGGTGGACTTGCTGATGCCGCTGTCGGTGTTGCGCGAGGCGCTGGCGTCCTGGCGAGGGGTGGAGCGGATCCGGGTGTTCCCGCGGCACCTGTTGTCGTATCAGCTGCAGCGCTTGAGGCGAGAGGGGATGTTGGAGCGCGACGGCGTGCGGATCGATCTGGGGGCGGCGACGGGGGGGAGCACGCGCAACAAGCGGGATGTGCTCTTCGTGCCGACCTCGCCGACCGAGGGGCAGTACTACCTGACGATCAGGATGGAGGCGAGATGAGCGAGGTTGAGGGGGGGATCGTCGGTGGAGCGGGCGCGGCGCCGGGGGGTTTGTCGCCGATGGTGGCGCAGCACGTGCTGCAGCGGCTCGGCGAGAGCGGGCAGCCGCCTGAGCACGGCGTGCGGCTGATCAACGTCGGCAATGAGAGCTATTTGAGGGTGCTGGAGCAGGAGTACTTCGGGAGCCTGCTGCGCTTCGGGTCTTCCTTCAAGCTGGTGCAGGGCTACTTCGGGGGCGGTAAGACGCACTTTCTGTATTGTGTGCGGGAGCTTGCGTGGGATCACGGCTTTGCGACGGCGGTGGTGGAGCTGTCGCCGACGGAGTGCCCCTACGACGACAGCCTGAAGGTCTACCGGGCGGTGTCGCGGCGGATCGGGCAGAAGCCGGCGCGGCCCTTTTCGATGGTGACGGGGCTGCCGATGTTGCTGCGGGAGCTCGTGGGTGCGCGGCTGGAGGAGGCGCGCGTGGAGGTGTCGGGCCATCGGGACGCGGAGGCGGCGGCGAAGATGGCGGTGGAGGGCTGGCTGCAGGAGTCGGTGGGTCGGGCCGCGTGCGAGAGCCAGTCCTTCCGTCAGGCGGTGGTGGGCTTTGCGCGGGCGCACCTGGAGGGGGACTGGCGGACGGGGTCGCGGCTGGAGGCGTGGCTGCTGGGCGAGTCGGTGCCGATGTCGGAGGTGCGCGAGGCGGGGGTGTACGAGGCGATGGAGCGCAGCAACGGCTTTACGATGTTGCGCTGCCTGACGCAGATGCTCGTGGCGATGGGGCTTGGCGGGACGGCGCTGCTTTTTGACGAGGTGGACCGGACGCTCTCGGTCAGCGCGAGGCGCAGCCAGGTCATCGGGGACAACCTGCGGCAGGTCATCGACCTTTGCGGCCGTCATCAGCTGCCCAACACGCTCTTCATGTACGCGGTGCCGCCGGAGTTCATGCGCAATGTGGTGCCGGACTACCCGGCGCTCTACCAGCGGCTCAAGAGCCCGGTGCCCTTGAGCGTGCGCAGCCCGCAGTCGGTGTTGATCGACCTGGAGAAGCTGGATCTGGCGCCGGAGGTCTTGCTGGCGCAGCTCGGCGAGCGGCTGATCGGCCTGTTCGAGCTGGCGCGGGGGTGCAGGCTGGATCGGGCGATCCAGAGCCACAACGCCGCGGCGCTGGCCAAGGCCTGCGTGGACGCGTACTTCGAGGTCAACCACCGGCGGTTGTTCGCCAAGTCGTGGGTGGACTTCCTCTTTCAGCAGCTCGCGGACGGCGAGCGGGCGCTGGAGCCCGGCCAGGCCGTGGCCCTCGTGCTCAGCGGCTACGACGCGCTGGCCGGGGCGCCGGCCCCCGACGACTTCGCGGACTTTTGATCATGGGCGTGGGGAGGTGGGAGGAGGGGGCGTCGCCGCCGCCCGGGTTGGGGGCGCGGGAGTTCGCGGCGCAGATCCTGGAGGCGATCCGCCTGGGGGTCGTGCCTGCGGCCGATCTGTCGGTCTACACGGTCGGGCGGGCCGAGGAGGTGGCGCTGGTGGAGCGCGACCTGGACGAGGTCGCGGCGCGGGGAGGCGCGGTCAGGGCGCTGCTTGGGGATTACGGCACGGGAAAGACGCACATGCTGGAGTTGATCCAGCGGCGCGCCTTGAGCCGCGGCTTTCTGGTCGCGCGGGCGGTGCTGGACGCCAGGGAGACGGCGCCGAGCCACCCGCGCAGGGTCTACAGGGCGCTGGCGCGATCGCTGCGGTATCCGGATCGGCCCTTTGAGGAGGGCGTGGGTCTGTCGCGCTTGCTGGAGATGGGGGCGTCGAGCCCGTCGGCGCTGGCGCGCTTCGGGGCGGGGAGGCGCGGCGCGTCGTCGGTGGGTGATGATGAGGGGGAGGCGCCGCAGGCGCACCTCTACTTGACGCCCGCGCTGCGGATCATGGGCCGGCTGATGGACCCGAAGGTCGGTGGGGCGCTGTCGCCCTTGGCGCTGCGGGAGTCCAGGGAGCTCTTGATGGGGTGGATCGAGGGTCACCCGACGATTTCGAACCAGAGCATCGACGCGGAGCTGGCGCGCGGCGTTGGGCGCCAGGGTCGGATCTACAGCCTGATGGACTACCGCCCCTGGGCGCGGATCTACGCCTACCTGATCAGCGGGATCGCGGCGCTGGCGAGGTCGGTGGGCTTTGGTGGGCTGGTGGTGCTGCTGGATGAGGCGGAGTTCTATGCGCTCTTGTCGGGGGAGAACAAGGCGCACGCGCAGCGGCAGTTCAAGGCGCTGACGCTGGCGTCGGTGGGGGCCGAGGGCGACGTGCTGCCTTTCGACGCCGAGGAGCTGGATCTGGGGGGGTATGGGGTGCTGCGGTCGCTGCCGGCGGGCTTCGACGCGGCGGCGGGGCTCTATACGGTGCTGGCGATGACGCCTCACGGCGAGGGGATGAGCGCGCTGTCGGCGGCGGTGCCCTCGAGGTGCGTGCGGGAGCTGGCGCCGCTGGGTCGGGCGCATTACGAGGCGCTGGCGGCCCAGGTCTGCGAGGTCTACGGGCGAGCGCACCCGGGTTGGGAGGCGCCGCCGGGGATAGCGCTGGCGTTGGCGCGGGTGATCGCGGGGCTGATCGGGGTGGGCTACGTGGGCAACCCGCGTCAGGCGGTCAAGTTCATCGTCGAGTTCCTGGACGTGGCGCGCACCCACCCGGGCGAGGTGGTGCGGGTGGTGCGGGATCTTCAGGCGTCGCTGGCTTTTTGAGGTCTGGCGGGGCGCGAGGGCTGCATGGTTTCTGGTTTTTTGTAGTTGTTACGGGTTGTTACGAATTATCGAGGGTTGCCGCGGGCGGTTGGCCGGTGGCGGTTGTCCGGTGGCGGGTGGGTGTGGGGCGTGCGGGGGTTGGGGGATGTGGGAGGTCGGCGGTGGGAGGCGTTGAGGGGAGCGAGCCTGTCGAGGCGGCGGTGCGCGAGGCGCTGCGGCACACCTGGCACGCCTTCTTCGGGCGCTTCGGGCGGCTGACCGCGATCCAGGCGCAGGCGGTGCTGCCGATCGTCGGCGGGGCGTCGGTGATGGTGGTGGCGCCGACGGCCTCGGGCAAGACGGAGGCGGTGGTGGCGCCGCTGCTCGACCGTATCTTCGAGGAGGGCCGGGGTCGGCTGTCGGTGTTGTTGATCAGCCCGACGCGGGCGCTGTCGAACGACCTTCGGCGGCGGCTGGAGATGCCGGTGGCGGCCTGCGGGCTCAAGATCGACGTCAAGACGGGGGACTCGGCGGGCTTCAACGACGAGGAGCCGCCGGAGCTGCTGGTGACGACGCCCGAGTCGCTCGACTCGATGCTGTGTCGGCGGCCTGGGGCGCTGCGTCAGGTGCGTGCGGTGATGATCGACGAGCTGCACCTGCTGGGGTACAGCCCGAGGGGCGATCAGCTCAGGTGCCTGCTGTCGAGGCTGTCGAAGGTGTCGCCCGAGGGGCTGCAGATCTGCGCGGCCTCGGCGACGGTGCCGGAGGCCGAGGCGCTGGCGCGGCGCTATCTGGGCGATGGGGCGCGGGTGATCAGGGCGTCGGAGGGCGTGTCGGGGCAGCGGGATGTCGAGGCGGAGCTGGTCGAGGCGGTGGATCTGGACGAGGCCGTCGAGGCCATCGTGGCGCTCTTCGTCGAGGCGCCGAGGCGCAAGATCATCGTCTTTGCCAACACGCGCGCGCAGGTCGAGGGGCTGACGGCGGCGCTGGGCCAGCGGGATCAGCTCCGGGGCCGGGTCTTTGCCCACCACGGCAGCCTCGCCCGGGGAGAGCGGCTGCGGGTCGAGCGATCCTTTCAAGACGCGCCGACGGCGATCTGCGTGGCGACGCTGACGCTGGAGATCGGCGTGGACATCGGGGGTGTGGACAGGGTGGTGCTGCTGTCGCCGCCGCCGGGTGTCTCCTCGCTGCTCCAGCGGGTCGGGCGCAGCAACCGGCGGGAGGCGATCACGCGCGTTTTGTGCTTGTACAACGGCGACTTCGAGCGGTCGCGCTTCGAGCACCTGCTCGACTGCGCGGCGCGGGGCGAGCTCTTCGAGGACCCGATCCCCTTCCGGCCCTCGGTGCTGGCGCAGCAGGCGCTCTCGCTGCTCTTCCAGAACCCGGCGCGCTGGGTGAGCGCCGAGGCCTTGCACCCGCGCCTGCCTCCGGACGCGGCGGCGCGGTGGTCGCAGGCGGACTGCGGCAAGATCCTGGAGAAGATGCAGCGGCTCGAATACCTGCGCGAGGGCGCCCACAAGCGCTGGCTGCCGGACGAGAAGGCGGCGCGGGCTTTCGAGGTGGGCCGGATGCACGCCAACATCCAGGACGTCCCTGACGTGGAGGTGGTCGACGAGCTGACGGGCCGTGCGCTGGGGCGTGTGAGGCTGCGGGCCGGCGACCGGGCGCGGATCGGCGCCGAGGGCTTCGCGCTGGCGCTGGGCGGGCGTGGGCGGCGGGTCGCGCGCGTCAGCGGCGACCGCGTGGTGGTGCGCGGCGACGTGGGCGGGGATGGGGTCGGGCGCTTCATCGGGCGAGAGTCCCCGCGCTACTCCTTCGGGCTGGCTCAGAGCCTCGCGAGGTGGCTGGAGATGCCGGTCGACACGCTGGTCATCGAGCAGCCTGCGGAGGGGGACTGGCGGCTGGTGCACTTCTGGGGGACGGTCTGGGGGAGGTTGCTGGAGGCGGTCCTGCGGGTGGCGCGCGGCCGTCAGATATCGGCCAGCAGCGAGCCCTTCATCAGCGCGCTCCTGCCGGGGCTCCTGCCCGCCGAGGGGGTGGGGATCGGCCCCGCCGACAAGGTGCGGGGCTGGGCGGAGGTGGCGATCGCCTCGGATCTGGTCGCCTTCGCGCGGCTCCTGGAGCCTGGGCCGATGGTGGAGTGCGTGCCGCCCGATCTGCTGCGGCGGTGGGTGACGGAGGCGATCGACCTGGATCGCTTCGTGGCGCTGGCCTCGTCGGTCGAGGTCGTCCGGGGCGATCCCTCGGTGCCGCTGCCGCCGCCGGAGGAGGCGGGCGAGGGCGCCGCTGCGGGGAGCGTCGCTTTTCGCTGGTCGGCGTCGGGGGAGTACATCTATGTGCCCTGGCACGAGCTGGCGCTCAGGCCGGGGGAGCGCTGGTCGGCGGCTTGAGCGTTGGTCGGCGGCTTGAGCGTTCGCGTATCTGTTGGATGTTGCTTTGTTTTTTACTTGGGCGGGGTCAGAGCGTGGGCCGGTGGCCGAAGAAGCTGCGGGCCTTGATGACGGCGGCGACCTCGGCGGGGACCATGTCCTCCCAGGAGGGATCGCGCTCCTTGATCTTGCGCAGGATGTCGCTGGCGAAGATGTGCAGGAAGTCGCGGTTGAAGTCGTTCAGGGGCTTGATGCGGCCGGTGTCGATCAGGTGGCGGTAGAGCTGCTGGAGGTGGTTGGCGACCTCGACGTTGTCGGCGGTGAGCATGGGGTCGTGGAGGTCGGACTGGAAGGGGTGGACGTAGAGGCGCAGGTGTTTCTTGAAGAGGTGGCCGAAGGCTTCGAGGATGCCGCCGGGGAGGTGGTCGTAGAAGGCCTCGTCGAAGAGCTGCCCGAGGGTCTGGGCGCTCATGGTGATGCCGATGGGGGCTTCGTTGTAGTGGTAGATGTAGTCGGCCAGCCGGTAGTACTCCTGGAAGTCGGAGATCAGGACGGTCATGCCGGCGGCGGCCAGGGCGTCGGCGCGGGCGAGGAAGTCGTTGAGGTCGATCTCGCCGCGATCCATGAGGTTGCTCATGGTGATCTCCATCAGGGAGACGATGCGTTCGGGGTCGACGTCGGCCTCGTCGGCGAACTGGCGCGTGGCGCAGCGGAGCATGTCGAGGTTGACGAGGGTGACGGGTCGGAAGCTGCCGCGCTCGATGAGGGCGGGGCGCTTGTGGAGGACCTCGGAGGGCTGGAGGATCTGCCCGGTGGCCGAGAACATGGCGGCGCGGCTCATGCCGTGCTCGACGAGGCGCAGGGCCATGACGCGGTTGTCGACGTGCCGGAACTCGATGCCGGAGAACTCGATCATGTCGATCTCGATGCGGTCCGGGCTCAGGCCGTCGAGGAGGGAGCTGAGCAGGCGCTCGGGCTGGTGGAAGAGGTTGAAGGCGCCGTAGAGGAGGTTGACGCCGACGACGCCGAGGGCCTCCTGCTGTCGGGCGTTCTCGTTGTCGAGCATGCGGACGTGGATGATGATCTGGCTGTCCTGGTCCCTGGGGTGGGACTGGAACTTGACGCCCATCCAGCCGTGGCACTCGCGGGTGGAGCGGAAGCTGCGGGCCGAGACGGTGTCTGCGAAGGTGAAGAAGGCGGTGCTGTCGCCGCGGCTCTCGCGCAGGCGGCTGAGGTTGAGGTTGTGCTCGTAGTCGAGCATGGCTTGGAGTCGGCTGCGGCAGACGTAGCGCTCGGCCGGTCCGTAGATGGCGTCGCTGACGGTCATGTCGTAGGCCGACATGCTCTTGGCGATGGTGCCTGAGGCGCCGCCGGCCTGGAAGAACCAGCGGACGACCTCCTGCCCGGCGCCGATCTCCGCGAAGGTGCCGTACCTGAGGGGGTCGAGGTTGACGTGCAGGGCCTTCTGGTGCGTGGTCAGCGTCTCGCGCGTTGTGTCCATGGGGCCTCGGTGTGGGTTTCAGCTCAGGAGGCTCGCCCCGCTTTGGGGTCGGGCGCTCTTTTAATGGATCGACGTTCCGGGGGGAAGGGCCTGGAGGTGGATCACCGCGAGGCGTTTAGAGGTCGCCAGCGCCTTTCAAGATCGCTATAAAGTCTGAGAACAGTGGCGGAAGGAGTGATGTGGAGGTCGTGATGCTCGCGGTGGCACAAACTCTGGGCAGCTACGAGATCACCGGGATTCTCGGAGAGGGCGGCTTCGCGGTGGTGTACGAGGGGATCCACAAGACGCTCGGCCACAAGGTCGCGATCAAGGTTCTGCACGATGAGCTCGGGGTGAACCCGGCTATCCGTGAGCGGTTTCGGCGGGAGGCGATGCTCCTGGCAAACATGGATCACTCCGGGATCGTGCGGGCCATCGACTTCATCGAGGAGGAGGGCATCTGCGCGTTTGTCCTGGAGTACCTTGAGGGTCAAGCCCTCGACGATGTCTTGCTGCGAACACCGGACTGGTGGAGCGCCGAGGTGGGGTTGAAGGTGATCATCGACGTACTGGAGACGGTTCAGTACGCTCATGCGCGCCCTGAGCCAGTCGTGCACCGCGACTTGAAGCCGTCGAACATCTTCATCAAGTCCACGGGGCGTGGCCCGGAGGTGCGGGTGATGGACTTTGGCGTGGCGCGCATCCTGGGCCAGGGCCAGAAGATGACGCGCACCGGGACCGTCATCGGAACCTTGCAGTACATGGCGCCCGAGCAGATCGAGGGCCGCCCAAACGTGGATCATCGGGCCGACATCTACGCCGTTGGGATCGTCCTGTACGAGATCGTCACCGGTCGAGTGCCCTTTGACGAGGATTCAGATTTCAAGATCATGAAGGGGCACATGGAGTTGCCGCCGCCGCCGCCACGCCAGTTCAACGGAGAGGTCTCCCTTGGGCTCGAAGCTGTCATCCTCAAGGCGCTGGCCAAGCATCCCGCCGATCGCTTTCAGAGCGCCGAGGGGTTTCGAGAGGCGCTCACGAAGACGAAGGAGGCTCAGACTCCAGAACAGGAATCCATGGTTGCTCAGCCTCAAGCGGCGGTGCTCCTGGAGAAGCCTCGCTCGACTCCGCGTGTCCCGACGGTGGTGGAGTCAACCTCGACGCCAGCCTTTGTTGGCGACAGCGGTCCGACAACCTTTGGGGACGAGCGACCGCCGAAGCGCGCGACGACCCACAAGGATCGAGGTGCGCTCTGGGGCAAGCTTGGAGGGGTCGGCTGGGGCATGCTTGCGGTTGGCGGCTTGCTCTTGTCTGGCCTGCTGGTGGTGGCGCTCGTCTTGAATCAGACGAACTCCACAGACGACCCATCAGAACCAGCGAGCGCTCAGGCCGACCGCTCCAGCGCGTCAACCTCTCCTCAAGACCGCGTCGAGATCCCCGGTGGATCGTTCTGGATGGGATGCAGCCCGAATGTTGTTGAGGGTTGCAAACCCAACACTAACCCTGGCCATCGCGTCTACGTCAGCGCCTTCAGGGTAGATAGGACCGAGGTGACCAACGGCGCCTTTTCGCGCTGCGTGGCGGATGGGGTTTGCCAGCGCTCTGGATCAGACCCTTGCGCGGTCGTTCCTTTGATCAAGGATCAACCCCAAGAGATCCTGGTGGGTGATCTTCCGCCGAGCTTCACCCTGGCTTCAGGCCCGGTCGTGTGCGTGACCTGGGAGCAAGCCCGCGCTTACTGCTCCTGGGCTGGTGGCCGCCTGCCGACCGAGGCCGAGTGGGAGAAGGCCGCTCGTGGCGATGATCAGCGCCTCTACCCGTGGGGCGATGAGCCCCCATCTTGTGGGCTCGCGTCCATGCGCGGAGAAAATGGCAGCGGCGGCTGTGGGCACAGAGGGCCTGGACCTGTGGGTCGATACAAAGAGGGCAAGAGCCCTTACGGAGTGCTCGATATGGCCGGGAGCGTCTGGGAGTGGACCGCCGACTGGTATGCAGCGGACTATTATCGGCCAACGCCAGAGCGCGATCCTTCTGAGCCGTCAACGGGTTTTCGACGTGTCCAGAGGGGAGGGGGCTTCATGGCCACGGATCAGTGGGATCTGCTTTATGTGCTGACGCGCTATGAGACCGATCCGTCCTTGAGGGACATGGCCCTCGGTTTTCGTTGTGCCTACGACGTTGGCCGGTAGAGCGATCCAGAGGGAGAGTTGTCGTGTGGACCTTTGAAGATCGCAACGATCCCGAGGGCTTGCTGGCCTTCGTGGTGCGCCACATGGAGCGCCACGGGCTGCCGTGGACGCGGGAGGTGATCGCGCAGGCGCGCGGCGCGGCGGCGCTCGATCCGGTCGTCGAGAAGATCATGCGCCTTCGCGTCGAAGGGCTGCACTCCGCCGATCGCTACCGGGATGCGCGCGATCCACGCCTGGAGAAGCTGCTGCCCGTCGAGCGGGCGCTGGCCCACTACCAGGTGCGCGGCGACGGGCAGATGTTCGGCGATCGGATCGAGGCGGTCGACAGGCACCCGCTGGCAATGCTGGGCATGGAGGCCGAGTGGTACGTGCGCGCAGGGGTCGATCGCCTCACCCCGATCAGCCAGGGGCTCGCGCAGGTCGAGCGCGGCGCCTCGCGGGTGCCGGAGGCCGACCGCGGGGCGCTTTTGCAGGCGCGCGAGGTCTTCGTGACGGAGCAGCGGTGGCTGGCGACCTTCGACAACGAAGATCTGGAGCACCCGATGGCGCGCAAGCGGCTCGATTACGACACGATCATGCACGGGCTCGCGGGCCTCTTCGATCCTCGGATCATGCAGACGCCGCTGGAGTCGCTGCCCCTGCCCAGGGCGGTGCACGGGCGTCTGGTCAAGGCGCTGGCCGCGGCGCCCTTCGAGACCGACGCGGCGACGGTGGGGGGGCTGCCGACGCGCTGCGGTCACCTGACGGCGCTGTCGGGCTTTGGGGCCGCGACGCTGGATCTGCTCAAGATCGCGCTGCTGGCCTCGGCGCGCAGGTGGCGCTGCCGCCAGTTTGACGTGGAGGAGGCGCGCTTCGGCGCCGTGGCGCCCGAAGCCAGCGCGGCGCTGGAGGGCGGGCTGGCCGATCTGGCCGCGCTCTTCGGGTAGAGGCCGGGCGGTCGGCGGCGCGCCGTCGAGGGGCGGTCGGCGGCGCGCCGTTGATGCCTAGAAGTTCAATGAATCCAGGTGGATGAGCGTGGTCGGGGCGCGCCGGAACATGACGTCGGAGCGCAGGACGAGCTTCCTGCCGGAGGTGACCGGCGCGCCCTCGTGCAGCAGCTCGTGATCGAAGCAGAGGGCAGCGCCCGCGCGCGGCGCGACGTCGGCGCCGATGAGGCGGGTGTGGCCGCCCTGGCAGTCGCCGTTGAGGTAGACGAGCAGGGTGACGAAGGAGCGCTCGTCGGCGCTGCGGGCGAAGTGTCCGTCGCGGTGGGGGGCGAAGCGCTGGCCGGGGTCGTAGCGGTAGAAGCGCAGGCGCTCGTTGAGGCCGACGGGGCGCCAGCGCCCGCGGGGCTTGAAGCAGGGCGCGATCCTGGCCCAGAGCGCCTGGGCGCAGTCGGGGTCGTCGATCATGGCGCGGCTGTTGTCGCGCAGGTCGGGCATCATGACGGGGCCGCGCGCGGTGGTCACGGGGGCGTCGGAGAAGCCGGCGCGCTCGGCCATGGCGATCAGCGCGGCGCACTCGTCGATCGTCAGGACGCCGTCGATGGTGAAGGCGCCGGGGATGAGGTCGCGGGCTTCGAGGGGCCTGGGGTTCTTGGCGTGCATGGTCTGGCGCTCCGGTGCGGGGGTGTCGCCGGGGTTGGGGCGAGCGGCCCGCCCCGCTCGGGAGTCGGGATCTGCGGGCCGCATGATCGTGGATTAGGTTTGCTTGCCGATTTGGAGCGGAGGTGACAGTCTCCAGGCGCTTCTTGAAGGGCAGCGGGCAGCAGCGAGGGGGGCGAGATGGTAGACATCGGGACGAGGTTTCATGCGCTGAACCACTTGATGCCGCACCGGATCCGGGAGGTGTTGCTGGTGTCGTCCTTGTACGACGCCTTCATCCTGGAGGAGGACGGCTATCTGGCCGAGCGCATCTTTACGGAGTTCAAGGATCTGAACCTGACCTCCTCGCCGCGCGTGACGCACGTGTCGACGGGCGAGGCGGCGATCCAGGCGATGGGGTCGAGGCGCTACGATCTGGTGATCACGATGACGCGGCTCGCGGACATGGACGTGATCAGCTTCGGGCGCAAGGTCAAGGCGCTGCGGCCAGGGAGGCCGGTGGTGTTGCTGGCGCTGGACGAGGGCGAGCTGCAAGGGATGCCGGCGAACCTCGACAGGGAGGCGATCGACGGGGTTTTTCTGTGGACGGGTGACGCGAACATCCTGTTGGCGATCATCAAGTTCATCGAGGATCGGGAGAACATCGCCAACGACATCGAGGTGGCGGGGGTGCGGGTGATCATCGTGGTGGAGGACACGGTGAGGCACTACTCGCAGTTCCTGGGCTTGCTCTACACGGCGATCCTGGCCCAGGCGCAGTCGCTGCTGGGGGAGGGGCTCAACGACGCGCAGCGCATCCACCGCTTGAGGGCGAGGTCGAAGGTGCTGCTGGCGACGAACTACGAGGACGCGGTGGCGCTCTTTGAGCGCTACAAGGAGAACGTGGTGGCGGTGATCAGCGACATCCGCTATCCGCGGGGGGGAGAACTGGACCCGGATGCGGGGGTGAAGCTGGCGCGGCACATCCGGGTGTCGGTGCCGGACCTGCCGATCTTGCTGCAGTCGGCCGATCCGCTCAAGGAGACGCTGGCCGCGGAGATCCGGGCGCGCTTCGTCCACAAGAACTCGGCCAGCCTGCTGCACGACGTGCGGGCCTTCTTGATCGACAACCTGGGCTTCGGGGACTTCGTCTTCAGGTTGCCCAACGGGTATGAGGTCGGTCGCGTGCGGGACATCCGCGAGATGCGGCTGATGGTGCGGCACGTCAACGCCGAGTCGCTGCGCTACCACGCGGACTTCAACCACATCTCGACGTGGTTGATGGCGCGCTGCGAGTTTGAGCTGGCCAGCAAGCTGCGGCCGATTACGGCGCACGATTACAACGACGACATCGAGGCGCTGCGCTCGCACCTGATCTCCTTGCTGGAGGAGGGCCACCGCCAGATCCACCTGGGGGTGATCTCGGAGTTCGCCCACGAGACCTTCGGCGAGCACGTGCCCTTCACGCGGCTGGGGTCGGGGTCGATAGGGGGCAAGGCGCGAGGGATCGCCTTCGTCAACGCGATGCTCTACCGGGGTCAACTTCAGGAGCGCTTCCCGGAGCTGCCGATCCACGTCCCGCAGACGCTGGTGATCTGCACGGGGATCTTCGACCGCTTCCTGGAGGAGAACCACCTGCGGGAGTTCGCCTACGGTTGCAAGGACGACGAGCTGCTGGCCAGGCGCTTTCTGGAGTCGACCTTGCCGGGTGGGATCCGCAATGATCTGCGCACGATGCTCCACCGGATCCACGGCCCGCTGGCGATCCGCTCGTCGGGCTTGTTGGAGGATTCGGCCTTCGAGCCCTTCGCGGGGGTGTACTCGACCTTCATGCTGGCCAACAACCACCCGGACGCGGAGACGCGGCTGGGCGCGCTGTCGACGGCGATCAAGATGGTGTACGCCTCGACCTTCTTCGAGCGGGCCAGAGCGTACATCGATCGGACGCCGCACCGGATCGAGGAGGAGAAGATGGCGGTGATCGTGCAGCAGGTCGTCGGCCAGCAGTACGGCGAGCGCTTCTACCCGCACTTCGCGGGGGTGGCCCAGACGATCAACCACTACCCGGTCGGCCGCCAGCGGGCCGAGGACGGGGTGGTGCTCGTGGGGCTGGGGCTGGGTCGGATCGTGGTGCAGGGCGGCGGGACGCTGCGCTTCTCGCCGGCCGATCCGGACAACCTGCCGCAGCTCTCCTCGCCGCGTGCGGCGCTGCGCAACACCCAGCGGGACTTCTGGGCGATCGACATGGCCCAGTCCCACGCGGATCTGCTGCAGGGCGAGGAGGTGACGCTGGGGCGCTACACGCTGCAGGACGCCGAGGACGACGGGACGCTGGAGGCGGTCGCCAGCGTCTTCTGCGCCGAGGACGATCGCATCCGGGAGGGGCTGCACAACCGGGGTCCTCGCCTGGTGACCTTCGCCAACGTGTTGAGGGCCGAGGAGGTGCCGCTGGCCAAGGCGCTCAAGATGCTGCTCGACGTGCACACGACGGCGATGGGGTGCCCGGTGCAGATCGAGTTCGCGGTGGACATGGGGGACTGGGGGCGCTGGGATCTGCCGGAGGCCAGGAGGCGAAGGCCGGCGCTGCACGTCCTGCAGCTTCGGCCGATGAGCACGCGGCGCAAGCCGGCCAGCTTCGTCTCGGAGCGCCTGAGCCGGGATCCGAGCTCGCCCCTGCTGTGCCAGACTCGCCAGTGCCTCGGGACCGGGCTCTACGAGGGCATCCAGGACATCATCTACGTCAAGCACGAGGGTTTTTCGGCGGCCAACACCCCGAAGATGGCCCAGGAGGTCGGCGAGATCAACGGCCAGCTGGTGGCCGAGCGGCGCCCCTACCTGCTGATCGGGCCGGGCCGGTGGGGCTCCTCGGACCCGTGGCTGGGCATCCCCGTCCAGTGGTCCCAGATCAACGGCGCCCAGGTCATCATCGAGGCCTCGCCGCCGGGCTACCACGTCGAGCCCTCGGAGGGGACGCACTTCTTCCAGAACATCACCTCCTTGCAGATCGGCTACCTGACGGTGCCGCCGGGGGACGACGAGGCCTCGATGGACTGGGCGTGGCTCGACGCGCTCAAGCCCGCCCACGAGACCGGTTTTTTGCGCCACGTCAAGCTCGACAAGCCCCTGGTGGTCAAGATCGACGGCGCCGGATCGCGGGCCGTGATCGAGCGCTGAGGGAGCCCCGTGCCGCCTCGTCGCCTCGGCTCGGCGCGCCAGGGGTCGCGCTGGCGGGCGGCGTTGTAAGGTGACCCCCGATCGAACTATGCTCCAGGGGTGAAGGAGCCCGAGGGGGAGGCATTGGAGCTTATCTCGATCGCCCTGCTGGATGAGGCCCAGTGGCCAGCGCGCCTCGGCGAGACGCCTGGGCAAGAGGAGGCCGACGCGCCTGCGACCCGCCCCGGCGCGCGGTGGCGCTGCGCGTCCTGCGCGCAGGTGATCGCGTCGCCGGAGGACGGCCTCGCGATCGGCGGCCACCATGAGCACGCTTTCTGCAATCCTCACGGGTACTTGTACCGCGTCGGCTGCTTCGGCGAGGCCAGGGGTCTGGCGCCGGTCGGGGAGGAGACGCTGGCCTGGAGCTGGTTTGCGGGCTTCGCGTGGACGATCATGGTCTGTGGTGTCTGCGACACCCACCTGGGGTGGCGCTATCGGGCCTCTTCGGGAGGTCGCGTCTTCTTCGGGTTGATCCTCGACAGGCTCGCGCTCGGCGAGGCGTCGGACGCTTTGGATTGACGCGGGGGGGTCAGCCTGTCTATGAGAGTGGGTCGCACAGAGGGAGGGGACGCGGGGTCGATCATTCGATGATGGCCGCGAGGGGAGTCCTGGTTCAAAGGAAGCAGCAGGAGAAGCACGAGATGGCCACTGAGGAGTTTGTCTCCGAGTTCTACGGGAAGACGGTCCAGAAGACCGAGGATCTGATCTACGACGCCTGTTGTGTGGCGGAGTACGACCTGGCGCTGCTGGGGCCGATCACGAACGAGGTCAAGGAGAGGCGCTACGGTTGCGGCAGCCCCATCCCCCACGAGCTCGGGGGGCGCACGGTGCTGGATCTGGGCAGCGGCGCGGGCATCGACTGCTTCATCGCCGCGCAGCTCGTCGGCCCCAGGGGCCGCGTGATCGGCGTGGACATGACCGACGAGCAGCTTGACATCGCCCGCCGCAATGTCGCCCCGATCATGGCCAACATCGGCTACGCCGAGCCCAACGTCTCCTTCCTCAAGGGGCGGATCGAGGAGATCCCGGTGGAGTCGGGCACGGTCGACGTGGTCATCTCCAACTGCGTGATCAACCTGTCGAACAACAAAGAGCAGGTCTTCCGCGAGATCCACCGGATCCTCAAGCCCGGCGGCGAGTTCTTCATCTCCGACATCATCGCCGACCGCCGCATCCCCGAGCGCCTCAAGGCCGACGAGCGCCTGTACTCCGAGTGCCTCAGCGGCGCGGCCTACTTCGGCGACCTGAAGCGGATCATGCGGCGCGCTGGCTTCGAGGACGTCCGCACCGTCAGCAACCGGCCGCTGAACGACATCATCGAGGGCATCCGCTTCTCGGCCGCCAACCTGCGCGGCTTCAAGATCGATCTGGAGGATCAGTGCGAGGATTACGGCCAGGTGGCCGTCTACCGCGGCACGATCCCCAACAAGGAGGACGTCTTCGAGCTGGACCTCGGCCACGCCTTCCGGGCGGGCGTCCCCATGCGGGTGTGCAAGAACACCGCCGACATGATCACCCAGTCGCGCTACGCCCGTCACTTCGCCGTCAGCGCCGAGATCTTCCACATGGGGATCTTCGACTGCAGCCCGACGTCCAGCGTGGAGTCGGCCGAGGCGCCCGTCATGAACGGCTGCTGCTGACGCCCTGTGGGCCTCGTCGAGCTCGCCCAAGGAGGCTCTGAATGTCGCGCGCTCGACTCTGGATCGCGCCGCTGCTCTTGATGTCGTCGATGTCCTGCATGAACAAGAAGGACCAGCCCGCCGAGGCGCCCATGCCCGAAGTCCCTGTGGTCGAGGTCGACGGTGGCGCGGCGGCGCCGGCTCAATCTCGCCAGCCCGGCGCCGAGCCCGTCGACGCCGCGCTGCGCAAGCGGCTTGAGGCCGCGCTGGCGGCCAAGGGCGCCGCCTACGTCCCCAGGACCGAGCACCTGGACGCAGACAAGAGGCCGATCTACCTCAACCGGCTCATCCTCGAGAACAGCCCCTACCTGCTCCAGCACGCGCACAACCCGGTCGACTGGTACCCGTGGGGCGAAGAGGCCTTCGAGGTCGCGCGCCGCCTCAACCGGCCAGTGCTGCTGAGCGTCGGCTACGCCACGTGCCACTGGTGTCACGTCATGGAGCGGGAGTCCTTCGAGGACGTCGAGATCGCGACCTTCATCAACAGCCACTTCATCGCCGTCAAGGTGGACCGCGAGCGCCGCCCGGACGTCGACAGCCTCTACATGAAGTCGGTGCGGGTGCTCAGCGGCGGCAACGGCGGATGGCCGATGACCGTGGCCATGACCCCGGCGCGCGAGCCCTTCTTCGCCGGCACCTACTTCCCGGCGCGCGACGGCGACCGGGGGGCGCGCAAGGGCTTTTTGACCATCCTGAAGGATCTCTCCGAGGCCTTCTCGACCGACCCGGCCGGGACGCTCGCGCTGGCGGCGCAGGCCAGCGCCCAGATCAAGCGCATGTCCGCCCCCGCGCGGCCCGCCGCGATCCCCGGCGGCCGCGCGATCTACGAGGGGGCCGCGGCCCTGGCGCAGAGCTTCGATCCCGTCGACGGCGGCTTCGGCCGCCGCCCGAAGTTCCCCCGGCCCGCGTCGATGGGCCTGCTGCTCCAGTACCACCGCAGGAGCGGCGATCCGAAGGCGCTCGGCATGGTCGCCCTGACGCTCAAGAAGATGGCCGACGGCGGCATCTACGATCACGTCGGCGGCGGCTTCCACCGCTACTCGGTCGACAACCGCTGGCTCGTGCCTCACTTCGAGAAGATGCTCTACGACAACGCCCAGCTGGCCGCCCTCTACCTGGAGACCTGGCAGCTGACCGGCGATCCCGAGCTGCTGCGCGTCCTGCGCGAGATCCTCGCCTATGTCGCCCGCGAGATGACCGGCCCCGAGGGGGCCTTCTACTCGGCCGCCGACGCCGACAGCCTCACCCCCTCCGGTCACCAGGAGGAGGGCTGGTTCTTCACCTGGACCCCCGCCGAGATCGACGCGGCCTTGAGCCCCGAGGAGGCCCGCGCGGTCAAGGCGACCTACAACGTCACCGCGCCGGGCAACTTCGAGGGTCGCAACATCCTGAATCGAACCAGGGACTTGCAAGACATCGCGCGCGAACTCTCGATCGGCCGGGAGGCGCTCGATGGGCTGCTGGCCAGCGCCCGCTCCAAGCTCTACGACGTGCGCGCCCGGCGCCCCTGGCCGCTGACCGACGACAAGATCCTGGTGGAGTGGAACGGCCTGATGATCTCGGCCTTCGCCCGCGCGGGCCTCGCGCTGGGCGAGCCGGCCTTGACGGCGCGGGCGGCGCGGGCGGCCGACTTCCTGCTCAAGACGATGATCGTCGACGGCGCGCTCTTCAGGGTCTACAGGGACGGCAAGGTGAGCCACAAGGCCGTGCTGGACGACCACGCCTTTCTGGCCGCCGGGCTGCTGGATCTCTTCGAGGCCACCGGCGAGGTGCGCTGGCTCAAGCAGGCCGTGGCGCTGCACGAGCTGCTCGACAAGGGCTTCTTCGACGCGGCCGATGGCGGCTTCTTCCTGTCGCACGTCGACACGCCCGACCTGATGGTGCGGGAGAAGCCCGATTACGACGGCGCCGTGCCGGCTGGCAACTCGGTCGCGGCCCAGAACCTGCTGCGCCTGCACGCCTTGACCGACGAGGATCGCTACCGGACCCAGGCCGAGAAGACGCTGTCGGCCTTCGGCCGCACGCTGGCGCTGGGGATGACCGCCGCGCCGCGCCTCGGGTCCGCGCTGGACTTCTACCTCGACCAGCCCTGGCAGATCGTGCTGGTCAAGCCCTCGGCGTCGGCCGACGCGAGCGCCTTCCTCAAGGCGCTCGGGGGCGCCTACGTGCCCAACAGAGTGTTGATCGTCACGCAGGAGGGGGAGGCGCTCAAGGCGCTCCAGGAGGTCGTGCCGCTGGTGGAGGGCAAGGTGGCCGCAGGAGGCGAGGTGACCGCCTACGTCTGCCAGGAGCGCGTGTGCAAGAAGCCTACGGGCGATCCGGCCGTCTTCCTCAAGCAGCTGGCCGAGGTCAGGGCCTACGAAGGCGGCCCCTTCGAGGCGCTGGCGCCGCCCTCCGGGCCGTGAGCCGATGAGCCGCCGTCCAGAGCGCGCCTGGGTCTCAGAGGTCGCCGCCGCCCTCATCGGGCTCGGTGCGCTGCTTCGGCTGTGGCGCGTCGGCCAGCGGCCCACCTCCGAGGCCTCCTGGCGCGAGGTCGACGGCTTCGCCCTGGCGCACAACATGAGCGAGGGCGTCGGGAGCCTCCTTGCGCCGGCCGCCGACTGGGTGGCCGACGGCCCGGTGGCCACCGAGGCGCCCTTCATCCCCTGGATCGCGGCGCGGCTCTACGGCCTCTTCGGCGAGTCCTTCTGGGTTGGGCGCGCGATCGTGATCGCGTCCGGGCTGCTGGGGCTGTGGGGCTTCTGGGCGCTCTCGCGCCGGCTGGTCGGCGATCGGGCCGCGACGGTGGCGCTGGGGGTGCTGGCGGTGCACCCCTTGTGGGCCTATTACGGTCGGGCGATGATGCCGGACACGCCGGCCTGGGCGCTGGCGATCCTGGGCTTGCTGGCGCTCGACGGCGCGCTGCTGCGCGGCGGCCTGTGGCGGTGGTTGGGCTGCGGCCTGCTGCTGGCGCTGGCGGGGCTGTGCAAGCCGCCGGCGCTGATCCTCGGCGTGGTCGCCGTGGCGCTGATCGTCGCCCGGCAGGGCTTCGAGGGGCTGCGTCGGCCCTGGCCCTGGGCGGCGCTCACCATGACCCTCGTGCCGCTGGGCCTGTGGCTGATGCACACCGACGCGCTCTACGACCAGAGCGGCGCGACCTTCGGCGTGCTCAACGGCCATGACAAGTTTCAGCCGGGCCTCATCTTCACCTCCGGCTGGTGGGACGCCATGCTCCCGCGCCTGACCACCCAGACGCTGCCGAAGGGCTACCTGCCGGTCATCCTCGTGGGCCTCTTCGGCGTCCTGCGGCCTCGGCCCGCGGCGGAGGCCGCAGGGGACAGCGACCGCCTGTCGGGGCGCCTCGGCGCGCGGGTCGTGCTGGCGTGGGCGCTGGCGGGTGTGGGCTTTGTCCTCATCGTGGCCGAGGGCAACCGGGACATGCCGCACTACCAGATGGCGCTGGTGCCGCCGCTGGCGCTGCTCATCGGCCTGGGCGTCGAGGCGGTCGCGGACCTCGACGCCCCCTTCCCGCTCGGGAGGGCGCTGGCCAGAGTCCTCGTCGCGGCGCTCTGCCTGCTGGGGGCCGGCGAGGGCCTGCTGCACCTGCGCGCGTCGATGACCCCGAGATCGGCGCGCTGGGACGACGGCGCGAGGATCCGGCCTCACCTGCCGGGCGGCAGCCTCATCCTCGCGCTGGGCGCGCACACGCACCATGAGGGCGGTGAGGACAACGACCCGCGCCCCTTCTTCCACGTCGGCGCGCGGGGGTGGTCGCTGGCCGAGGCGGGCTACTCTTCGGAGGGGCTGGCCAGCTACTGCGCCCTGGGGGCCTCCGCCGTCCTGATCAACCACCCCGATCCTCACCTCGACGGGGGCGATCTGGGCCACGAGGTCGCCCCGGCGAGCTTCAAGGCGCACCTGAGCGAGATGAAGGTGCTGGCGACCACGCCGAGCTACACGTTGCTGGCCATGCCGCCCTGCGCCTCGCTGGGGCCGCCTCGGGTGCGCTGGGCCGCTCGACCCGGCACGGGCGCTCGACCCGTGGAGGGCGGCGGCTTCGTGCTCCAGGGGCTCGTCGAGCGCTGATCTGCGCCCGCGCGCAGGGGCTCGCGTCTGGGGCCGCCTCCGCGCGGGGTGCGCCTGTATCTAGTTGTTCTTCCTTTGTTTTTTGTTGGAAGAGGGGCGCGTATTGCCCTGGCCGCCCCCTTGCGGCGTATCCTCGCCGGGGAGCTGTGTCTGGGGGGTTGGCCTGGGCGTCTGGGGAGTCGGCTTGGACGTCTGAGGGGTCGACCTGGGCGTCTGAGGGGTCGGCTCGGGCATCTTGGGGGTCAGCTCAGGCATCTGAGGGGTCAGGCGCTTTGCCCAGCGGGCCATGAGGACGACGCCGAAGGCGAAGAAGGCGATGGAGGCGTACTGGCCAGGGGTCAGGCCGAGGTAGCGGGCGTCGCCGCCCTCCTCGGCGGACTTGCGCATGAAGTCGAGGCCGAAGCGCACGGGGGTGTAGAGGATGGGCAGCAGGGCCAGGAAGAAGCCAGGGCGGCGCTGGAAGAGGTTGCCCTTGGCCTTGTGGAGGGCGAAGAAGATCGAGACGATGACGATCCACCACATCGCCTCGTAGAGGCCCAGGTCGTGGCGGGCGATGCCATCGGGGAAGACGATCGCCAGGGGGAAGTCGGAGGGGTCGCCGGGGTGGTCGTGGACGACGGCGCAGCCGACCCGACCGAAGAACCAGCCGACGGGCAGGACGAAGGCGTCGAGGTCGAGGTAGGCCATCATGGGCTGCGAGACGTTGCGCCAGCGCCAGATGACCATCCCGATCATGGCGCCCAGGATGCCGCCGTAGCTCGACAGCGAGGAGCCGAACTCGAAGAGCTTCCTGGGGTTCTTGAAGATGACCTCGGGCTGGTAGAAGAGCAGGTCGAAGAAGTGCGAGCCGAGGAAGCCGGCGATGAGCATGTAGAGCGTCAGGCCCTGGGCGGTGTCGGCCGAGAGGCCGAAGCGCTCGGCCCGGATGCCGAGCAGGTGGTAGGCCAGGATGACGCCGATGGCGACCATGAGGCCGAAGCCCTGGATGGTGATCGGGCCGATGGGCCACGGCCCGAGCGTGAACCAGGGGATCGCGGCCAGCCCTGTCAGTGCGTTCATGTCTGGAACCTCCTAGAAGTTGCGGATCTCGATCTGGCCGAGCTTCACACGATCCGAGCCGTCGTGGCCCTGTCGGGGCGTCACCCCCATGCGCTTGCTGCCGAGGAAGAAGCCCATGTACAGGGTGTAGACACCGTCGCGCGAGCCGGGTTCGATGTCCAGCCATTGCGTGTCGACGATGTAGTCGCCGGGCAGCCAGTAATGGGTGGGGAACTGATCGTTGAGCGGCACGTGGTCGCCGTTGACGCGGTTTCCGGGCGTGTCGACGTGCAGGAAGATCTTCTGCGACGAGGTCACGCGGCGCAGCACCTTGAAGTAATAGCGGATCACCAGCTTGCTGCCCGTCTTGAAGGTCGGCAGCCGCTCGGCCTTCTTGAGCGCCTCAAGCCCCGCGATGGCCTCGGCGCTGGGGTTGCCCCACGCGTCGACCTCGTCCTCCTGGTAGACCTCGTAGCCGATGAGCTGGATCTTCTGATCGAACTGAGGGAACTGGCGCTCGCCCTGATCGTTCTTCGGGGTGATCTGATGGATGGGCTTCGGGCGCACCGGCAGGAGCGCGAGGGCGACCGCCGAGCGCTCCTGCTCGCCCTCGCGCAGCATGTTCGAGGCCAGCACATAGCGGCTCGACCGGTCGTCGATGACGTGGATGTTGCGCCGCGGGTTGGTGGCGCGGCGGATCTCGGTGTTGAGGCTGGCGACGCGCTCGCGGGGCATCACGATGAAGGCGCGGCCCGGCTGGTTGAAGCGCGCCTTGAGGTCATCGAGGGTGGAGATCCGCGCCACATTGCTGAAGTAGTACGAGGCGTTGTGGGTGCTGACCTGGTAGGTCTCCAGGATCTCGCCGGGCTGCGCGCGCGCCTCAAAGGTCTCCAGCAGCCCGCGCTGGCTCAGGTGGTGGCTCAGGCTCGGCACCCAGACCGCGCCGGCCAGCACGACGAAGACCAGAGCCAGGGCCAGGGTCGCCGGCGCCATCGCCGTCGGTCGCCCCCCGATCTCGGCCAGCCGCCGCGCCCCCCGCGCCCCCGCGCCCTCGCCAGCGCCACCCCCGGCGAGGGCGTCGCCCTCGCCGTCCTTGAGGCGGCCGCGCTGCACCACCCC
>SYOX01000305.1 GCA_005804885.1 Pseudomonadota bacterium
CCGTCCCCGACAGGGGCGGTGCGAGGAGCGTGGGGCGGTGCGAGGAGCGTGGGGCGATACGCCGTCGGCACGATCGTGGCGTGGGATGCCGTGGCGTCGCGGCCCTTGGAACCTTCACTGAGCAAACCTGGGCGCCGAGCCCCGCTTGCCTTGGCCGTGGCGCCTGGACAGAATGCGGGCCATGGTGACGCAGCCAGAACATGAGCCCGCCCAGATCGCGCTTCGGGGCGTTGACCGTGTCGCGGCCCTGACCCTGGGCACCTGGGTGGCCTTTGTGCTGTTGCGCGTGTTTCAGCTCGCGCGCCCGTCCCCCTACGGCTACCCCTTCGTCGAGCAGCTCGCGTGGTACTTCTTCCACGCCGTCTTTTACGACATCCTCTGGAGCCTGCCGCTGCTGGCGCCGGTCGCGCTCTGCTACGCGCTGTGGCGGCGAGGCGCCGGTCGAGCCTACGGGCTGCCCCTTGTGGCGGGGATCGCCCTGAAGGCGGTCTATCTGGTGTTGACGCTGGCTGACCACGAGGCCATGCGCTTCATGGCCGTCCACATGTCCCTCGATCTCATGCGGACCTACCTGGGCTGGGACGGGTTGCGCGAGATGCCTGCCCTGGTGAGCGCCGACAAGGGCGGGCCGGCCGCGCTGGCCGGCCAGGCTGGCCGAAAGACGCGCTCAGATTGATTCAGTCGAACGTTCATTCAAAAATCGACGCGACGCGCAAGATGCCGTGTCAAAAGGACTTGACGCGGCCATTGGGTCAATCTAGGTTTGGACATATGTCGAATGAACGTTCATTCGATGATCGCCACCGCAACCCCCCTCGCTCGACAGGAGCCACCCATGCGCCGACAACTCCTCCTCGCCACCGCCCTGCTCTCCACCCTCACCCTGAGCGCCTGCGACGCCCTGCCCGGCCTCACCCTCCCCCCCGGCGACAAGACCTCCCCCTATTACTGGGGCGAGCTCTTCCTGAACCTCTACGCCGACGAGCGCGCCCTCGGCGTCCTCGAACCCGGCCCCGCGCCCCTCGACGAGCCCCGCGTCGTCCTGCTCATCACCGGCGTGACCATCCCCGCCGAGTGGTTCGACCCCATCGCCGCTCGACTCGAGCGCGACGGCTTCATCCCCGTCGTCTACGAGCCCCCCGCCCTCCTGAGCGGCGACCTCTTCCAGGCCTCCGAGGACCTCGCCCGCGTCGTCGACCAGGTGCGCGCCGACAGCGGCCAGGACAAGATCGACATCCTGGCCGAGTGCACCGCCGGCGTCGTCGCCCGCCACTACGTCCAGTCCATGGGCGGCGACCAGAAGGTCTCTCGCCTCGTCACCTTCGTCTCCCCCCACCACGGCATCGCCAAGGCCCCCCTGGCCGCCGCCCTCGTCGGCTGGCCCGCCCTCTACGACCTCTCGCCCGGCAGCCCCTTCCTCGAAGCCGTCAACAACGCCCCCCTGCCCCCCAACCTCCCGGTCACCTCCATCTACACCTGCTCCGATGAGTACATCCAACCCTGGCAAGGCTCCATCGTCCCCGGCGCCAACAACATCGGCCTCTGCGACGGCTCCGTCGGCCACTTCCAGACTTTTTACGACCCCGCCATCTACGAGATCATGTACGCTGCCCTCACCGAGCCCACCGAGGAGCAAGCGCCCGAGGGCGACACCGAAGGCACCGACGAGGGCTCGACCGACGACAACCAGGAGGAAGCCTGGGAGCAGGACACCAGCGACGACGCCGACGACCTGAACTGGGACATCGATCCTCCCCGCGACGCCGTCGACTCCGATGAAAGCGCCGCCGACGCCGACCGCGGCGACTTCGTCGGGGAGCACGGCGGCGACCCGATCCGCGAGGTCAGCGCGCCCATGACCTGCACCGCGGCGCCCGCCAGGCCAAGCAACCCCGCAGGGCTGACCCTGTGGGCCCTCGGCCTCCTCGGCGCCATCGCGGTGACACGGCGGCGCCGCAGCTGACCTCGACGCAGTTCGCCCTGGATGAGGTGCAATGCCAAAGCCCACCCGAACCCGAAGGCGCACAGACGCCACCGTCGACCGGCGAGAGTCCATCCTCGACGCCGCCCTGGAGTGCTTCGTCCTGCGCGGCTTCCACGGCACCGCGATCCCGGAGATCGCCAAGGGCGCAGGCATCGCCGCCGGCACCATCTACCACTACTTCCCCAGCAAGGAGGCCATGGTCAACGCCCTCTTCCGCAAGTGGAAGGGCGAGATAGCCCAGCGCGTCCTGACCGCCTTCCCCGCCGGCGCGCCCGTCCGCGACCAGTTCCGCGTCATGTGGCGGACCATGACCGACTTCGCCCTCTCCCACCCGCGCGCCTTCGCCTTCCTGGAGCTCCACCACCACCAGGACTACCTCGACGACGAGAGCCGCGTCATGGAGAACAACCTCAAGGACTTCGGCGCCCTCATGGTAATGCGCGCCCAGCAAGAGGAGCAGGTCAAGCCCGGCTCCACCGCGCTCCTCATGGAGCTGGTCTTCGGCGCCTTCATCGGCATGATGCGCGCTCACTGGGATGGCCGCGTCGAACTCAACGCCGATCAGCAGGCCTTCGCCGAGCAGGCCTGCTGGGACGCCATCGCCCTCCACCGACCCTGACCCCTCCACCACACCCCGCGCAGCCCGCTCGCCGTCGCCTCCCCCGCGCCACACTCCGACCCTCGCCCTTCTCTCCTTGCGCGCGCCCCGGCGCGGTGCTTCAATAGCCCCCCAGGCCGCCAGACGGAGGGATGATCATGAAGCAACTCGCGGATCTCAGAGCGACGATCGAGGCGCAGATCCCCATCGGCGCTACCTTGGACATGGCGCTGCTGGCCTCCATCGACGCCCTCTGCGCCGACCTGCCGGCCAACTTCGATGCCCTGCGCGCCGCCCTCAAGGACGTCGAGCCCTACGTCGAGTTCGACGCCGCCCGGACCCTGACCGCCCTCCGGATCAACGAGCACATCGACCACCTCGTCGACGCCGACGACGCCGATCGCCTCAAGCTCATCGACCACGCCCGCGACTTCATGACCGCACAGGAGTGCGTCGGCCTGCTGCGCCGCACCCTCAAGGACGCCTCGATCCCCATCCGCCGCCGCGCCACCTCCCTGCTGCGCCGCAAACACCCCACCGACGTCACCCTGCCCGCCACCGCCGACGGCCAGTGGGAGCCCATCGGCTGGACCCGCGGCGTCGAACCCGGCCGCCTGCGCGCCCACGAGACCGGCGCGCGCCGTCAAGAGGCCCTCGGCCTGCCCCGGATCGCCACCGTCGCGGACCTGCGCGCCCTGCTCGACATCCCCACCACCGCGCGCCTCGGCTGGCTCCTGCTGGCCACCGACGAGGACAACGGCCCCTACACCACCTTCACCATCCCCAAGCGCGACGGCGACTCCCGCACCATCTGCGCCCCCCGCGACGACCTCAAGGCCGTTCAGCGCCGCATCCTCGCCGAGATCCTCTCCAAAATCCCCACCCACGACGCCGCCCACGGCTTCGTCCCCGGCCGCTCCACCCTCACCAACGCCACCCCCCACGTCGGCCGCGCCCTGATCGTCAAGTTCGACCTCAAGGACTTCTTCCCCACCCTCCACTACCGCCGCGCCATGGGCCTCATGGCACACCTCGGCTACGACCTCGACGACATGTGCTTCTCCGCCAACGACGACAGCCGCGCCATCGCCCCCACGCTCGCCCGACTGATCACCTACACGCCCGAGGCCTTCCGCACCTTCAGCGGACACCTCCCCCAGGGCGCACCGACCTCCCCGGCCGCCTCCAACATCATCTGCCGCGCCCTCGACGCCCGCCTGACAGGGCTGGCCGACCGCCTCGGCGGCGCCTACACCCGCTACGCCGACGACCTGACCTTCTCCTTCGACGCCACACCCGAGACCGGCCTGGGCCGCTTCCGATGGTGGGTCGATCAAATCTGCCAGCAAGAAGGCTTCATCGTCCGACAGGACAAGTTCCGCGTCGCTCGCCGCTCACAACAGCAGCGCGTCACCGGCCTCGTCGTCAACGACACCCTGCGCGTCCCCCGCGAGGACCGCCGACGCTTCCGCGCCATCCTCCACAACTGCCGCACCCACGGCGTCGCCTCACAGGCCCGCGGACGCGCCAGCTTCCCCAGCTACCTGTTCGGCTTCGCCAGCTACATCTACATGATCGACCCCGAGGAGGGCGCCTCCCTCCTCGACGAGGTCGCCGCCCTCTTCACCAACGTCGCGCCCGCGTAGCCCCGCCGGAATCAAGGCCGCCGCCGCTGGCTGTCGCTCGCGGACGGCGCGCCCGCGCAGCCCCGCCCCACCGGCGACGCCAGGCGCACCGACGCTCTCAAGGACAACGCGCCCTCAAGCCGCTCGCCTCGTCCCACCATCGAGCTGTTGACCTTGATCTGTCCGCCTCGACGCCAGATCGCCCCTTGCCGATCAGCGCGGCGGACGAGGCGAGCGGCAGCGCCAGACGGCGTTCTTGCTGTCACCTGCGACGATCTCGACCTGCGCGAAGTGGGGCGCCAGCAAGGGCTGCAGCGGGATCTGCCGCTGGGTGACGATCCACAGCGCGTCCGCGCGCCGCGCCGCGCCCTCGATCAGCCCGCGGACGACCGCAAAATCCTCGCTCTTTCCTTTGTGGAACGGGGGGTTGCTGATCACGGCGGCGTAGCGCGGGGCCAGCCCGGCCGCAGCCCAGCCTTCCCCCAGGATGGCCGCGGCGCCCGGCACATTGCGCCGGGTGGCCTCCACGGCCAGCGCGTCGTGATCCAGCGCGTCGACGCGCAGGCCCGGCTGACGGCCGATCAACGCGGCGGCGATGACCCCGGCGCCGCAGCCAAAGTCGAGGACTCGCCCCTCCATCGGGGGCAGCGCGGCCACGAGCATGGCGGTGGCGGGGTCCAGCTGACCCCCGGCGAAGATCCCAGGCCACCAGACCCAGGGCCGCCTCCGACCGTCAAGGTCGATCTCGCCGCGCTCGATCCAGTCGTCGAGGGCACCCTTGAGGTCGTCGCGGGGCGCGGTCGCCACCAGCACGCGGCACTTTCGCAAGGTGGCCAGGGTCTTGACCTCCCCGAACGCCGCCTCCAGCTTCCTCGGCGCCGAGCGGATGCCCTCGTCGTTGCCGCCGTAGACGTAGAGGCGCCCGCCGGGGCTCAGGCGAGCGGCGATCGCGTGGGCGATCATCACGAGGTGCTGGTGGCCCAGGGGCAGGCGCAGGGTGGCGGCTTTGAAAGGACCCTCGGCCGGCCAGGGGGTGCCTGCGCGGCCCCCCTCGCTGACGCGCGACCAGCGCGTCACCTCGCCGTCGAGCCTCGGCCCGACGCGGCCCTCATCCTCGACGACCAGGACGGGGCCGCCAAGGGTGGGCAGCGCCAGCAGCGCCGCCTCGGCCACGCGCGCTTCGCGCTGATCGCTCAGCGACGAAGGCGCCTGGGGCACGATCCTGCTCATGGGCGCCCATCTGGGAAGGCGGCCCCGCAAGACCACGGGGGCCTTGTCCAGATGGGCTCGCCCCGGCGGGCAGGTGCCCGCCTCCTGCACGGCCCCAATGTCTTGCAAGGTGTTGACATGAAATGGTTTTCAGGCAGGGCTCAGGTCGCCTTGGGCGCCCAGGCCGTGCAGCCGCCCTTGGGGGCGATGGGTCCCTTGACGACGGTGCAGGTGCCGCAGGGGCTGCCGATCTTGAAGAGCTGGCAGGCGTCGCAGGGCTTGGCCGGATCGGCGGCCTGCGTGACGTACTTGAAGGTGTCGCGGTTCGCCTTCATGGCCGCGTCGACGCCGGCTTGATCGTCGCAGACGGGGCCAGCGGCAGGGGCCTCGGCCTTCTTGTCGCCCTCGGCGGGCGCGGCGCCGTCGCTGCGCTTGGGGGAGTCGCAGGCGACCAGCGCGCCGACACCGGCGGCGGCCGCGCCGAGGATCATGGCGCGCTCAAAGAACTGACGGCGAGACAGCTTCTCGTCCTGGGTCTGCATGGTGGGCCTCCTGGATGGTCTGTTCGTGGCGCCCTGTCCTCCTCCGATGCCGACGGACAGGGCATCCGCTCCTCAACCCGGCGCCGCAGGGGCGCCTCGACGGCTCGGCTCGGCCCCCTTCATACACGCGCCTTGAGGCGAGGTCCAGCCTGTTGATGCTCAGTAGACCTTGCCGAAGATGGCGAAGATGGCGCGGATGTTGTTGATCCGCTCGATGTGCGACTCCAGCTCGTACTGGGCGCGGCTGTGGATCCTGAAGAGGGTCAGCTCGCGCTCGGCGTCCGAGCCGTCGTCGGCGTAGTAGGCCGCCAGGGTGTCGTTGTAGCGCTCGGCCAGGATCTGGCCGCGCTCGACCATCTGGGCGGAGCCGGGGTTCTTGTCCAGGCCAAACCGGCACTGGGCGCTCTGGCTCTCTCCGACGCACTCGCCCTCCACGCAGGTCTCCTCGCCCTCGCACGAGCCCAGCGGGAAGTCCTCGCTGCACTGGCCGGCCTCGGTGTCGCAGACGCCGTCGCGGGGCACGCAGTTGCCCTCCGGGTTGCAGCGCGTGCCCTCGGGGCAGCTCTCCGGGCCGTCGGTGCAGTCGATCAGGCAGAACCAGACCTCATCGTCCGGGTCGGTGACCGGCTGGCAGAAGGCGCCCCCGTTGTCGCCGGTGAAGCCGGCGCACTCGCTGTGATCCTCGCAGGGCTCGCACAGGCCCGTCGGGCCGCCCGTCGCGCTCTCGTCGCCGCCCTCGCAGGCCTCCCGCACCGCCCCGTAGCTGTCGCCCGAGATCGGGTCCGTGAAGCTGAGCAATTCGAAGCCCTCGCCGGGCACGATCTCCTCCTCCCCGCCGAGCTTGAAGACGTTGATCTGGTCGTTGTAGCGGGTGCTGAAGCTGAAGGTCGTGTAGAGCATGCCGTAGAAGAGCATGTCGTCGACCAGCCCGAAGGTCGAGTCGGTCTCGACCACCGGCCAGATCGCCTCGCACTGGGACCCATTGCACGACTCGCCCTGCGGGCAGGCCCCGTGCGGGTGGAAGCGATCGCACTCCGGCACCTCGTCGCAGGAGCCGCTCTCGGGCACGCAGTTGCCGTTGTCGTCGCAGGTCTCGTCGTCCGAGCACAGCGTCTCGTCCTCGAAGCAGTCCTGAAGGCAGAAGAGCTCGCCGCTGTCGTCGATGGGCTGGCAGAAGGTCCCCCCGAGCGCCCCGGTGGCCCCATGGCAATCGCTGTTGGCCTCGCAGGGCTCGCAGATCGCCAGAGTCCTCCGATCTGGCCCCAGCGACGTCGACAGATCCTCGCCCGTCTCCGGGTGGATCAGGAGGCCGTTGTCGCCGTCGAAGATGGGGTTGAGCACCTGGTGGTGGAGCCGCCCGATCCGCTTGCCCTCGGCGGTCTCCCCGGTGATCTCCAGCACGGGGCTGAAGCCCGTGAAGTTCTCGGTCATCACGGCGTTGACGACCTGGTGGATCTCGTCGCGGAAGAAGTCGTAGTAGGAGATCGAAAAAGTCCCCACGTCCGCGTCCGTACCCAGCACGAAGGCCTCCGGATCGACCATGGCCCAGAAGGCCGCCAGCGTCGCCCAGTAGTGGCCCGCCTCCAGCGGCTGATCCCCGAAGTAGTAGCCCGAGTCCACGTCATAGGCCGAGAAGGTCCGCCGCCCGTCGCCTTGCGGGACCTCGAAGAAGGGCTGCTCGGGGTCGCAGTAGGTCTGCAGGTAGTACTCGCTGGTCTGGCCTGGCCCCACCAGCCCCGAGTCGTCGCTCAGGTTCAGCAGCGTCCCCGTCGAGGTCGTGCAGAAGGTGCCGTAGGGCGGCGTCGCGATGGCCTCGATCAAGAGGTTGAAGCCCGCGTTGATCGACAGCCACCAGTAGTTGTCCATCACCTCGTCGGCGCCCTCCGGCGCCAGATACCAGTTCTGGAAGTAGTCCGACAGGGGCAGGAATGTGTAGTAAAAATAACCAAATAGCGCGTTGATCGGGTCCCACCCGAGGCGGTCGCGCTTGAAGTTGTCGAAGTAGTAGTGGGTGCGGTAGCGGTCGGTGATCGCCTTGGTCATCTCGAAGGGATCGGCGCCGGCGTCGAAGACCTGGCAGCTCAACAGCGCCCCGGTCCACTCGTCGCTGCAGAAGAGGTAGGGGACGCGCACGGCCTGCTCGTCGCCGCCGACCTCGCGGGCCTCGCGGAAGTCATCGATCCGCATCCAGTCGCGGTCCAGCGCGTCCTCGACGCTGGGGAAGGCGCGCATGACGGTGGTGTAGTGCCAGCGCTCCAGGTAGGGGACGATGGGGGTTGTGGCGTCGTCGAAGGAGAAGCCGTTCTCGTCCCTGGCGGTCAGGATGTCGCCGGCCTCGCCGAGATCGCCGAGGTTCTTCTTGAAGACCTCGACGAAGCCGGGGGCGAAGCGGCGGGCGCTGCCCTCGTTGATGGTGCCGGCGCTGTAGGCGTAGACGAGGGCGGCGCGGTCGTACTTGCCGAGGCCCTGGATGTCGGAGTTGAAGGTCAGCCCGTAGTCCATGATCGACGAGTACTGGAGCTCGCGCATCTGGCCGTCGTGCTGGGCCTGGGTCAGCTGGGACTGCTCGAAGAGGTCGTAGGCCGAGGTGGGGGCGCGCATGTTCTCGGGGCGCAGCTCCCAGTAGCGGTCAAAGTAGTTCATCGAGTCGTAGGAGCCCTGGAAGTTGTGCCGCAGGCCGACGGTGTGGCCGACCTCGTGCAGCGCGGTGGCCAGGTAGGTGGCGGCGCGCAGCTCCCGCCAGATCTGCTCGTAGTCGGTGCGGCCGGCGTACTTGCTGGCGGTGCCCTGGATGTAGGGGTCGATCATGTCGGCGAAGTCCACCGAGCGGGCGATGGCTCTGAGGTGGCGGCGGTGCATGTCCTTGAGGTGGGTGGGGTTCAGGAGGCTGGCGCGATCGTAGCGGGCGCGCTGCTCGGCGGTCAGCTCCTCGGGGCTGGTGCGCAGGTGGGCGGCCACCGCCCGGCGCTGCTCGTCGGCGGCCCCGCCGGCGTTCAGCCCGGCATCGCGGGCGCGCTCAAGGCGCTCCTCGACGGCGGCGCGGTCAAAGCCCTTGAGGTGCTGGCGGTGTTGCGCGCGGCGGGCGGTCTTCTCGATGGGGCGGACGCGCTCGCTCTTGAGGGGCACGTCCTTGAGCCGGGGGGAGATGCGGCCGAGGCCCACCTCGCGGTCGGCCCTCTGGCGGACGAGCTCACGGACGTGCTCGGCGTTCTTGAGGTCGTCGCCGTCGAGGTCGCCGTTCATGAAGCGGATCACGTCCACGGCGTAGTTGGCGTAGGTGTTCAGCCCGCTGCCGTAGACGTAGGCGCGGCCCGAGATGACCTCGCCGGTCTCCGGGTCGGCCGACGAGGGGCCGTAGCCCAGCGGGCCCTCGATCTGCTCGGTCTCGACCCAGTGCAGGGTGCTGAAGCGCAGGTCGCCAGGGCGAGGGGAGAAGCCGCGCGCGCCGCAGGCTTCGTGGTCAGCCTCCGCGACGGGGTTGTGGCACAGGACGAAGACGTCCTCCTTGAGATCGGCCACCGCGATCCCCTTGGCCAGCGCCGCGGACTCTCGACCGATCTCGTTCCATTGCCGCATGGTCTCCTGGCTGGCCTCCTCGATCAGCGGGTCGTCGGGGAAGGTCGTCGACATGTAGTAGGGCACGGTGCGGACCTCGCGCTGGCTCATCGGGATGGCGATGAGCTGCCCATCGTCGTCGGTCGCCAGGGAGCCGTCCGGGTTCTTCTCGTAGGTCTGCTTCCAGATGTTGTGGCGGTTGGCCAGCTTCTGGCGGGTGGACTCCAGCGGGCCGCGCTGCTGATCGAAGACCACGCGCTCGGAGCGGAAGTAGCCGAAGCGCGTCATGTCCTGATCGGAGTAGTGCAAGGGCTCGTAATCACGACGTTTTTCGGTGCGGCTGAAGGCCGTGACCAGCTCCACCTCGGCGGCCGTGCAGTCGTCGGTGCCCCAGGCGTACCACATCGCGTAGATGCAGGCCTCAAAGTCCGGCTCGACCAGCAGCCGACGAGGGACGTCGAAGTAGGCCAGCTTGTCGCCCGCGTCGCGCTCGAAGTAGATGCTGCGGGCCTCGCCGCGCTCGGCGTCGATCTGGTAGGTGGCCTGGATCGGCGTCAGCAGCCAGTCGGCGATGAACTCGAAGTTGGTGATCAGGTTGCGCGACCAGTCCACCCGGATGAAGTCGCGCTCGTACCACGGCCTGTCCGAGCTGTTCTCCTCGATGACGTTGGTCTGCTCGCCGGTCTCGCTGCTGTAGCCGCGCTGGATGTCGAAGTGTCCGAGGATGGGGTAGATCGCCACCGGGCTCTCGCGGTAGTCCGGGGCGCTGGTGTCCACGCCGCCGTCGACGTTGTCGCTGCCCGGCAGACGCGGATAGGCCCGGTAGGCCATCAGCATCTCCTCCTCGATCTGCCAGACGATCTTCTCCGTCTTGCCCGTCTCGCCGATGAAGGTCGCCCCCGTCGTCGCCGGCAGGTCCGTGACCGTCTCCATCATGTACCAGACCCCCTCCAGGTCCGCCTTGCTCACCCGGTTGGGCTGGGTCCGGTCGATGTCGCCCACCTGCTTGGCGCACGAAGCACCCAGCAGCGCCAGACACCCGACCACAGCCAGAGCCCACACCCCCGATCGTCTTCTCTCCATGACCCTCTGCTCCTCTGAAATCGAGACTGGCGACATGCCCGATGAACTGATCCTGAACCCCCTCAGTGTGAAGGTTTGCCGCCGCCAGCGCAACCAATCTCGCGCCTGCTCGAACACCTCCCCCTCAAGCGCCGCCACGCCGCCCCCTCAACCCATCCAGCCCAGCCCCAGCCGGGCGAGCAGCCGCCTCCACGAGCGCCCCACGCTCCTCGCACCGCCCCCCTGCGGGGGACGGGCTCGTCGGGTGGGGCTTGGAAACCCAGGGTGGGCTGCGCCCTGTCGGTCGCAGGCCCCCGTACGACCCAATTCGACACCAGGGATCCGCCACGACAAGGCACCATCACAACCTCGCCTGAGCCTTCAACACCCGTGGTGGACCTCGTTTCTTGTGTATCTTCATGTGCTTGCGTTTCAGGTTCGTCCTTGATCGGTTTCGGTTCGTCCTCGGGTGGTTGCGCATGATTACAACCCTTGGCCCTTTGAGGCGGTGATCCGACCCTTCGAACTGCTGTTTGCCGCCCGCCGGCCTGCGACCGAGAGGTCGCAGCCCACCCGGGCATCCAAGCCCCACCCGACGAGCCCGTCCCCCGCAGGGGGGCGGTGCGAGGAGCGTGGGGCGATCCTCGAGCGTAGGGTGCTCGTGGATCGTGGGGCGATCCTGGCGCGTGGGGCGCTCGTTGAGCGTAGGGTGCTCGTCGAGCGTGGGGCCTTGGGGGGAGGCGGGCGTCGAAGGGGCCCGCAGCCTTCCCTGAGCCAACCTGTCGCGCGCGGCTCAAGGCGTGGCGCAGGTTGACAGCGCGCTCGCCTGCGCCTTCTACTGCCGGATCGTGACGCTCGACACCTCAGGAGAGGGAGGATCATGTTCAAGGCCACGCTTTTGTTCGCCGCGCTCGGGATCGCAAGCCTCGCCGCCTGCGATCCGCCCCGCCAGGCCACCCCCGTCGGGGCGCCCTCCGAGGCCCCCAGCCCGCCAGAGGCCTCCTCGCCTCAGCCCCCCGGGCCCTCGACCGCCTCGCCCGACAAGCCCGGCACCAGCCCAACCACCGAGGCCCCGGTCGCCGTTGCGCCGACGCTGCGCAGGGTCGCCGAGCCCGACGAGGTCATGCCCCAGCCCGAGGCGATCCTCATCGAGTCGTCCTCGCCCCTCGCCCGCGAGCGCGTCCTGCTCGACATTCAGGAGAAGACCCGGATGCAGACGAAGATCGTCGCCGGGGAGGACTCCAAGGAGGGCGTGACCGAGTCGGAGGTCTTCAAGACCCTCCTGATCGTCATCGAAGAGGTCAGCGGCGACCAGATCACCCGCGCGCGCTTCGTCTACGAGGACGTCAAGGAGCGCCAGAAGGACGGCGAGGCCCTCGACCGCTTCAAGTCCCCGGTGTCGAACAAGACCTACGTGCTGGCGCTGACCGACGCGGGCCTCAAGGTCACCTACAAGGGCGGCGGCGCACCCTCCAAGGACGAGATCGACGCCGTCAGCCGCGACGCCGACGTCCTGACCCTCTCTCGCCGCTTCCTCGCCATCCTCCCCCGCAGGCCCCTCAAGCCCGGCGAGGTCATCGAGGTCGACAAGGACGCCCTGCGCGCCTTCATCTTCCCCAAGGGCACCATCGTCCTTGAGATCAAGGAGCCCACCCTCACCTTCAAGGATCTCCGCAAGGTCGACGGCCTCGACGCCGCCGTCTTTGATCTGAGCCTCAACGCCGTGCTCCAGGAGGGCCAGATGACCATCAGCGCCACCGTCCGCGGCGAGGTCGCCCTCGAAGTCGCCGGCGCCCGCGTCCTGCGCACCTCCTGGCAAGGCCCCATCGTCCTGACCGGCACCACCAACGACGGCGACGCCAAGATCAAGGTCGCAGGCTCCGGCGAGAGCCTCCAGACCCAGCGCGTCATACCCCAGACACCCGAAGAACCCCTCGCCCAGCCCACCCCCTGAACAAAGCCGCCCCAGCCGCGCCCTCGACCGAGGCGGCCGAGGCCAACCTCGCCACGACGCAGACCCCCTCACCCGCCCCCTGGCGCGCTTGTCATGCCCGAGGCCCGATCATGCCCGCATGACCTCCCATCCCCCCCATCCTCCCCGAAGCCCCGCAGGCCAACCCCTCACCCTGGATCTCGACCCTGACACGCTCGAACACCCCTGAAACCAGGACATCGCCCTTTCGGCGAGGTCGGCACGCCCGTTGCACAAACAGCGTGCCGAAGCAACACCGCCCTGTGCGCTCGACCAGACACGCAGGGCAACAGACGGCGCCGCCAGCCAGGCCACATCAGGAGGGCTCTCATGCTCAGCAAGTCTTTGTATCCACTTAAAAATTGCTCACTTGTGCTCGCCCTCGCGCTCGCCGCGACGCTGGCGGGTTGCGGCGCCGATGAGGCGACCAACTCGGATCTGGGCGCCGCAGACAACAACGGAGGTCAGCCTGGGAACAACGAACCCTCACCCGAGGGCGAGCCCAACCCCGAGGGCCAGCCCGAGGGGCAGCCCGAGGGGCAACCCGAGGCCGCGCCGGAGGGCCAGCCGGAGGGCCAGCCGGAGCCTGAGCCTGAGTCCGAGCCGGAAGGCAACACGAACGTGAACCTGGGCGGGGCGCAGGACTTCGGATACTTCAGGCGGCTGCTGGACGACAACATCGTGCCCCGCCCCGAGGACATGGAGGCCTCAGGCTTCTTCGCCGAGCACTTCACCGCCCTGCCGGCCCCCACCTGCGGCCAGCGCGTCTGCCTCCAGGCGATGATGGGCGTGATGGGCAACCTGGTCAATCGCGGCAACTGCACCATGCTCCAGGTCGGCCTCAACTCACCC
>SYOX01000306.1 GCA_005804885.1 Pseudomonadota bacterium
GGCGCTGCGCTGGTAGAGCTGGCACGAGAGCCTGCCCTGGGCCACATAGAACTGAAAGAGGCAATGGCAGGGAGAGAGCGCCATCTGCGGCAGGTCGGCCGGGTTCCAGGCCGTCACCACGAGCCGGCGCGAGTCGGGGTTGCGGCGGATCTGATCGATCACCGCCGCGATCTGATCGATGGTCTGCCCATCCGGCGCCGACCACGACCTCCACTGCTTGCCGTAGACGGGGCCGAGGTCGCCTCGCTCGTCCGCCCACTCATCCCAGATCGTCACGCCCTGGGCGTTGAGCGCGGCCACGTTGGTGTCGCCCTTGAGGAACCAGAGCAGCTCGCAGAAGATGGAGCGCAGGTGCAGCTTCTTGGTCGTGACCGCCGGAAAGCCCGCCTGAAGATCAAAGCGCATCTGGTGGCCGAAGACGCTCAGAGTCCCCGTGCCCGTTCGATCCTCCTTGCGCGCGCCCCGCTCAAGAACGCGCCTCATCAACTCAAGGTATGCTTCCATCCGCCTCTTCTCGTCGACCAGGGTGGTCTTGTTCCACGTGAAACTGCCTCAGCGCCGCGCCTCGGCCTGCGCCCTCATCTGCCGCGCCTCGTCGAGGATCGCCCGCAGGACATCGACCTCGGGGGCCTCGACGACCTCCTGACCAGGCGAGCGCTCGCCGTGGCTGTCGTCGGCATCGCCCAGGCCCGCGTCGCGCAGCCGCTTGAGGCGATCCATCATCAGATCGCGGATCGCCTCGGCGTTGTCGACCCCGCGGAAGAAGCCGACGTGCATGTTGAAGGCGTGCTCCTGGTTCTGCTGCGCCCCGGCGTGGCCGCCGCCGCCGCCGGCGGTCTCGACCTTGAGGTCGGCGATCTTGAAGAAGCGCTGCACGGGCCCCTGCGAGATCGAGATGTTCTGGATGTTGGCGAAGGTCATGGTCATCTCGCGCACGAAGACGACGCCCTCGCGGATCCGCAGGCTCCTGTCGGTGACCTTGTACCACCGCATCTCGTAGTCGAGCCGCAAGGTGGCGTAGCTCATCGACATCAGCCCCAGGAGCAGGAGGCCGGCCAGCACCCCGGCGCCCCCTGCGATCGCCGCCTTGATCGGATCCTCGCCGAACTTCCCCAAGGCCGCCAGGAGCAACCCGACGCTCGCCGAGCCCAGCACCAGGACCAGGAAGGCCTGCCGGAACATCCAGAGGTAGAGGTTGTAGCGGTAGAAGTTCGGCGCGGCGCGGAAGACCTTCAGGCTGCCCTCGGCGCCGCTGGGGGCCTCCGGCTCCGGGGGCACCTTGAGCACCTTGACCACGAGCTTCTTGAGCGGCTCAAACATGACCCCCCTCCTTCTTCTCCGAAGGGGCGCGCTGGAGCGCCTCGCGGGTGGCCTTGAGCTCGCCGTGGATCTCGCGCAAGAGCGCCAGCGCCTCCGGGTTGCCCAGCGCCGCGCCCGCCTCGCGCTGGACCCCTGCGGCCGCCTTCACCTTGTCGCGGTTGCCGCGCATCCGGGTGTAGAGGAAGTCGCGGACGGCCTCGAACTCAAGCACGCCCTCGATGGTCATCTCCGCCATCGCGCTGCCCGAGGCCGTCTGGATCTGGATGTCGGCCAGCCCCAGCCAGCGCTGGAGGATCCCCGAGGTCAGGTGGATGTCCTGGATGCGCGAGTAGGTCAGGTTGATCTCGCGCCGAAAGAGCAGCCCCCAGCGCATGCTGACGCCCTCATCGTCGAAGCTGTAGCGCAAGGTCTGGTAGCGGAAATAGAGCAAAGGCAAGACAAAAACGGAAAAAGGCCCCGAGAGCACCGTGCGAAGCAGGTAGAGCTTGATCAAGTTCGGGTGGGGTCGCTCGATGGCAAATATCTGCTGCTCGTTCACGAGATCACTCCTGGGTCGACGCGCTGTGGGCCTGATTCTGCGCCCGTCGACGCCCCCAAGGCAAGGTTCGGCAAGAGGCCACCTTGACCGGCGAGGCGGCTTTGCTCATGCTGACTCCAGGGGCGATGGAGCCCGCACCGAAGGAGGGACAAGGCGTGATCCGAGATCGACTCAAGCGCGCAGCACGAATGCTGCTCGGCCGCCCCGAGCCCCAGCAGCGCCCCCCGGCCAGGCCGCCCGCGAGCGCCACGGCGCCCAGCCGCGCCGCAGACCTCGTCAGGGACGACGACGAGGCCGACATCGAGGTCGACAGCGCGATGGTGGCCGAGTGGCTCGCCGAGGGCCGCCCGCTGACCTTCCTCGACGTGCGCGAGCTGGTCGAGATGCGCGCCGGCCACGTCGAGGGCGCTCACCTGATGCCCATGGGCCAGGTCGCCCGCCGCCACAAGGAGCTGCCGCGGGATCAGCGGGTGGTGGTGTACTGCGCCGCTGGTGCCCGCAGCCTCCAGATCTCCCAGTACCTGCGCGGCCAGGGCCTCGACGACGCCTGGTCGATGGTCGGCGGCCTCGGCTCCTGGCTGGCCCAGGGCGGCAAGCAGGTCGTCCCGCCGCCCGGAGGCCACCTCAACCCCGGCCAGCACGCCGCCCTCACCCTCCAGGCCGCCGAGCGCCTCGGGATCGACCCCGAGGCCCGCTCGGGCACCATCCAGGAGATCCGCGCCGGCGAGGCCGGCGCCGCGGCCGTGGTGCTCGGGATCGCCGCCCCCGAGGGGGGCCTGCGCAGGATCGAGGGCCTCGGCCATGACGACCTTGAACCCTGAGCCCCAGCAGGAGCCCAGGCTCGACGCCTGGCCCGTCCCCGTCCAGACCCCCCGCACGGTGATCAGCCTGGGGCGCTGGCCCCGGAGCACCAAGGCCGGCGCCGCGCTCTGGATCTGCGCGGGGATGACCCTCGCGGCCATGACCATCGCGACGGCCACCTCCCTTGAGACCGGCAAGTGGGCCAGCCTCCTTTGCCCGGCCGCCGTGGCCCTGCTCACCCTCGCGGCGCTCCTGGCCATCGGGATCGAGCGCCGCAGGAGGCACCAGATGCTCGAGCGCGGGGAGGTGGTGCTCGGGCGCATCGAGGCGACCCAGCATCCGCTCGCGGCGCCCGTCAGCGCGCCCCAACACGTCAACCTGCGCTACTCCTTCAAGACCTCCGCCGGGCTCAACCGCGAGGGGAGCGCCCAGTTGCCCGTCTTCGGTCAGCCCGAACCCGCGAGCCTGAAGATCGGCGATCCGCTCCTGATCATCGCCCACCCCAGACACCTCAACACCCAGGTCGCCCCCGGCCTCTTCGGGATCCGCTTCGACCCCATCGAGGACCAACGCCCCGATCACGTCCCAACGTCGCCGCCGGCCAGTGAGCCGCCGGCCCTTCGCAAGCTCCGCATCAGCCGCGGGCGGCTGACGATCGACGGGGCGCACATCCGCCAGGAGATCGAGGGGCTGCCGACCCGCTCGGTGCCCTTGAGCCCGGCCCCGTCAGTCCAGGTGAGCGCCTGGTTGGAGCAGCTCGGCCGCGTCCGGGTCCAACTCCAGATCCGCAACCCCGGAACCCCCCGCGAGGAGGCCATCTCGCTCTGCGCCGTGCTGCCTCAACACCGCGTCAGCCGCCAGCTCCCCATCCTCCAGGCCCCTGATCTGCCCGAGCTCTCTCCAGCCGACTTCGATCAACTCTGGGCCATCCTCCAATGGCACCTCAACCTCCACGGCCGACCCCTCGCCGGCATCGCCTCACCGAGCGATCAGAAGCCAGCCTCGATCCCCCGGCGAGCCAGCGTCCGCCAGGCCCGCCAGAGCGGCCTGCTGCTCCTGCTGGGCCTCGTCGAGATCGCGCTGGCTGGCCTGTTCTGGCTGGTGATCGACTTCTACGATCCGATCCGCGCGGGCCTGCGCGGCTGCAACCAGTCCGACGCCGTCGACTGTCGCGAACTTGCTGTCATTTACGATAACGGTGATGGCGTTGATGTTGATCTCAAGCGCGCGAACGCCCTCTTCGAACGCGCCTGCGCGCTGGCCGACGCCTATTCGTGCACGCTGCTCTCCTTCCGGATCGAGGAGGGCAAGCTCACCCCAGGGGACATGGACCAATCGCTGAAGTTCGCGCGCTCCGGCTGCGCCTTCGGCGATCCCCATGGCTGCTTCCGATCCGGTTGGCTGATCCACAGCGACAAGCGACACCACGACGCGCTGCCCGAGGCGGTCTCGGCCTATCAAATGGCCTGCGACTCGGGCCTCGATGGCGCCTGTCGGAACCTCGGCCTGATGATCCTCAACGGCGAGGGCACCCCCAAGGACCCTGTGCGCTCCATGGCCTTGTTTGAGAGGGCCTGCGCGACCCGTACGGTGCTGGACGCCTGCGTCAACATGGCGTGGCAGCTTGAGCAAGGGCTCGGCGTCGAGCGCGACGTCGCCAGGGCGGTCGGGATCTACGAGGACGCTTGTGGGAAGGACAACCCCACCGCGTGCAACAACCTCGGGTGGCTCGCCCTCCAGGGGGGCCCGGCCCCGGCGATCAAAATGGAGATGCTCGACGGCGAGAGCGGCCAGGTTCGGCCGTCGACCGTCGCCCAGGACAAGCCCAAGGCCCTGGAGTTGTTCAAGAAGAGCTGCGATCTGGGGTTGCCGCTGGGCTGCAACAACGAGGGGTGGATGCTCCAGATGGGCGATGGTGTCCCCGAGGATCTGGAGCGCTCGGTGGAATTGCTGACGAGGGCCTGCGATCAGAACGCCGAGGCGGCCTGCGCGAGCCTGGGTTGGGCGATGGAGGTGGGCAAGGGGGTCGAGAAGGACGATGTCAAGGCCGCGGCCCTCTACATGCGCGGGTGCGACCTGGGCAGCCCCTACGCCTGCCACAACCTGGGGTTGATGGTCGAGGCTGGCCGTGGAGGCGCGCAGAAGGACCCCGACGAGGCCGCGCGCCTGCACGAGATCGCCTGTTCGAAGGACGTGCTGGCGGGCTGCACGAGCCTCGGGGCGCTGCGCCGGGACGGGCTGGGGGTGCCGAAGGACGTCAAGGGCGCCGAGGCGCTCTTCGAGCGGGCCTGCAGCGGGGGTCACGGCCGCGGCTGCGGGCTGCTCGGGGATCTGCTGGGGGTCGGGGAGCAGCAGGCTGGGAACGCGGGGCGGGTCAAGGAGCTCTACGGGCTGGCTTGCGCTGGCGGCGAGGCCTTCTATTGCGGGCGGTGAGGCGCGCCGGATGAGGGGGGCGGTCAGCGGGCGGCGTCGATGAGGGCGCGGGCGTCGGCGAGGCACTCGTCGCCGAAGACGACGGTGTCGCCGTTGACGACGAAGTCCAGGACGAAGTCGCGCAGGTCCGCGACCCCCTCGTTGGCGAAGAACATCACGCAGCGGTCGTCGTCGCAATGGGCGCCGTGCTCGGCGTCGTGGTGGTCGCTGGTCAGGGGCACGCCGCGGTTGACGAGCCCGGCGGCGTGGCCGAACTCGTGCACGAGGGTGGTCTGCTCGACGAAGCGGGCCACGCCGTCGAAGCGCGGCGAGCTGGCGCTCTCGATCACGGGCTTGAACATGGCGATGACGCCGGTGTCGCCGATCGAAACGCCCAGGACGTCCTGGCGCACGGCCCCCTCGTTGTCCTTGAAGAAGCCGTCGAGCCAGAGGGCGTAGAAGGTGGCGCGCTCGGGGGTGTTGAGCAGGTCGCGGTGGTCCTGGGCGATGGCGAGGATGGCGCTGGCGGTGAAGGACTCGGCTGGCGCGACGTCGACCTCCTCCATCTCGTTGATGTTGCTGGGGAATTTCACCACAGATCCGGTCCCTTCGAAGAGGCGCGCGGCGTTGTCGCCGAAGATCTGCCACAGATCCCCGAGGGCGCCGGCCGAGCCGGTGAAGGGCTCGGCGCCGGCCATGTAGTCGACCTCGACCTCGATGGTCTCGAACTGGCCGGAGAAGAGCGCCGACGCGGGGGGCTGAAGGCCGCCGCCGCCGTCGGGCGGCTCGGCCGCGTCCTGGCCGCAGGCGGCCAGCGTCAGGCACGCGCCGACGAGCGCGGCTCGGAGCCCCTGCGCTGGCCGCGACGCGCCGGGGCGATCGCGGCGGCGTCCTCGTGAGCTTGTCATGGGAGCATCACCTCTTCTCTGGTCATGGGAGCGCCTCGCCGATCGTCGTGGGATCACCTCGTCGCTTGTCATGGGATCGCCTCGCCGCATCGGCTGGCCGTCATGGGGCGGCAGCCTCGGCGTCCTCGGCGGATTCGAGGGCGTCGAGGGCGGCGGCGGCGTTGGGGGGCGCGATGTCCTGGGCGTCGAAGTCGACGCCGTTGTCAAAGGAGCGCACGTCCTCGAAGGCCTCCTGGATGTTGAACTCCTCGATCTGGAGGTTGACGCCGATGTTGTTGGAGGTGATCGCCCCATGCCGGCTGTCGAGGCTGGCGTCGAGGGCGAGCTGGAGGCCGACCTGATCGCTGCCGGCGATGAAGAAGCGATCCAGCGAGGCCGTCGCGCCCAGGACGACCGACATGCCCGTGCCAGCCTTGCCCCAGGGGCAGGCGATGGACTCGCAGCGGGCCTCCTTCGTGTCGAGGATCGTGAGGTCCTCGGCCTCAAGGGCCGTTTCGTCGTCGAGCAGCACGACGCCGTAGTCGAGGTTGTCGCGGATCAGGGCGCGGCGCACGGAGCCCGTGGCGCCATCCTGGAGGTTCAGGGCGCGGCCGCCGATCTGATCGCCGCTGCGGGGCTGGGTGTCGCGCACGACGAGGTCGCTCAGCTCCAGATGGCTCCACTGCGAGGCGAAGACGGCGATCTCGCGGTTCTGGACGAAGGCCGCCCGGTGGAGCGTGACGCGGGCGTGGAACTCGGCGTTGAGGCCGCGGCCAAAGATCCCGGCGAAGGGCTGGGAGAGGGTGTCGGCCACGCGCAGGTCGGTCAGGGACACCTCGGTGTCGGCGTCGACGGCGTAGATGGCGATCTCGTGGTTCTCCAGCAGCGCCAGGCGCCGGCCCTGGACCCGCGACCCCTGCTCGACGTAGAGCCCGCGGCCGGCCAGACCTCCGCTCTGCTGGGGCCGGGTGCCCCGGATGACCACGTCCTCAAGCGTCACCTGCGCCCCGACGAGCGCCATCAGGCCGATCTCGTGGTTGTTGTTCAGCTCGACGCGGGTGGCGCTGACGACGGCCCCGTCCTCGGCCCGGAGGCCCTGGCCGAACTTGAGGTCGGTCTGCCGGGGCTGGGTGCCTTCGACGATCACGTCCTCCAGGGTCAAGGTCGTGCCGGGGTCGATGGCGTGGGCGCCGATGTAGTGGCTGCCGACGATCCGCGCCCGCGACAGCGCCACCGAGGCGCCCTTCTGGACAAAGAGCCCGCGGCCGAAGCGCGCGTCGCTGTCCTGGGGCAGCGTGTCGAGGGCGAGCACGTCGCTCATGCGCGCCTGGGTCGGCGGCATGGCGGTGTCCTCGGGGCCGTGCTCGACGACGATGGCGCCGAAGCGGTTGCGCTCGAAGCGGGCGCGGCTCAAGGTCAGGCTGGCCCCGTCGGAGAGGCCCAGGCCGATGCCCAGCGCGCCGTCGCTGGCGCGCGGGCGGGTGTCGCGCACGATCAGATCCTCGATGTCGAGCGACGTGCGGTGGGTGCCGAAGACGCCGTGGAGGCGGTTGCCGACCATCAGGCCCCGGCGCAGCGTGATCCGACCGGCGCTCTGGGCGCCGATCCCGCGCCCGAAGTCCTTGCCCTGCTCCTGCTCGCGGGTGTCGATCACGACGACGTCGTCAAGCTCCAGGACGCCGCCTTCGATCGCCAGCGCCCCGTAGGCCCGGTTGCGCAGCAGGACGGCGCGCTCGGCGACGAGCCGCCCGCCCTCGATGGCGTTGAGCCCGATGCCGAAGGTGAAGTCGCTGTGCTGGGACTGGGTGTCGCGCACGAGCACGTCGCGCAGCTCGATCAGCGAGCCCTCCTGCTGCGACGAGATCGCCACCTCCCGGTTGGCGTCAAAGAGCCCCCGCTCGACCACCACGTGCGCGCCCCCCTCGGCGCTCAGGCCGCGCCCGAAGCCCCGCGTCGCCGCGTCGGGCTGGGTGCGCCGGACGACGACGTCGATCAAGCGCGCCTCGGTGTCTGGCCTGAAAAAGACCAATGATTGCCCATGGTTGCCATCAAAGAGCGCGCGCTCGATGTCCACCTGGGCGCCGCTCGACCCCTGCATGGCGAGCCCGGCGGTGCGATCCGAGGCGCGCGGCTGGGTGTCGACGACGGCCACGTCGGCCATGGAGAGGCGCGCGTTTCGACCCAGGAGCTCCACCCCGAGGTAGCGGTTGCCCTCCAGGATCGACCGACTCAGGCTCACCTCGCCGCGGTTGAGCACGCGCAGCCCGCCGCCCTCGGCCCTGTCGCTGGCCTTGGGCTGCGTGTCGCGGACGATCACGTCGATGAGCTCGACGGGCCCTGGCGAGTCGACCACCTCGACGCCGTAGACGGTCGCCTGATCGACGCGCACGCCCTTCAGGCGGCTTTGACCCGTGTGTCCGATGAAGCGCACGCCGGGGCGCGGGCCGGTGACCGTCAGGTCGCTGACGAGCCCCTGGCCGCCGCCGCTGAACTTGATCGTCGGGGAGGTGCTGCTGGGCGCCGACGGGGAGAGGATCGTCCCCTCGACGCAGGCCCCGACGAGCGCCGCGCGCCTCAAGACCTCCACCGGCTCGGCGTAGGTGCCGACGGCCAGCGCCACGATCCCGCCCTCCCCGACCCGCTCGATGGCCCCGGCCCACGCCGCCGGAGCCTGCCGCGTCCCGTCCCCGTCGCCCTCGGGGCTGACGTAGAGGATCGGCCCCTCGAAGCCCTCGGCGCTGGCTCGGATGGACGCCTCGTCGCGCCAGCGCTCGCCCTCGGGCGGGCAGGCCGCGCCCTGGGGCACGCACGCGCTCTGGCCGAGCGCCGACATCGTCCCCGGCGCGCAGCCCTGCGCCAGCGGCGGCGGCTCGCAGGCCGCGATCTGCCCGATCTCCGCCGGGGCGTCCTCCTGGCCGTCGCCGTCGACGAAGACGGGCACCGAGAGCCAGCCCTCAGGGCAAGTCCAGTCGCGCAGGCGAGGGGCCGCGGGGGCGCAGATCCCATCGGAGCCTGGGGCGGCGCCCTCGGGGCAGCCCTCCGCGGGCAGGAGGCGCGGGGGCAATGGCGCGCAGATCCCGTCCTCGTCGAAGAGGCCGCCGGGACACTCCTCGGCGGGCGTCATCACCGGGGTCGCAGGCATGCAGACGCCGTCGAGGAGCTGCGCGGCGCAGGACTCCTCATCTTCCACGGGTGGATCGTCGAGCTCATCGAAGGGGTTGGGGGCCTCCGCGTCGGGGCCGCCCTCGCCCTCGACGGCGGGCTCGCCGCACGCGACCTGGGCCAGGAGGGCGACGATCAGGCAGCCCCACCACAACTTGCGCACCACAGCCCTGCTCATGGACGCTCATCCTCGGATTGATTCTGCCCACAGTCTACAAGCGCACCCAATCCATGTCCATTGCGCCCACTCCACCCCCTGTCCC
>SYOX01000307.1 GCA_005804885.1 Pseudomonadota bacterium
GCGAAGACATGTGCTGCAGAATCGTGTTCTCGGAATTTGGTGATGATGTCATGGTACCCTCCACAGGCCTCAGTGGTCAGCACTCCACCGCAGCACCACAACCACCACCCTTGTCAACCTCCGTTAGATGCGATTGCCCTGCCGCCGAGGTGCCCGTTCCGCCTGCGCCTTGAAATCGTGTTGTGATACGAGGTTGAGTCGTGTGTGGCCCGATCTACCCGTCGAGGACGTGCCGGTCCAGGACGAAGCAGGCCAGCGTCCCTTCCAGCACCGTGACCCCTTCGACCTCGACCTTGACCTTGACGGTCCGGCGGCGGCCCTTCTCGGCCTCGACCTCGGCCTCGGCGATCATCCGCTGGCCGACGCGCACGGGCGCGAGGAAGCGGCAGTCGGCGGCGCCGAGGACGACGTTGGGGTCGTTGACCGCGCACATCGCGGCGAAGTCAGCCAGCCCGAAGGTGAACCCGCCGTGGACAAGCCCCCTGTCGTCGGCGGACATCGCCGAGGTGGCCTCCAGGGCCGCTCTCGCGCGCCCCTGGCTCATCTCGATGATCTGCCCGACCCATTGACCGTCTATCCCAAGGTGAGTTTGCTGTTTCATCCACCCCCTCCTGACCAGCGGGGCTTTTAGTCGGGCCGTGCGCTCGGGTCAATACCCACCTTGCACAAACTCAAGGGGGTAACCCCCAAGGCCCTCGCCCGGCCTCGCCGCGTTGATTTCTCCCCCGCGAGCCTTTAGAACCAGTGCCAGCCCTTCGCGCCAAGGAGATCTTCATGCCGATCCGTCCTCGCTCCGAACCGCGCCAGAGGCGGAGATCGGGGCGAGCGCTTGGGGTGGCGGCCGCAGTCTCCCTCCTCCTGGCGACCTTCGCCGCGGCCGCACAGGCCCCCCCCTACGAGGTCCTCGACCAGACCCAGGGGCTGCGCTACGAGCCCCCCCTGACCGCGCTGGCCGTCGCGCCCTCCGATCCATGGATCATGTATCTGGGCTACAGCGACGGGGTCATCGCCATCACCGAGGACGGCGGCTTGTCCTGGAGGGAGGCGCGCGTCCACACGCCCAAGGGCAGCTTCGTCGGCGCCATCCGCCCTGCGCCGACACCCGAGGCCCCCACCGTGGGCACGGCCCCCAACCGACAGCAGCGCAAGCCCTCGATGATCTTCGAGTTTCAGGAATCTCTGGAGCAGCTCAACCCCAACCCCCAGCTCAGCCGCAGCAACGAGCTGACCAAGTCGACCTTCGACGGCGGCCTGAGCGGCACGGCCGGCATCCTGGGCGGCGGCGGCGAAAGCGGCGGGGCGCGGCTTGGTATCGGGCTGCGGGACGGCGCCCCAAGGCTGGCGCAGGCCACGCGGCAGAAACGCCGATGGGCCGTGGGCATCAACATCAAGCAGACGCTGTCGCTCGTGGCCGACACGCCCACCGCCATCCTCGGGTTCGACGTCGACCCCCGGAACCCCAGGAGCGTCCGGGCGGCCACCGCCGACGGGCTGCTCGACAGCCGCGACGGCGGCGAATCCTGGCAGACCGTCCTGAGCGGCGTCACGCCAGCCGAGCGCGACGTCCGGCACGTCGCCACCAACCCTCACGACACCCGCGTGATCTACGCCGGCACGGGCCTGGGCCTCCACATCTCCCGCGACGGCGGGGCCACCTACGAGCCCACCAAGGACCCGCTGCTGCTGCAGGCCGGCATCTACTTCACCTTCTTCCACCCCACGGACCCCGACATCATCTACATCGGATCAAGCTGGGGCCTCTTTCGATCCCTCAACGGCGGGCGCAACTTCGACTTCATCGCCCAGAGCCCCTGGCAGCCACAGATCCAGGTCCGCAAGATCGTCGTCGATCCCGGCAACAAGCGGCGCGTGATCATCGGCACCGACGACGGCGTCTTCATCTCCGAGGACGCCGGCGACACCTTCGAGCGCGGCGGCGCCGCCCAGTTCACCGGAGAGGTGATCATGGCGCTGACGACCAACGGGACGCGGGGCCACCTCGTGGTCGGCACCCTGCGCGACCTGTGGGAGACACGCGACGGCGGAAAGTCCTGGCGGATCATAGACTTCTCGACCATCGGCTGGCGCATCCGCCACGCCGCCTTCTCGGCCCGCGACCCGGGCGTCATCCACCTGTTGACCGAGGGCGAGGTCCTCAAGCTCACGCCGGGGTCGGCGCTGGCCTCGACGCCGGGGCTCCGCGCGCGCTACGAGGCCGCCACGCGCGGCGAGCCAAGCGCCGACCAGGCCGTCCAGGCCGCCCTCGACCGCGCCGGCGTCAGCCTCAGTGACACCTTGGACGCGCGGGCCAGCGCGCGCTGGGCCGCGCTTCTGCCCAGAGTCCACGCGGGCGCGAGCATCCTGAACGTCCGCCTGGACAGCACCCGCGAGCAGCTCTCCCTCGACGAGATCGTCAACTTCAACCGGGGCGGGATCGAGCAGTTCAACGCCGAGATCTTCGCCACCTGGGATCTGGCGCGCCTCGCCTACAGCGGCGAGGAGCCGCCCGTGGGGCGGACCTTCTCGCTCAACCGCGCCGCCGAGGGGCGCCTGCGGGAGATCGTCCTCAACCTCCACATGGAGCGCCGCAGGCTCATCATCAAAGACCTCACCGATCCCGACGCGGGCGCCGCCGAGCGCCTCCCTCGCCAGCTCCGGCTTGAGGAGCTGACCGCACACCTCAACATCCTGACCGGCGACCTCTACAACAACCCCGACGCGCCGCCGCACCGATGAGGCCCACCATGATACGCCCCGCACTCGCCCTGACCCTGATCGCCTCGCTCGCCCTGGCCGCGCCCGCAGCCGCCCAGGAGCGCCTGAGCGCCGAGCAGCAGCGCAGGATCGACGCGCTCAACGCCGAGCCGACCATCCAGGAGGCCCAGCACGCCGCCCTGAGCTTCTTCCGCGTCGATCAGGACACCGTCTCCTCCATGCGCTCGCGCGCGGCCTGGAAGGCCCTTTTGCCCAACCTCGGCGTCAAGGGCCGCTTCAACCAGAGCAGCATCGATCTGAACAAGACCGACATCCTCATCTCCCGCGACGAGGCCTCGATCATCGACCTGGGCAACGGCGCCGTCCAGGAGTTCGAGATCGCCGGCTCCTGGGATCTCTCTCGCCTCGTCTTCAACGCCGAGGTCCTCGACGTCTCCTCCCTCGTCGTCCTCCAGGAGAGCATCCTCAAGGAGGTCACCCGCCTCTACTACACCCGCAAGCGCCTCCAGGTGGATCTGGCCCTCAACCCGCCCGCCGACGCCGCCACCCTCCTGTCCAAGGAGATGCGGCTTGAAGAGCTTACCGCCACCCTCGACGCCGTCACCGGCGGCATCTACTCCAAGCGCCAGCCCTCTCCGCCCGCCCAGTGATCTCCACGCCCGCACTCCAGCCCCGCACTCCACCCCCTGTCCCCCACACTCCACCCCCTGTCCCCCGAGAGGCACTGCCTCCCTCCCTCCGGAAGGGGGGGGACGCTCGTATGACGGCTTCGGGTGGATCGCACTCCACCCCCTGTCCCCCGAGAGGCACTGCCTCCCTCGCTGCGCAAGGGAGGGGGGACGCTCGTATGACGGCTTCGGGTGGATCGAGTCCCGCCACGACGACCTCGCCACCCGCCCCAGGCGGCCACCGATCCCGCCGCAGGCTCCTGCGACCCACCCCCCGAATCATCATGCCCACCCAACGAGCCCACCCCCGAGCCACCTTGCCCGTAATTCAAGCGTCCCCCCGAGAGGCACTGCCTCCCTTCCGGAGGGAGGGGGACAGGGGGTGGAGTGCTCGGCGCCCTCGTGTCTATTTTTCTTCAATCGGTTACACTGGTTGAAAGACACCGACGCGGGAGACGACATGCGCGCTCACCCCTACCCCCTCCGCACCTCTCTCTTGTTGAGCGCGACAGGGCTGGCGGCCATCTTCGCCGTCGGCTGCGGCGATCCTCCCCCGGAGCGCGCCGACGATCCCGTCGCGGCGACCGATCCCGAGCCCGCCCCCGAGAGCGACCCCGAGAGCGACCCTGAGAGCGCCCCTGAGCCTGAGGCCTCTCCCGAGCCCACCCCCGAGCCCGAGCCCACCCCCGAACCCGAGGGCTCCCCCGATCCCGAGATCCCCTGTGACGACGCGGGTTTGCTCGCCAACGGCGACTGCCGACCGGACCCGCCCGTCAGCACCCCCATGGATCTGTGCCCCTCCGGGGAGCTCGTGCTTGGCGTCTGCGCCCCGGAGCCCCCGCGCGGCACACCCCCGGATCTGTGCCCATCCGGGCGCTTCGCCCAGAGCGGGATCTGCGAGCCCCAGATGCCGGCCTTGACCCCGTGGACCTGCCCCGAGGGCTGGTCGCCCCTCGTCCACGGCCAGGGCGAGCGCGTCGGCCACGGCTGCGCGCCGCCCCTCGTCGAGGAGCCCTGCCCCGCCGGATCGATGCCCCTCGTCGGCCAGAGCGCCTGCGCCCCGATGGGCCTGCCCTGCCCGCCCGAGGGGCAGCGATGGCACGACGAGGCCACCTTGCGCCAGAGGGCCCCCGGCTACGACGGCCAGATCCTCCTCATCGACGCCAGCGCCCCCTACGACGGCCTCAACGACGGCAGCGCCGAGCACCCACACACCTACCTCCAGAACGCCATCCTGGCCGCCGAGCCCGGCGACATCCTCGCCATGGCCGGCGGCGATTACGTCTGGGCCACCGTCGTCGAGCGCGACGTCGCCGTCGTCGGCGCCTGCACCGCCCAGACTCGCCTCCACCCTCATGAGCCCCAGAGCGGCGCCCCCACCCTCTGGTTCTCCTCCAGCGCCCTCGTCACCGACCTGAGCGTGACCGGCTCCCGGCGCGGCGTGATGATCCAGCAGACCGAAGGCCGCGTCACCCTCGACGCCGTGCGCGTCTTTGACGCCACCGACGTCGGCGTCCTGACCACCAACGGCGCCGACGTCACCCTCCGCCGCGTCCTGATCGAAGGCACCCTGCCCCGCCCCGAGGACAATCGCTTCGGCATCGGCCTGAGCGTCCAGGGCGGATCCAACGTCCTTGCCGACGACCTCGCCGTCCTGGACAACCGCCACTTCGGCGTCCTCGTCACCCAGGACAGCGACCTGACGATCACCGACGCCCTCATCGCCCGCACCCAGCCCAAGGCCAGCGACCAGACCGGCGGACAGGGCCTCTACGTCACCCGCGAGGGCCGCGCCGACGCCTCCCGGATCGTCCTGCGCGACAACCACGACGACGGCGTCCTGGCCGCCAACGCCGGGTCCACCCTCTCCCTCACCGACGCCCTGATCGAAGGCACCCGCGCCTCGCCCGGCGACCTCGATCGCGGCTTCGGCCTCACCGCCGTCGAAGGCCCCCAGATCACCCTGACCCGCGCCCTCATCCGCGACAACCGCTGGGTCGGCATCCTGGCCGGCGATCCCGGCACCACCCTCGACGCCACCGACCTGACCGTCGCCGGCACCCTCCCCCAGCTCGACGACGACAGCGAGGGCAAGGGCCTCCACCTCCAGGACCAGGCCGTCGCCGTCCTGCGCCGCGTCGCCCTCATCGACAACCACCTCGCCGGCCTCGGCGCCTTCAGCCGCAGCGACCTCACCCTCGAAGACGCCCTCATCGCCGGCACCCTCCCCCAACAGAGCGACCTGCGAGGCGGCCAGGGCGCCGTCATCTCCCAGGGCGCTCGCCTGAGCGCCACCCGGCTGGCCATCTTCGACGCCCACACCAACGGCATCCTCGCCCACGGCGCCGGCACCGCGCTCCAGATCACCGATCTGACGATCGAGGACATCGAGCCCGAGGCCAGCGACGATGAGCTCGGCCGCGGCCTGGAGCTGCACACCGGCGCCACGGCCACCGTCGAGCGCGCCCGAGTCGCCCGCACCTACGAAAATGGCATGCAGATCAGCGGGATAGGCACGCGCCTGGACCTGACCGACGCCATCATCCTCGACACCCGCCCCCAGCGCTCCAGCGGCTTCGCCGGCATGGGCCTGCGCATCCAGGAGGCCGCTCTGGTCAACCTCCTGCGCGTCCACGTCGAGGGCAGCCGGGAGATGGGCGTCCTGGTCTTCCGACGCGGCACCCGCCTCAACGCCACCGACCTGACCGTCACCGGCACCCTCCCGCGCGAGGCCGACCTGGGCGTCGGCCACGGCCTCAACGTCCAGCAGAGCGGCGCCGCCCGCGTCCTGCGCGGCCGCTTCACCGACAACCACACCGCCAACGTCATGGTCACAGGCGAGGAGTCCTCGGTGGAGCTGACCGACACGGCGATGGAGGGGGGGCGACCCCACGCCGCCTTCGAGGGCTTCGGGCTGGGCTTCTTCGCCACGAAGGGCTCGACCGCCACCCTGACCCGGTGCGCGCTGAGCAGGAACCGCGAGATCGGCCTGCTGGTCACCGACGCCGCCGACGTCGCCCTCGTCGACCTGCTCATCATGGACACCCTGCCGCCCCAGGACGGGGGCGGCTTCGGCTTCGGCATGGCCGCCGTCTTCGAGGCCCAGGTGAGCGTCGATCGCGCCGCCATCGCCCGCAGCCACACCGTCGGCCTGCTGGTCACCTCCGAGGGCACCCGCCTGTCTGCCCGCGATCTGCGCGTCGTCGACACCCGCTCTCAGCAGATCGATCTGGAGTTCGGGCGCGGGGTCGAGATCAACAGCGGCGCGGACGTCGATCTGGAGCGCGTCGTCGTCGAAGGCGCACGACAGGTCGGGATCATCGCCCAGGATCCCGACACCACCCTCTCGATGACCCACGCGCTCATCCAGGACATCTTGCCGGCTGAGTGCGACGCCGACGGCTCATGCATCGACTTCGCAGGCGGCTCCGGCCTCACGATCCTCAACGGCGCCGACGCGGCGCTTGAGCACTTCGTCGTCACCCGCAACGCCCAGGTCGGCGTCCAGATCGCCACCGAGGCCAACATCAACGCGAGCGACGGCGTCGTCTCCAACAACAGGATCGGCGTCAACCTCCAGGTGCCCGATCTCGACCTGACCACCTCCTTCCGCGACGTCCGCGTCCTGTCCAACGGCCGCGATCTCGACGCCACCGAGGCCTCGACCCCTTCAGCCGCCAACGCCATCGAATCCCTCGAAGACCTCGCCGAGGAAGACGCCGCCCCCTGACCCAATCGAGGTGCCCATGAGAGAAGCCCTGGACGACGGCGCCCTCAAGGTCCTCTGCGACCAGCAGGAACACGGGCGCGCCACCACCCTGATCATCGAGGCGCTCGGCCCCGGCATCCTGGGCACGCTGGTCCAGGATGCCGGGGCTGGACTGGCAGCAGGTGGCGAAGATCCTGTATGAAGGAGAGGACGAACCCAAAGTCGAGGCGCTCAACCAGGAAGCAGCCCGTCAACGTAAGCGCTTCAGCCGCCTCAAGATTCGAATCACCGAGCTGGCCACCGAGCAGGGTCTGCTTGATGCGGATCCTGGACGATGGAGCGCGGATCCTCTCCTCCTCACGGAATGGAGCATGGCCAAAGACAACAAGCGCATCGACGAGCTGATGGCGGATCTGGCGCGGGCCGAGGACATCTCCCTTCGTATCGCCCGGGCGCGACAGGATCGGGGGATGGTCGACGATGTCCCGCTGCCACCCACCACGCCCTTCACCCTCCACGAAGACATCGCCAGGACGATCCCGGACAACCGCGCGACCCGGATCTTTGATTACAACATCGTCGGACTGCTCGGGGAGGGCGGCTTCGGGGCGGTGTACAAGGGGGTCGACAGGGACGACGAGTCGATCGTCGTCGCCATCAAGCTGCTCCACGAGCACTGGACGCAGGAGCGTCAGGTCGTCGAGCGCTTCTTCATGGAGGCCATGATCATGGCCTCGCTGGAGCACCCGGCCATCCCGAAGATCCTGCGCTTTGCGCCCTTTGCCAGCACCTACGTGCTGGTTCAGGAGTTCGTCGACGGCCAGGATCTGGAAGATCAGCTCATGCAGGGTCCGCTGTCGATCGAGGAGGCCGGGGCGCTGGTGTGCCAGTTGCTCGAAGCCCTGGCCTACGCCCACAAGCGCAATGTCATCCACCGGGATCTCAAGCCCGCCAACCTGAAGTGGTCCCAGGATCGACAGCTCAAGGTGCTGGACTTTGGCATCGCCAAGATCCTCGGGTCGGTATCGATCACCGAGCCGGGCAAGGCCTTCATTTCATTGGGGTATTCGTCGCCGGAGCAGCTTCGAGGCGAGACGCTCGATGGGCGCACGGACCTCTTCTCGGTCGGGATCATCCTGTATCAGCTGCTCAACAAGACAAAGCCCTTCCAGCCGCCGCCAGATAAGAGCCCCGGCATCGCCGTCAAGGCCCAACTCGACTGGGTCAACAGCGGCAAGGCGGCCCTGACCTCCGCCAGCGGCCCCGTCCCCATCAGCCTTCAACAGTTCTACAAGCGCTGCGTCTCGGCGCGCCCTCACGACCGCTACCCCGACGCCGAGGAGGCCCTCAAGGCCTTCAGAGCGGCGCTGGCCGCGTCCCCTGTAACTCCCCACGGCGGCGGGGGTCTCACGCCACCGACAACCAGCCCGCCTGATCCTCCCCGGATCGCCGGCCTGCCCACGGCGCTGATCGTCGGGTTGTCGATCTTCGGGTGCGGCCTGCTCCTGTTCACGCTCCTGATCATCGCGGTGGCGTTCTTCCTCTTCCTGCGCTGACCCCCCCTTTCGTCTTCTCAAACCTCGCTGGCACCCCTCGAACGTGGCACCGAGACCCTTGTGGCCGCGCACTGCGATTTTTTCATGCTTTTTCGGTCACACCTTGATCCGCTCGACTTCTGTGTCTGTCCCGCAGCCGCCGTCGAGGGTCGACAGGGGCGTCAACCTTCAAGGGAGGATCGGAGATGACACAGCACTTTCGGCCGAAGGACACTGGCCCTCGGGTCGGTCTGCCAGCGTCTGAAGGATGAGCGTGGCCGGATTCATCGGCGGTGGCGCAAGGGTCGCGCTGTTGCGCCGCGCAGATCAGGGCGGCGCACAGCGGCGATCAGAGCCGCGTGAGGATCTCGGCGCCGCCTTGCGTGGTGAGGATGGTGTCCTCGACGCGGACGCCGATGCCGCGCAGGGCCGGCGAGGCGTCGGGGGAGTCGGAGTCGATGTAGAGGCCGGGTTCGATGGAGAAGACCATGCCGGGCTCCAGGATCGTCGGCGCCTCGTCGGTGCCGACGCCGCCGACGTCGTGGACGTCGAGGCCGATCCAGTGGCTCGTGGCGTGGATGGCCCAGCGATCCACGGGGCCGGGCAGGCCCAGATCGACGAGCCCGGCGGCCAGCGTGCCGCGGGCGACCGCGTGGATGTGCGCCAGCGCGACGCCCGGAGCCACCGCGGCCACCGCGTCGTCGTGGGCCTGCTGGACCAGCGCCAGGACCGCGGCCTGGGCCGCCGAGGGAGCGCCCAGAGAGAAAGTCCGGCTCATGTCCGCCGCGTAACCGTCCCACTCCGCCCCCGCGTCGATCAAGACCAGCTCGCCCTCGACCAGCGCCCGCCGCGTCGGGTGCGCGTGCAGGCAGGTCGCTCGCGGCCCCGACGCCACGATGGTCTGGAAGGCCGTCCGCTCGGCGCCCCTGGCCCGAAAGGCGGCCTCCAGGCGCCCCGCCACCCCAAGCTCAAGCTCCCCGGCTCGCAAGGCGCCGCCGATCTCCTCGAAGGCCGCCGCCGTGATCGACCCCGCGCGGCGCATCGCCTCGATCTCCCCCTCGTCCTTGCGCAGCCGCAACACCCCGAGCCAGCGCGCCGGATCGACGAGGTCCGGGACGCGATCATCCCGCCGTCGCCGCCGCTCCCCCGCCTCCGACATGGCCCGGAGCATCGCCGCGTCGCCGCGCGCCGAGCGCCCCACGCGCCACCCCACCTGCGCCGCGCCCGCCAGCGCATCGACCAGCTCCGAACCGAAGCGCTCGATCGGGCGCACGTCCTCGATCCCCGTCCACGCCGACGCCCCCTCCAGACCTCTCCCCTCATCGAACCACCGGGCGCGCTCGGCGTCCCGCGGCCTGACGTAGAGCACGGCGCGCGCCGCCCCGTCCCCGTCCGCGAACACCACCAGCGCCGACTCCGGCTCGTCAAAGCCCGCCAGATAGAGCATCTGGCTGTCGCCCCGGTAGGGATGCGCCACCGTCCGGTTCCGAAGCGCCTCCTCCGCCGCCGTAAACACGAAGACCGTCCCCGGCGCCATCGACGCCAGCCGCCCGCGCCGCTGCTCACAAACGCTCTGCCTCATCGCTCAACCTCCCTGATGAAATCTGCCCTCGCCCGCCAGCCTTCGGCGGACCCGGGCGACGATCGCCGCGCCCTATCGCGCCGCCGTCACGCAGAAAAGGATACCCATTCGGAACGATATGGCGATAGACTGTCACCAAAGCACCGGATTACGGCACCCAAGGAGGCCCGGCGTGCAAGGCGACATGAATCAAGGCGACGCGAATCAAGGCGACCAGGGGCTCTCGGCCGTGTTCCAGACGCTCAAGGGGGCGCTGCGAGCGCGCGGGATGACCTACCGGGACGTGGGCGCGCAGATCGGCCTGAGCGAGTCGGCGATCAAGAAGATCTTCTCCAACGAGGATTGCAGCCTCGCGCGCCTGTCCGAGATCGCGGCGGCGGCCGGGATGCCGCTCTCGGAGCTCTTCTCGCTCTCGTCCAGGCCGGCCTTCGAACGGGTCCGGCTCACCGAGGCCCAGCAGCGGGGCCTGCTGGAGCGCCCGGACGCCTTCGCGATGTACTGGAAGCTGGCCGTCGAGCGCCTCACCCTGGCCGAGATCAAGCGGCGCCACGGACTGAGCGACGCGCGCACCTGGACGCTGCTGTCCAGGCTCGATGACCTCGGGCTGGTGGTCCTTGAGCCCGGCGATCGCGTCCGGCTCGTCCACGCCGGCCTCATCCGCTGGGTCGAGGAGGGGCCGCTGCTGACGCACCTCTACCGGACGTGGCCCCAGCGCCTCATCGACGACGCGCTCGGCGCGCCCCACGACCCGGAGCAGGCCCACGGCGCGCTCTTCAGGCTCCATGAGATCAGCGCTCGCCCCGACACCGCCGACGAGCTCAAGCGGCAGATCGCCGGGCTCCTGGACGACTTCCTGCGCCGAGCCCGCTACGAGCAGGCCACCACCCGCCCCGACGACCGCGATCCCGTCCGCGTCCTGCTCGCCATCGCCCCCGGCGGCTTCGTCCCCGATCTGTCCTGAGACCCGACGTTGACCTTGGGAGTTGCCTTGTCCGCCATCGGCGTCAACGTGTCCGCTGAACCTCTGGACATCTGAACACAGCGACAGTATAGTTCGTGGATCGAAGACATCCTCGACCCCTTGGGGTCTCGACGCTTGGGGGAGATGGGGGCATGGGCATCCTCGATCGCGCGCGCAGCACCATGGATCTGGATCACTCCTACTTCAACATGCTGGTCTACGGCCCGCCGGGCACGGGCAAGACCTTCCTGGCGCGGACGGCGGCCGAGGCGGGCCACCGGGTGCTGCTGCTGGACGCCGATCACGGGACGATGACCTTGCGGGATCAGGACGTGCCCTCGATCCCGATCACCTGCTACGAGGACACCATCGAGGTCTATAAGGAGCTGGCCGAGCGCGAGCACGCCTACGACACGATCTTCATCGACAACCTGAGCGAGATCCAGAAGATGCTCGTCGACCAGCTCAAGCACCAGCACGGCCGCCGCTTCGGCCTCCACAGCTGGGCGATGATCGTGGACAAGACCTCGGCGCTGTGCCGGCTCTACAGGGCGCTGTCGATGAACATCGTGTTCCTGGCCCACTCGATGGAGGTGACCGACGAGGACAGGGTGCGGATTCGCCCGGCGCTCAGCGGCAAGAAGCTGCCCCACGAGATCGGGGGCCTCTTTGATCTGGTCGGCTACAGCCACACGGCGACCGACAGGACCGGCGGGGTGGCCTACCGGATCGGCTTTGCCACCATCGGCGATCGCCACATCACCAAGGATCGCAGCGGGCGCCTCGAAGCGGTCGAGCCCAACGACTTCGGCGTCCTCTACCGCAAGGTCTTCCCGACCGCCTCGCTGGTCCGCGAGGGCAAGCTGCCGATGGTCCACAGCCGCCCGCTGGCCAACCCGGACCCCCAGCCCGCGCCGCCCGGCTCAACGCCCGCGACGCCCGCCTCAACGCCCGCGCCGCCCGCTTCAACACCCGCGCCGCCCGCCTCAACGTCCGTGACGCCCGCCTCAATGCCCGCGACCGACGCCATCCATGAGGCCAAGCCGCCCACCTCCTACGAGGCCAGGCCGCCCGCCATCCATGAGGCCAGGCCGCATGCCTCTCACGAGGCCAGGCCGCCCGCCTCCACCCCGCGCACCCACGCGCCCGGCCCGCCCACCCCAGCCTCTCCCGAGCTGCCCGCGGCCGCCCTCGAAGGCCGCCTCCAGGCCAGCCCCGTCGACGACCCTCCCGCGCACCCGGTCGCCCACCCCGCCGCCCAAGGGGAGACACCCCGCGCCGAGGCGACCCCGGACACCTTCGGCACCCCCGCGTGGCTCGACGCCAGCCAGCGCTTCAGAGAGGTCCTCGACAAGATCGCGCGCGGCGACAAGGCCAGAGCCGAGGCCGTCGTCGGCTACGTCAAGCGAACCCAGCGGGTGCCGTCGAGCGCCCAGATGAGCGCGCGCGAGATCCGCGCCTGGTGCGAGCGCCTTGAGTTCATGCACACCGCAGGCGATCTCGAAGACTACCTCTGACCAGAAACATCTTTTAAATCAAACAGTTCAACGCAAGCCTGGGAGGTCGGGCTTGCAGCGCTCAAGCTCCGGGTCCCAGGACATCCCCTCCTGATCGCACTCGGTGCCCTTGACCACGCAGCGCCCCTTCCTCGGCACCCAGCTGTGATCCGGGCCGCACTCGGCCCCCTGGACGACGCAGCGCTCCTCGGTGGGCAGCCACCGCCGCGGCGGCTCGCACTCGGCCCCCTGGACGACGCACCGGCTCTTTTGCGGCACCCAGGTCCGCATCGGCCCGCACTCCTCGCCGATCTTCACGCACGCGCGCCTGGTCTTCACGTAGCGCATCCCCTGTTCGCACGTCGGCACCGGCGCGCACCGCTTGAGATCCTCGGTCACGCCCGCCGGGCAGTCTGGCTTCGGGATGCATACTCCATTCAAGATCGCCTCGATGGGCGCGCAGACCGGATCAGGGCCGCCCGTGGCCGCGGCCCCGTCTTGAGGTGTCGGACCGTTGGGTGCCTCCGGCGCGATCTCCGGCGCCGCCTGCACGGCCCCACCCTCCGCAGGGACATCCGCGGCGACCTCCGCCGCTGCTGCTTGCGCTTCGACGCCCGAGGCGTCGACCACCTCGGCGACTGGCGGCACGACGCCAACGTCACCCGCGACGCCCGAGGTGGCCGCGACCGCGGACGCCGCGTCAGCGACGGCCTGGATGGGACCCGCGTCGCCCACCCCGGGTGCAGGAGCCACCTCCACCGCGGGCGCTTCGACGATCTCGGGTGGGATCAAGGGCTCGGCAGGCTTCTCCTCTGAGCACGCAGCCAGGGCAGCCGCCGCGACCACCATACCGATAAGCTTCACTCGCATGAGTCGCCTCATCTCTCCCCTCCGCGCCAGTGCCAGGTGTCTCTGTGTCTTCGTCAGCCCGCATTGTTGTCGAGGGTCGAGCGCTTGTCCACCGCTCGACCCTTGAAACCGGACTCCGCTGCCTTCACCATGATCGTCGCCGGGTCGCGCTGACCAGCTCTGACGCTCGCCCGGCTGGCGCGCGCCCACAGGACCGCCTCCCCTGACGCTCGCCCGGCTGGCGTGTGCCCACAGGACCTCATGAAGAACGCAACCTCGCTCGCACTGATGTTGCTCGCCATCGCCTCCGCCTCGGCTTGTTCAGGCGGGGGCGGCGCCTCACCCTCACCGTCTGAAGGCTGCGAAGGGGCCGAGTGCCCCGAGAACAACCGCGACGATCCCTTTGATCCCCTTGAGGATCCAGAGCCGGAGGGCGCGCCGGAGCCGTCCCCAGAAGCCGAGCCCGACGATCCGGTCCCTGATCCTGGGCTGCTCCAGAGCTGCCACGACGCCCCGCTGCCCTCCGGGCTGCCCACGCGGGACTTCAACCACACCGCCTCGGAGCTGCTCGCGCGGGTCGGCGACCCTGGGCACACGAGCCAGGACGTCTTCACCACGGACCTCCGCGACGCGATCATCCCAGGCAAGTTCGCCTACGGGATCGTCAGCAAGGATCTGGAGGACGAGCAGATCGAGGTCTGGCTCGACGACTGCTCAGGGGCTTACGTCAAGCTGGGCGAGTCGACGACGGACGGCGACGGCCGGGTGTCCTTCCGGGTGCCGCGCGAGGCGCTGCCGCCCTTGGGATCTTATGGGGTTTTTCTCCGGGTGGTCGGCGACGGCTCGTCGACGCGATCGGTCCTCCAGATCCTGCCCGTCGGCACGCGGTTGATCGTCTTTGACATCGACGAGACCCTGACCACCGACGATCTGGAGCTCTTTTCCGACCTCTTCGACGACTTCTTCGAGCCCATCAGCACGGGAGAGTACGATCCCGAGGAGCGCGCCGGGGGCCGCGAGATTACGCACCTGCGCTTTGATCAGGGCTACGTGATCCTCTACCTGACCGGGCGGCCTTACTGGCTGACCGATCGCAGCCGTCAGTGGATCGCAGATCATGATCTGGCGCCGGGCAACCTGCACGTGACCGACAGCGACCTGGAGGTGATCCCCAACGAGGGCGGCGTCGGCGACTACAAGACCCTCCACCTTGAGCTTCTGCAGGAGATGGGGTTCGTGCTCGACGGCGCCTACGGCAATGCGCCGACGGACATCTACGCCTACGGCAACGCGAACATCCCGCTGGAGCGCACCTGGATCCTCGGCAGCCACGGCGGCGAAGGGGGCACCCAGGCGATAGGCGACGACTACCTCGACCACCTCCCCGAGGCCAGCGCCGAGCCGATGGCCGACCAGCCCTTCGCCCGCTGACCTGCCCTTCATTCATCGACGAGGCGACCCGGCCGCGCCTCAGGGCCTCGCCTCCCAGGGCCGCACCTGACCGACGACGCGCCTGGGCTCTGCGCGGGCGATGGCGTCGAGCACCCCGGCGCATATCTCCGCGTCCGTCAGCCAGCGGGCGCCGCGGGCGCCCATGACGAAGCCAAGAACCACCTCGGTGTAGAGCGCGACGTGCGCCATCGCCTCGAAGCTGGCTCGGCGCCCGGGGTCAGGGCGAGCGGGATCGGCGGAGGCGCTGCCGAGGACGTGGACGAAGTGGAGATCGGCCTCGGCCAGGAGCCCGGCGATCTGGAGCGGCGCGCGGGGGGCGTGGCCGTGGACCCAGGCCACGGCCAGGGCGGGCGGGCCGAATCGCGCGCTGGCGGCTCGGAGGGCGTGATCCAGGGCCTCGGAGTCGGTATAATCGACGATGAAGCCCTCGTAGCGGCCGCCCGCGGCCTCCACTCGGGCGCGCAGGCGCGCGTGCGAGGACGGAGATCGGGCCAGGCTGGAGACGTCGAAGCCTTGACCGGCCAGCGCCAGGGCCACATCGGCGAGCATCCCGGTGGCGCCGACGAGCAGAGCGTGGGACATGAGGGACCTCCGAGGCGAGGGGTCAAGGAAAGCGCGCAGGGGGGTTCCTGGGCGCAGGGGAGTTGTAATGGAGCGGTGGGCACATCGCAAACAAGCGGGCCTTCAGGCGCTGGGCGCAATAATCGCGGCGACCACGATGTGGACGGCGTGCGCGGCGTCTCCAGGCGAGTCGGGGCGCCGGGGTGAGGCTCCCGGGGAGACCCCGCAGGGGCTGTCGCGCGTCGCCTTCGGGTCGTGCGCGCACCAGGACAAGCCGCAGCCGATCTGGGGCGCGATCCTGGCGGCCGCCCCCGAGCGCTTCCTCTTCATCGGGGACAACGTCTACGGCGACGTCAAGACGGACGACCCCGAGATGCCCGAGCTGCGCAACGCCTACGAAAAACTGAGCAAGATCGAAGACTTTCAGACATTCAGGGCCAGGACGCCGATCCTGCCGATGTGGGATGACCACGACTTCGGCCTCAACGACGGAGGGGCGGACTTCGGGCTCAAGCGGGAGGCCCAGGCGCTCTTCGTGGCCTTCTGGGGGATCGACCGTGAAGACGCGAGGGTGCGGCGGCCGGGGCTCTACCACGCGCAGATCGAGGGGTCGCCGGGCAGGCGAGTGCAGCTCATCCTGCTGGACACGCGCAGCTTCCGCTCGGCGCTGACGCCCTCGCAGACGCCGGGCCAGCCGGGCCGCGAGCGCTACCAGCCGGAGGCGGATCCCGAGCGGACCATGCTGGGCGACCGGCAGTGGGCGTGGCTCAAGGAGCAGCTTGAGCGGCCGGCGGAGGTGCGCTTGATCGCCTCTGGGGTCCAGATCCTGGCCGAAGGCCACGGGTATGAGCGCTGGGGAAACCTGCCTCTGGAGCGCGCGCGCCTCTTTGAGCTCCTGGGCCAGACGCAGGCTGGCGGCGTGGTGCTCCTGTCCGGCGATCGCCACCTCGGCGCGCTCTACCGGTCGACGCCGGGGATCCACCCCGCCGTGGAGGGGCGATATCCCATCCACGAGCTGACCTCGAGCGCCCTGAACATGCCCATGAGCGGCCCCGGCGACGGCCCTGACGCGGCTCGGGTCGGGGAGGTCTACACCCGGGAGAACTTCGGGCTGGTGGAGATCGACTGGAGCACCGGCGTGTTGACGCTCTCGCTCCGGGATCTGGAGGGCGAGGCGGTCATGGAGCAGACGATCGTCCTGGCCGACCTCCCGGGCCGTTAGCAGCAGCGTCGACTTCGTTGATGGACACGTCGAGATCGACGGGTCGACTTCGTTGACGGTCAAGGGGAGATCGACGGGTCGACTTCGATGATGTGATCCGCACGTTGGCGGTCCACCCGGGCTCGCGCCCGGGCCTACAATTTGTCCAGGGACGCCCCTTCGGGGCTGGCCACTGGGTGTCAACCTGCGTGGGGAGTGTCCCCAAGATCGAACTCACAGGAGAATTTCAGGGGCTGGGAAGCGGACATCGCACGCCCTTGAGAGGGTCTGTCCCCTGAAGGTTGACAACCCGTCGCCAGCCCCGCCGTATGGCGGGGCGACCCTGGACAAAACCCAAGGCCCGGGCGCAAGCCCGGGTGGACCATCAACGTGCGGATCACACCATCGAAGTCGACTCGCCGATCTCCCCTTGTCCACCCACGAAGTCGACTCGATGATCTCGACGTGCCCGTCAACGAAGTCGACTCGCCGATCTCGGCGTGCCCGACAACGGAGTCGACCCGCCGATCCCGACGTGCCCGTCAACGAAGCCGAAGGGGCTCAGGAGGACCGGGTCAGGGCGGCCTCAAGGGGTTCGAGTTCGGCCCGCAGGTCGTCGATGTCCTCGCTCCGTCCAGCGGCCGAGAGCGCCTTTCTCAGCAGGCGCACCCGGTCGGCCAGCGAGCGATCCCCACAGTTCCCCAGCGCCCGCCACATCTCCACCCAGCTGCGCCCGTCGGTGTCCGAGCGCCACCCGAGCCCCTGGAGGAGATCCAGGACGCGCTCGACGACCCCCATCTCTTCGGGATCGAGCCCGGCCAGGGAGGGCCAGACGCGCTCGATCTGGGCGCCGAGCGCCACCAGCGCCCCGTGGACCTCGGCCAGCCCTTCGGTCGGCTCGATGCTCTGGCTCGTCAAGAAGGTGCTCGGCGCGCCCGTGACCAGCTCCGAGAGCGCGTCGAGCCACGCCCACATCCGGTGCACGCGATCGTGTATCACCCCGCCATGAAAGGGGATCTGCGCGAGCCCCTGATCCTCCCACTGCGCCCTGGCCCAGTGGCGATCCTCGTCCAGCGTGGTCGCGAAGGCCTTGCGCTGGGCGCCTTCGAGCATGTGGATGACCCGGTTCTGGATCTGCCTGAAGTCGGGGTCAGACAGGCTGTAGCCGACAAAGAAGAAGTGGTGGTTGAGCAGCAGGCCCTCCAGCAGCAGCGCCTTGGCCGGGTGGCGGTGGAAGAAGGTGTCGTACTCCTCCCTCGACAGCACGATCGTCCCGTCGGCCTCGTGGCGGGCGCCGCGATCCTGCTCATCGGGGCTGAAGGCGTGGCCGTGGAACTTCACCACGCTGATCTCGTCCGTCCTGCCCGTGCGCGGCACGTCCTGATCGAGCACGATCCGCGCGTGGGGCCGCCTGAGCGCCTCCAGAGTGCGCTCGATGAGGTCGTCGTAGTTGGTCGTGATCACGTGCTGGAAGGGCAGCGCCATCAACAGGTAGTGGGCGATGCTCAGCGGCAGCCGCTCGGTGGCCTCCGGCCCGAAGAAGCGGTTGACGTAGTGCGCGTGGCCCCTCGATCGCGTCTTCTCCCGGCTGAGCGCGTGCCACTGGGCGATGTCGAGGTAATCCTCCGTCGAGGCCCGATCCATCAAGGGCAGCGCGAGGCCCCGCTCCGAGGCGAGCTGCTGAAGATCCTCCAGCAGCGCCTCGATCAGGTTGTGCCACGACTTCATCCCCAGCCCGCTCGACAGCCCCGAGCCGACGAAGAGCACGCACTCCCCCCGGCGGATCGCGTTGGCAAGCGCCACCGTCTTGGGCCTGGCCGCGCGCTCGTCCACCGGCCATTGAAGCCAGGGCCTCGCCCCGATCGCCTCGAAGCGCGCCTCGCGCTCGTCAAAGCGCCATTGCGCCTCCAGCGCCTCGCCTCGCGCCTTGAGGAAGTTGTGGTAGCTCTGCTCGTTGAAGGCCACCAGGACGACGTCGACCCTCGATCGCAGGGCATCATCCAGGCCGTCGAGGGCGTCGAGGATGGCCCCGACCTGCGCGCGGGCCAGCTCCAGCGCCGACACGCTGGCCCTGTAGCCGCTGCCCGTCCCCAGCGCCGGGAACCCCACCCGCAGGCGCCGCTGCTCGATCTGCTCCAGGTGCTCGTCGGGCTTGAGCTTGCCCACCACCCCCTCTCCGGCGGCCTCAAAGCTCTGCTGGATGGCGCCCTTGAGCCGCCACTTGCGCGCCACCGGCCTGAGCGCCTGCGCCACGTCCCTGGAGAACGCCTCCTTGAGCACCAGCCGGTCGTGGACCTCCACCAGCGCCCCTATCGCCTCCCTCAAGGCCGACCTCGACGCGGTCGCCACGATTTCAGGCGTCGGCCCGTCTTCCGGCTCCGACCCCACGACCGCCGTCGCCACCACCCCGAATGGCCCCTCCGGCCGCCCCACTCCCTCCAGCGACACCCAGTAGGCCTCGCCCGGCGCCTCCATCGCCCTGCGCCCGCTGGCCCCCTCGGCGAGGTAGGCCCGGCAGAAACCCAGCTTCGCCCGGCGCATCGCCTCGGTCAGGTGCCCGTGCATGTCCTGAGACACGCTCGTCGGGTACACGATCGCGTCCACCTGAAGCCGCGTCAGATCCCCGCGCAACACGAACAGATGTGGACGCCTCGCCATCGCCTCGATCCTCTCGCTCGACTCCACCCCTCCCCCCCCTCGACCCGCCACATCTTGACACGCCCTGCGCGCCGCCAAAGTTCTTCTCCTCCCCTCGACGCCCCTTGCCCCTGAGCCCCTGCCGTGCTTCACTCTGGTTCGACGAGCCAGGGGAGGCCAGGATCACATGCAAGCCATCGAGTTCATTGAAAAATCATGGGGCGCGCTCAACGCCCTCGGACAGAGCCTCGCGATCATCTTGATGGGCATCGTCCTCTTCTTCGCCTTCAGGCGCTGGGGCCTCAAGCGCCTGGAGCTGCTCGCGCGAGGCACGACCAACGATATGGACGACAGCATGGTCCAGTTCACCCGGACCTTCTCGGGGATCGTGGTCGGCTTCGTGGTGCTGTCGCTCGTCCTCAAGCTCAACGGCGTCTCGCTTGGGCCCTTGCTGGCGGGGGCCGGGATCGCGGGGATGGCGCTGGGCTTTGCCGCCAAGGAGACCATCTCGGACATCCTGGCCGGGATCTTCCTGCTCATCGACCGCCCGATCCGCGTCGGCGATCGCGTCAAGCTGGAGAGCATCGGGGAGCACTGGGGGGCCTGGGGCGACGTCGTGGACATCGGCCTGCGCCGCACCCAGGTGCGCAACACCGACGGGGTCTTCGTCAGCTACCCCAACAGCATGATGGCCAGCAGCGTCATCATCAACTTCTCCTACGACGAGAAGCAGCAGCCCGTCCGCGTCCGCGTCCGCTTTCAGGTCGGCTACGGCGCCGATCTGGACCAGGTCAAGGCGCTGACCCTCCAGGCCATCTCCAGCACCGAGGGCGTCCTGCCCGACTCCGAGGCCGTCCTCATCCGCTCGCTCTGGGACGACGAGCGCGGCCACCTGCTCGCCGGGATCGTCGTCGAGGGGCGCTACCGCATCTCCGACGTCCGCCTCCGCTCCACGATCCGCTCCAAGGTCCTTGAGAACCTCCTCAACACCCTGCGCAGGGCCGGCGTCCCCATGGGCGCCTCGCAGCCCCCCCTCGTCCCCGCCCGCGAGCCCGAGCCAGGCCGCCCCGCCGCCTCACCGGCCGCCGCGCAACGATCCGCCATCACCGAAGATAAGCCTGAGCCCGCCCGACGATCTGATAAGCGTAGAAGCTCCCAGCGGTGACCGCGATCTCAAAATCTCCAACAACGGCGGGTGTCTGCCACGATATCGTCGCCGTGCGGCCGACGCGATCAACCGACTCGATGGCGCACTCCCCTCCCGTGACCTGACATGAGAGCGCCATCGCCGGGTCAAAGCCTCTCAGCGTGAAGGTGAGGCGCTGGTTGGGCGTCGCGCTCTCTTCGTGATCGTCCAGGGCGCCGCCCTGGAGGACCACGGGCTGGATGCCGTAATACTCCACGGCGGCGAAGGCGACGCCGCGATCCGCGTGGACGCCGAGGACCTCGGAGGGGGACTCCTGGACGCCGACGAGGAGCGGGCGATCCGGGCGAGAGATGTCGAAGAGCTGGACCGCGCCGTCCCTGGAGGGCAGGTAGAGGAGGCCCTGGGACGCGAACATCCCAAAGCCAACCTCGCGGGGCGTCGCCACGAGGCGGTCGATCTTCGGGATCAAGGGGTTGGACAGGTCGACGCGCGCGAGCTGTGAGGGCTCGACGGAGGCCCAGAGCGCGCCGTCGACGACCTCAAGGGCCCAGAATATCCGCGCCTGCGTGTTGGGGAGCCGGGAGAGGAGGCGAGGATCGGCCGGCGCGGCGATGTCAAAGACGTGGAGGCCCGCCCCGGCGGTGACGTAGACCCGATCGCCGTCGACCGCGAGGTCGAAGGGGTTGCTGGTGCGCAGCGCGGCGATCTGCCGCGGCGCTCGGAGGTCGGAGACGTCAAGAACCAGGACGCCGGCCTCGCGGGCGGTCAGGAGGGCGACGTCGCCGGTCAGCACGACGCGATCCACGCCCACGGCCTCAAAGCGTGACAGCTCGCGGGGTCGGGACAGCTCGGAGATGTCGATGATGTGGAGGTCATCGGCCACGAGGAAGGCCACGTCATCGACGACCTCGACGTCGGTGGAGATGCCGGGGACGTCCAGCCGACCCACGACCTCGAAGGTCCCGGCGACGCTCGTGTCGAGGATCATCAGCCCCTGGCCGGTGGCGAGGAAGGTGTTTGAGCCGCGCACGAAGACATCCCAGGTGGAGAAGGTGGGCACCTCGAGGTGTGGCACCCGGATCTGGGGCAGATCGGGGGCCAGCGACACGCGCTGGAGGCCGCTCCAGCCGTCGGCGATGAAGATCCAGGGGCCGCTGACCGCGGCCGCCGAGGTGGCGCCGGGCGTGTCGTAGTGGGCGACCAGCTCAGGGTCAGCGGGGTTGGACAGATCGACGACCGCCAGCCCTCGGTCGCTGGAGGACAGCAGGGCCACGTCGCCGACCAGAGCGAGGTGGGTGGGGTCAAGATCGGACTCATAGGAGCCGATGAGGACGGGCTCGCCGGGATTTTCGACGCTCCAGACGCTCACGCCGCCGTTTCCCCCGCTGACGGTGAGGCGATCGCCTCGCGCGAAGACATCCCTGGTCAAAAAATTCGTGGCGGCGTCGACCACGCCGATCTCGACCGGGTTTGACGGATCCGACAGATCGAGGATCGTCACCCGCCCGTCGGCGGTGTTGAGCGCGAAGGCCCGCTCGCCCTCGGCGTGGACCATGGCCTTGCTGCGGCCGCCGAGGTCGACGGTCGCCAGGAGGGCTGGCGCGGCGGGGTTGGAGACGTCGACGACGTGGATCATCGCGGGCTCGGTGGCGACGAGGGCGAGGTCGCCGGTGACGGACACGTCGGTGGGCTGGCCGGCCAGCCGGAGGCGGCCGACCTCGACCATCGCGGCGGGATCGGCGGCGTCGACGACGATGAGCCCGCCCACCTCGCTGGCCAGGACGATGAGATCGCCGGACAGCGCCATGCGCTTGAGCCGCTGGATGATCTGGAGCGACCCGATCTGCGCCATCGAGGCGTCGTCGAAGACCTTGATCCCGCTGTGTTCTTGAAGGACGAAGACCTCACCATCGCGCGCGGCGATGTCGGAGATGTAGCCCGTCATCGGCACCTCGGCGCGGAAGGGGTTGCCCTCCGGCCTCGCCTCCTGGCCCGTATAGAAGCCCTCGCCGACTTCGAACACCACGGTGTCCGTGTCCGAGTCCTGGCCGTCGGAGACGGTGACCTCGAAGACGTGGCGCCCTGTCTCCAGCGGGTTGAAGGCCGCCATCGGCTCGTCGACGAGCGAGAGGCGAGCGTAAGGGCCGTCGATCTGACGCCAGGAGAAGGTCAGGGGATTTTGATCGGGATCGACGCTGCCGCTGGCGTCCAGCCGGTGCTCCAGGCTCGGGCTCACCCGCCGATCCTGGCCAGCGTCGGCCACGGGAGGGCCATTGCCGACCACGATCTGCACCCTCGAGCCCTCGGAGCTCAAGTGGCCATCCGAGACGACGAGCTCGAGCGTGATCGTGACCGGGCGGCGCGGGGTGACGAACTCGACCACGGGCAGATCGGAGTTGACCAGCTCCACGAAGGTGCCGTCGACCTGGGTCCAGTTGTAGCGCAGCCCGTCGCCATCAGGATCCAGGCTGCCGCTGCCGTCGACGTGGATCAGCGTCAGGATCGGGGCGTTGAGGTCCGGGCCGGCGTCGGCCACGGGGGCCGCGTTGGTGACCTCCAGGGTGAAGACCGCAGGCGCCGAGTCGAGCTCGCCGTCGTTGACGATCAGCTCAAAGCCGTACTGACCTGCCTCCGAGGGGCCGCCAAACTCCAGGGTGGGACCGTCGAGGCCAGACAAGGAGAGGCTCGCGCCGCCGACCTGACGCCACCGCCACGCCAGCGGCGCGCCCTCGGGATCGACGCTGCCCTGGCCGTCCAGCGACACCCACCGAGAGCGCCTGGAGATCGTCGCGGGCCCCGTAATCCTGGCGATCGGCGGGGTGTTGACGGCCTCGGGTTCGCCCTCCGGCGATCCCTCGGGGCTCGCCTCGGGTGATCCATCCGGCGCCGCCTCGGGGCTCGCCTCAGGCTGAGCGCCCTCGCCTGCGCCCCTGGACGCGTTGCTCCCGCACCCGACCGACGACGCCATCGGCAACACCATCGACCACACCGCCGCCAGAAACCACCCGCGCCGCATCTGCATCGCTCCGATCCTCCCCATCGAGGTTGTCCATGGGCAAGCGCCCATGAACGTGAAGGTAGCGGGTCGGGGCAAGGCAAAAGGAGCGAAAAGAATTTCACCCCGCCTTGGAGGTGCAGCGAGAGGGGCGGCGGAGGCGCCGGACGCGGTGTCGGAGCGCAGCGCTCCTCGCGGTCGGCCAGGGGGGGAGGGGGGAGGTGAGGATCAGAGGCCGCAGACGGTCTTGAGCAGGCGGGCGGCGACCTCGTAGGGGTCGGCGTTGGCGTTGGGGCGGCGATCTTCGAGGTAGCCGCAGCCCTGCTCGGCGACGTGCCGGGGGATGCGGATGCTGCAGGTGCGATCGGCGACGCCGTAGCGGAACTCCTTGTAGGAGCAGGTCTCGTGGGCGCCGGTCAGGCGGGACTCGTAGTCGTGGCCGTAGACGTCCAGGTGGGCCTGACGGAACTCGCCGATCCGGTCGCAGGCGGCGTTGATGGCCTTGATCCCGCCGGGCACGCGCATGGCGGCGGTGGAGAAGTTGGTGTGCATCCCGGCGCCGTTCCAGTCCCCTCGGGCGGGCTTGGCGGCCAGGGAGACTTTGATGCCGTGCTCCTCGGCGGTCCGGTGGAGGATCCAGCGCCCGAGCCAGAGGTGATCACAGGCCTCCAGGGGTCCGACGGTGCCGACCTGGAACTCGGCCTGACCGGGCATGACCTCCCAGTTGAAGCCGGTGATGGCGAGGCCAGCCTCCAGGACGCGCTCCATGAAGTCCTCGTAGACCTCGCGGCCGAAGATGTTCCCGGTCCCGACGGCGCAATAGTAGGGGCCCTGGGGCGCGGGGTAGCCGCCATCGGGGAAGCCGTAGGGGGCGCCCTCGGCGGTCAGGAAGGTGTACTCCTGCTCGAAGCCGAAGAGGCTCTCGGCCTTGTCGGCGCCGGCCGCAAGGACCTCGCGCACCAGCGAGCGGGTGTTGGTCGGGTGGAGGGTCCCGTCGCCCTTGAGGACCTCGCACAGGACGAGGTAGTGGCCGGGCCGGAAGGGATCGGCGACCGCGCGCACGGGCTGGAGGCCGATGTCAGAGTCGCGGCCCTCGGCCTGGTTGGTCGACGAGCCGTCCGCGCCCCAGGCGGGGAACTCGTCCAGCGGAATCTCCATGCTCTCGCCCAGCATGGCCTGCGGCAGCGAGAGGCCCTTGAGGACCTTCGTCTTCGACCTGAGCGCCTTCGTCGGCGCCGTCCCATCGACCCAGATGTACTCAGCGAGGATGACCATGTTCTTCTCCATTTTGATAACGCACCCCGTCAAGGCCCCTCAGTGTCGGGATGCACACTGATTAACGCGTCGTGTCATACTCCATTCCCCGCCCGCTGTAAACGCTTTCCTTGGCGAGCGCCCCACGCTCGACGCTCGCCCCACGCTCGACGCTCGCCCCACGCTCCTCGGACCGCCCCACGCTCCTCGGACCGCCCCACGCTCCACGAGCGCCCCACGCTCCTCGCACCGCCCCACGCTCCTCGCACCGCCCCCCTGTGGGGGACGGGCTCGTCGGGTGGGGCTAGAAACTCGGGGCGGGCTGCGCCCTGTCGGTCGCAGGCCAGCGCACGACCGAAGTTGACACCTGGGGGCGTGAAAATCCCAATCCACAGGCCCACTTCGACGCGCTGATCCGCCCCTGCGATCCGCCGTCAGCCGCGCGCCGGCCTGCGCCCATCGGGCGCAGCCCCCCGGGCATCCAAGCCCCACCCGACGAGCCCGTCCCCCCGGAGGGGGGCGGTGCGAGGAGCGTGGGGCGCTCGTGGAGCGTGGGGCGGTCCGAGGGCCCGGCTTGCCCATCGGCGTCGGAGGATCGTACCTTGAGTCGAGCAAGGTGAACCACCCCAGGAGCCCCATGACCGAGCCCATCGCCCCCCTGCCCCGCTGGTCGCTGGCCTGCCTGAGCCTCTTGCACGGGGCGATCTTCGGGTGGGCCGCGTCGGCGTTGCCCTGGCGCTCGTGGACGCTCTTCGCGATCGCCTGCGGGATCCTGGCTGCGCTGCACGCCCTGACCGGCGCGCTGGCCGCTCTGAGGCACCGCGCGCTGGCGCTGGCCTGGAGAGGTCAGTCGCTCGCCTCGCTCGCCTTCCTGATCTGGGTCGGCTGGGGCACGGTCAGCTCCGCCGTCTACCTGAGGGCGGTCTACGGCGGCCTCGGCGATGGGCTGGCCGTGGCCATTCTGGCGGTCCTGGGCCTGGTCGTGCTGGTGACCTTGCCGCTGGCCTGCTGGGGGATCGCCGCGACCGGCGGCCTGCGCCCTGGGCGCCCGAGCCGCGCCGCGGCGGCGCTGACCGCCGCGCTGGCCCTCTCGCAGATCGCCTGGACCCACCACCAGGGCCAGAGCCGTCCCCTCCACGCTCCCGACGAGGTCGCCGCGATCCGCACCGCCATCGAGGCGGCGATCTTCCCCCTCCAGGCCGACCAACGCGGCGGCTCGCCGCCCTCCCTGATGACCCGCCGGCCGGCCACCTGCGAGGTGGCCCTCGACAGCGCCCCCTTCACCCTGGCGGTCACCTTCACGGGCCGCGGCGCCGATCCCCCTCGACCCGAGGTCCATTGCCTCCAGGGCCCGGACCCCGGCGCGATCGGCGCCGCCCTCGAAGCCTTGCTCAAGGCGCGCGCTCGCCCAGGCTACATCAAGCTCGACCTCATCACCCACGCGTCCCCCCTGTCCGACGCAGGCTGGATCTCCAGCCTCGCCGTCCGCCCCGGCCTCGACGGGCTCTGCAAGGGCAAAGGCTGCCTGATGCCCTGGCAGATCGTGGCCTCGGGCGCCTTTGACACCTTCACCCCCGTCGAGTCCATCCCCAGCGCCCGGATGGGCGTCTCGCTGGCCGCCCTCGACAAGCTCCTCGTCGCTCGGAGCGCGCCCGGCGCCGACGCCCCGGCGCTCCCAGGCGACCGCGCCCCTTCGGGCGCGCCCGTGGAGGCGGACGCGGGGGCCGCCGAGGACGGGGCGCGCCACCCCTGGGTGCGGATCGCCACGGCGAGCTGGCTGCTGGACAGGCGAGGTCGCCTCGTGGAGTCCTCCCGCGCGCGGCCATCGCCCGCGCTGACGCCGGCAGAGGTCAAGGAGGCGGCGAGCGAGGCGCAGCGCTACATCCTCTGGGCGCAGCGATCCAACGGCCGCTTCCGCTACATCGTCAACCCCTATCAGGGCAGCACGACCGGCAACCCCTTCTCGATCGCCCGACAGGCCGGCACGACGATGGCCCTGTGCGAGCTCGGCGACGAGCCTCAAGCCATTGATGTCATTCAGAAATCCATCGATCACATGGCATCCCTCGAGCGGCGCTACGAGATCGTCACGGCGAGAGGCCAGCGGGCGACCGTGGGGGTGTTGATGCGCGAGGGGGACGAGGCGCGCGAGAGCCTGTCGATAGGCAGCTCGGCGCTGGCGCTGGTGGCGCTCTTGAAGTGCCGGCCCAGAGTGGGGAGCAAGCACGACGCCTTCATCGGTCGGCTGGCGGCGCTGGTGCTCAACCAGCAGCGGGCGGATGGGGGCTTCGCCCACGTCGTGGATCTGAAGACGGGCGGTCCCCACCAGGGGGTGCCCAACCGGCTCTACGTCGACGGCCAGGCGATCCTCGGGCTGGTGCTCCTGGAGGCGGTGGCCGAAGAGGGCGCGGGGGTGTTTCCGGCGCGGGAGGAGGTGAGGGCGGCGGCGGAGCGCGGGATGAACTTTGTCAGCGGCCCCTACTGGGACCACTTCATGGGTCAGTTCTTCGCGGTGGAGGAGAACTGGAACTGCCTGGCGGCGGCGGCCGCGCTGGGCTACCACCGCCACGACGCCTACGAGCGCTTCTGCCTGGATTACGTCGAGTTCAAGTCCCGCTTCATCCACGACGGATCGACGGGGGCGTCGCCCGACTTCCTGGGCGGCTGGGGCTTTGGCAACCTCGTGCCGCCGCACAACACCTCGACGGCGGGCTATGGGGAGGCCTTGTCGGCGGCGATCGCGGTGTCCAGGGGCCGAGGCGAGGACACGGCGCGGCTGGAGGGGCTGCTCAAGGGCGCGATGGCCTTCCTGGTCAGCGCGCAGTGGCGCCGGGACAGCTGTTTCGCGTGCAGCAGCCGTGTGCGGGCGGCGGGGGGGTTCTCAGAGCACATGGCCTCGTCGGACATCCGGATAGACTTCGTGCAGCACGCCTGGGCGGCGCTGGGCCATGGGTCGAGGGCGCTGGGGTGGAGCGGCGAGGTGCCCGCTCAGTAGATCGGTCGCCCGCCGGGGCCCCAGAGGGCGACCTGGACCTGTTCGAAGGCTTCGCCGCCCTCGTAGTCGGGGACATCTTCGAGGCTGTTGATGAAGCGCCGGATGTCCTCGATGCGGGCGACGGGATCGGGGTGCGCGCTCAGGATGTTGGGGTTGGAGGCGCCGAAGATCTGGATCCGTTCGAAGAAGTCGATGAAGCGGTGCGGGTTGTAGCCGGCGTTGACGGTGTAGGTCAGGCCGAGGGTGTCGGCGGCGCTCTCCTGCATGCGGGAGAAGTTGAGCAGGTAGGTCTGGCCGACCTGGCTGCTGACGCGCTGGACGAAGTCGGGCAGGACCGTGCCGGGCTGCTCGACGTAGGCTTGCAGCTCGTCGAGGCCGCCCTGGGTGGCGAGCCGCTCGGCCATGTGGCGCTCGGTGACGTGGGCGATCTCGTGGCCGATGACGGCCGCCAGCTCCGCCTCGGTCTCGACCATCATCATGAGGCCGGAGTAGATGTGGACGCGGCCGCCGAGCAGGGCCGAGGCGCGGATCGTCCTGGCGTCGTCGATGACCTTGAAGGAGAAGGCCCCATCAGGATCCAGATCGATGGAGGCCAGCAGCCGCCCGCCGAGCTGGGTGGCGTAGGACTGCACGCCCTCGCTCGGGTGGATCTTGAGATCGGCCTCCAGGCGCTCGGCGAAGCGGATGCCGAGGCGCTGCTCATCCTTGACGCTGATGATGCCGCGGTCCATGTCGAAGAGGCGCCGCACGGTCGCGCAGCCCCCGAGGGTCGCCCCGGCGGCGATCAGGGACATGGCTTGGAGGGTCTGGCGTCGGGTGATCGTTCGGATCATGGGGCTCCTGAGAGGCCACTCTTAGACCATGAACGCCCGACCCGATCAACCTTGTTCCGCTCCACCATCAGGGCGACCACGCCAACACAAGCGCGGCTCCTGGCCTGTGCGCTCGACGCCTTCGCCCTTGAGGCCGCGATCGCGCGCCGAGAGGGCATCTCGCGCGCCCTGATCTCCACCTTGATCTCCATCGCCTCCCCGTCAGCCAGCGCCCTGTCGCCTCGCCCTGCGCTCGGAGGCGCGGCGCAAGCGCACCAGCGCGCGATCGAGGCCCATGGCAGCGCGGACTTCCTTCATCGTCTCGGCGGCCAGGGCGCGCACGCGCTCGGTGCCGTCGAGGAGGATCTGGTCGATGAGCCCCGGCTGCGCCTCGAAGGCCGCCATCCTGGCCCGAATCGGCCCCATCGTCAGATCCAACGCCGCGACGAGGCGATCCTTGACCTCCCCGTCGCCCACCGCGCCCCTGAGGTAGCGCTCCTCCAGATCGCGGAGCTCGTCGAGATCGGCGTTGAAGGCGCGGTGGAGGTCAAAGACGGGGTTCCCCTCGACCTGACCGGGGATGTCGGCGTGGACTCGCCTCGGATCGGTGAACATCGCGCGGACCTTGCGTCGGACCAGTGCGGGGTCATCGGACAGGAAGATCGCATTGCCGGCCGACTTGGACATCTTCCCCTGACCGTCGGTGCCCATCAGCGTCGGCACCTCCCCCAGGAGCGCCCTGGGCTCGGGGAAGACTTCGCCGTAGAGCTTATTGAAGCGCCTGGCGATCTCGCGGGCGATCTCGACATGGGCGAGGTTGTCCTTGCCGACCGGGACGAGGTCGGCGCGGGGGAGGAGGATGTCGGCGGCCTGGAGCACGGGGTAGCCCATCAGGCCGTAGGACATGGCGGCGCCGTGGACGCCGGCCATGTCCCTGAGGCTGGGGAGGCGGTTGAGGCGGCCGACGGTGATGAGGTTCTGAAAGAGGGTGTTGAGCTCGTAGACCTCGGGCACGCCGGACTGGAGGAAGATCGTGGTCAGGTCGGGATCGACGCCGCAGGCCAGGTAGTCGAGGACGAGGCCGCGCGCTCTGTCGAGGATGAGGTCGATGTCGGCGCGCTCGGGGCGCGTGGTCAGCATGTGGAGATCGGCCACGATGAGGATCGTGTCGAAGTCGCGCTGGAGGCGGACGCGGTTGGTGAGGCTGCCGACGAGGTGGCCCAGGTGGAGCCTCCCCGTGGGGCGATCGCCGGTCAGGATGCGGCCTCGGGCCGGCATCGGGCGCTGGATCTCGGTCGGTGTCATGGTGTCCTCCTTGTCGGGTTTTCGGGGTTGAGCGCGGCAAGAAACAAAAAAGGCCCGGCGTCTGGGTTTGACGTCGGGCCTGGGCGGCTTCAGGGGGATGGGGGGATCAGCGCGAGGCGTCCCCCGTGGCGGTGCGTGCCCAGGTCGACCTGGGCCACCAGCGCTGGGTGTTGATGATGAAGGGAGGCGTGTTCACGGCGAGCCCTCTCTCAGTGGCCCGCAAAACCTGTGTCCCTGCGCGCTTCTTGGCTATCATGGACAGGTACTTCGGAGCCCTTGCTGCATGATTATCAGACCGGGCCTAGCCCGACACGATGGCACTCACGACGGTCTGCGAACTGATAGGAGCCGTAACTCCCAACGCTCTAGATAGATGTCTTTCGACTGCAACGCGGACAATTGAATTTATTGCTGAAGATGAGATTTTCTTGCACGTGCTCGCTATAACACCAACTGTGTACACGCTCGCGGCAGCAGGGGGTCGTTTTATCAAGGGTACCTTTGCCACTGCAAATACGACACCGTGGGGTATTCCTGTCATTATCGTGGATGCCTTTGGCGATGGTGGCACCCAAGCCGAGGAGTGCGAAGAAGGTTGACACGGGGTCCATAGCGTTCCTCTTGACTGGAGGTTTAAGGACTCGATCTGATGTTACCTAAGTATAAGCAATCGAGCAAGAGGTGGATGCAGAACTGATCTTGCGCTCAGACTTTCTCGGTTAAGGGGTGAAGAGGGATCTTGAGCCTCCTTTGATCCTCGCCACAGGCCTCTTGAGCAATGGCTGGTCCAGACCCGCGCGCTTCTCAAATTGAGAAATGCAGTCAGGCCCCTGTGTCCCCGCGCGCGGCGCGGCAAGGGCGCGGATCCAGCGGCTGTTGTGGAGCGCGGTCCCTGTGTCCCTGTGCGCGGCGCGTCAAGGGCGGCGCTATCGGGCCTTACCACCGTCGTCGGCGCCGTCGTCGTCATCGTTATCGTCGTAGTCGTAGACGTCGTCATAGTCGTCGTCATAGTCTTCGTCGTAGTCTTCGTCGAAGCTGTCGTAGCCTGCCATGTCCGGATCGCCCTCTATGAAGATGAAGCCATCGGGGCCGAAGCGGGCGTCAAGGTGAACGAGGATCGCATGGACGTCGTCGTCAGGGCCGTTCACGTAGTAGGGCATGCCGTCCTTGCCGCAGATGACGGGCTCCGGGCAGGAGCCTGGGTCGACGCCCCGGTAGAGCAGGCGCGCGGCCATGAAGTCCTTGTCAGCGGGCTTGAAGCCGATGCTCTCGGCGTAGCGGACGGACTCCTCGATGATCTTGACGGCGAGGGCGGGATCGCAGTTGACGACCTCGGCTTGCATGCTGGTCATCTTCAGGAGCCGATCGACGAAGTCCTGGGTGGCGTTGACCTGGATGATGGCCTTCTTGACGCCCAGGCAGCCGAGGTCGACGTAGTAGCACGCCACCACGATCCCGCCGTCGGGCCGCCGCCGGGTCATGACGATCGACGCCACGAGGGACTCCTGCCAGTCGGCGTTGATGGTGCACAGGCGGAAGGGCCACCGGCTGCACCCGACGAGCTTGCTGGCCGTGCGAGAGAGGATCGCGGGGACGGCCTTGCGCTCCGCCAAAGACATCCGCTGCGGTGGGACATTGCGCTTGCGCGGCTTCTTCTTGGCCACTTCACACCTCCTCATCTTGAGTCACTGCCGCGCGCCAGATCTCGTCCGGCATGGCGGGCCAGATGATACCTGCTGGCGCGGCGATTGGAAGCCCGAAAGCTCGAAGGAAGTGCGCTCAGGGGAGATCGGGGCAGCGCTCCAGCAGCCGGCCCGCGATCACGAGGCCTGGGAAGATGGGCTGCGCGCAGTGGAAGATCTTGACCGTCCCCCCCGTCGACGACTCCTCGTCGCGGTCGCCTCCTCGAACATCGATCAGGTTTTGGAGGCGGACCGTCGGCGCGGACAGCAACACGCCGCCGCCGCCACCCGCGCCGCCCAGCCCCCCCCGCCCGCCGGGGCCGCGCTGGACAAAGACGTCGCAGACCTGAGGGACCGCCCCGCCGACCTGCCCCCGGCTGTTGCCCTCCTCGGAGGCGTCTCCGCCGCGACCGCCTCGGCCGCCCTCAACGCCCTCGCAGCCGCCCACGACGCCGCTCTGGCCGCTCTCGCCCTGGCCCCGGGCGCGCCCCAGGCCGCGCCCATCGATCCGCCCTGTGATGGTGATCGAGCGCGAGGCCCGCAGCTCGACCGC
>SYOX01000039.1 GCA_005804885.1 Pseudomonadota bacterium
CAGAAGAAGATGATCGCGAACATGATCCACGCCGCGAGGCTCAGATCGCCTTGGACCGCGGCCCACCCCACCAGCGGCGGCACGGCCCCTGCCGCGCCCCCGATGACGAGGTTCTGCGGCGTCGAGCGCTTGAGCCACATCGTGTAGATGAAGACGTAGAAGAGGTGTCCGCTGAGGGCCGCGATCGACGCGACGGGGTTGACCAGAACGTGGAGCACGACGACCCCGACGATCCCGATCACGGCCGCGAAGATCAGCGCGCCGCGCGCGTCCACCCGCCCAGACGGGATGGGCCGGTGCATGGTCCGGTGCATGACCCCGTCGATGTCCTCGTCGTAGACCATGTTCATGGCGTTGGCGCTGGCCGACACGAGCGTCATGCCCACCATCGCCCACACCATCGTCCACAGATTCGGCAGCCCGCGCGCGGCCACCAGCATCGCGCAGGCCATCGTGATCAACAGCAGCCGCAGGATGCCCGGCTTGGTCAGCTCCACATAGGCCCGGACGGTCTCCGAGATCGTCGCGACCTCGTGAGCGGCGCGACCTTGATCGACAGGCTCAAGGACCCTCTTCACGGCGGCTCCTTCCAGATCGGGCCAGGGGGGCAAAGGGGGAGGACGCAGGGCGCGCCCCGCCATCTCTTTAGTAAATGTGCGCCGCCCTTGTCAAACTCTGCGCGTGCGGTCAGCCTTGCGCCAGAACGAGCCTTGCGCCACTCTCGCCGCGGGCCTGCCACCACAAGAGGAAGAGCACCCCCACATGGACCTCGAAACCCTCCTGCTCGGCATCCTTCAGGGAATCACCGAGTTCCTGCCCGTCAGCTCCTCCGGTCACCTCAAGATCGGCGCCGCCCTGCTCGGGATCGAGACGCCCGACCTGCTCTTTGACATCGTCCTGCACGTCGGGACCTTGCTGGCCGTCGTCCTCGTCTACCGAGAAACGCTCCTCACCATCGCCCGGGACCTGCTCAAGAGCCTCCAGATCCTCTTGCGCGCCGGCACCCTGGCCGACGCCCTGGCCCTCCAGGGCACTCGCCTGGCCCTGCTGATCCTCACGGCCACCGTCCCCACCGGCCTCATCGGCCTGTCTCTGGACGAGATCCTCGACGGCCCGCTGGTCACGCCGGCCATCGTCGGCGCCGCCCTGCTTGTCAACGGCGTCATCCTGCTGGCGAGCCGACGCGCGGACGCCCGACAGCAGGCCCAGGCCGGCGCGACATCGCCCGCCGGCCCCTGGAGCGTGTGGGGCCTGGGCTTGCTCGGCGCCCTGGCCGTCGGCGTTGCCCAGGGCATCGCCGTCATGCCTGGCCTCAGCCGCGCCGGGCTGACGATCACGGCCTGCCTGCTGCTCGGCGTCGAGCGGGAGAACGCCGCCCGCTTCTCCTTCCTCCTCTCCATCCCGGCCATCCTCGGCGCCCTCGTCCTCAAGTTCGACCCGGACCTCCTGAGCGCCGCCCAGGCCGATCGCCTGCTCCGCTTCGGCTTCGGCGCCTTCGTCGCCTTCGTCGTCGGCGCCTTCAGCCTCCTGCTGCTCATCAAGGTGCTCCAGCAGGCCCGCTTCCATTACTTCGCCTGGTATTGCTTTGTCGTCGGCGCCGCCGCCATCATCCTGACCTGGCCGCGATGACCTCTGGAGGACCCCGCATGTACGCGATCATCATGGCCGGCGGCGCCGGCACGCGCTTCTGGCCCATGAGCCGGCACGAGCGACCCAAGCAGCTCCTCTCCCTCTTCGGACCACAGACCCTCCTGGCCCAGACCGTCGACCGCATCGCCCCGCTGACCTCCCCCGAGCGCACCCTGATCATCACCGGCGCACACCTCGTCGACGCCGTCCGACAGATCCTGCCTCAGATCCCGCCCGAGAACGTCATCGCCGAGCCCGTCGGCCGAAACACCGCCCCCTGCGTCGGCCTCGCCGCCCAGATCGTCCGCCACCGCGCGGGCGCCGACGCCGACCCCCTCATCGGCGTCTTCCCCGCCGACCACCACGTCGAGCGCCCCGAGGCCTTCCGCCGCGCCATCGCCGACGCCCTCGACGCCGCCGCGCACCCCGGCGCCATCGTCACCCTCGGCATCAAGCCCGATCGCCCTGAGACCGGCTACGGCTACATCCGCCACGCCCCATCCCCCAACGCCCCCGCGCACCCGGTCCTGCGCTTCGTCGAAAAACCCGACCGCCCCACCGCCGAGCGCTACCTCGCCGACGGCGACCACCTCTGGAACGCCGGGCTCTTCTTCTTCCGCGCCAGCACCATGATCGCCGAAATCCAGCGGCAGCTCCCCGACCTCGACCGCAAGCTGACCCAGATCGCCGACGCCTTCGGCGACGACGACGGCGGCGCTGACGCACTCGCGCGCCTCTTCCCCACCATCGATCCCGTCAGCATCGACTACGGCGTCATGGAAGGCGCCCCGGACGTCAAGGTCGTCCCCGTCGAGGCCGGCTGGAGCGACGTCGGCCACTGGGCCGCCCTGCCCGACCTGCTCGGCACCGACAGCAAAGGCACGGTGCTGCGCGGCGAGGTCGTCGCCGTCGACCTCCACGACACCGCCGCCTTCAACGAGGACCCCAACCACCTGCTCGCCCTCGTCGGGCTCAGGGACCTCATCGTCGTCCACACCCCAGACGCCACCCTCGTCCTGCACCGCGACCGCGCTCAGGACGTCCGCGCCGTCGTCGACGCACTCAAGGCCTCCGGACGCGACGACCTGCTCTGAATCGCACGCCCGACATCCCAACAAGTGGCACGACCATTGCTAAGGCTCCAGCGCGAGTGGTGGTCCTGCAAACACTCGGGATGACCGAGATCGAACGACTGGAGCTCCGTGATGTACCCCGAAGATGACTGCCTTGAGTCCCGCACCTGGAAGAAGGCCATCGACGAAAAGCTCTACCAGGCCTCGCAGAACTTTGACATCGAGGCCCTGATCCTGGCCGATGAGCGCGGGCTGGCGCTGGGCACCTCAAGCGACGAGGCCGGCGAGACCGAGGAGCTTCTGGCCGCCCTGGCCCCCTTGATGAGCGCCGGCGACGCCAACCAGCGCGCCCGGCTCGGCGCCATCATCCGCAACCAGGCCCCCCTGACGCGCGGCCTCCGCATCACCGTCCGACCCTTCCTGAGCCACGGCGACGTCTTCTTCCTCTGCGCGATCCTCGACCCGAAGAACGAAGATCCCCTCGCCCTCGACGCCACCCTCGCACAACTCTCCCACCTCATCGACAACTGAAGTGGCCACTCGCGCCAACTTGACACACCCGATATGACAAGCTGCGTCAGAGGGACGACTCAGCGCGTCACCTCCTTGACGCGTCAGGGTGACAACTCCGCGCGTCACCTCCTTGACGCGTCAGTGGTGACAACTCAACGCGTCACCTCCTTGAGCACGAAGGATCTCGGCGTGTACATCACCTGAAATCTCCGCGCGCCGGACTGTACAGCCGGCAGCCCGCGGCTCATGTCCACACGCACCTCTCCTTCCGCGCCGACCACCTTCCCGCGCGCCTCAAGGCGCCCGCTGGCCTCCAGCGTCCACATCTCGAAGCGCGACGCGCCGCCGCCGTGCGACTCGATCACCAGCAGCGCGCGCTCCCCGCGCCCGTGCGAGAAGACCCTCACATCGGCGTCGACCCCCAGGGAGGCCCACTCTGCAAGGACGCGGTGCCGCTCGCCGCGCTTGTCCAGCAGCAAGAGCCACTGGTAGGGGCGCGCGGAGCCAGGATCGAAGACCACCCGCGCCAGCACCTCGTCCTCCCGATCAAAGTCCAGCACCACCGCCTCGAGCTGAACCTTCGGAGGTATGACCTTGTATTGATTGAAGATGTAGGCGCCGACCGAGCGCTCGTCCGGCTCCACCGCCGGCAGGCTCGGATCGTCCTCGGGCGTCGGGTCCGGGTCTCGCAGCGTCAGCCCATCGGGCATCGACACGTCCGGCTCGCCCGCGTCGGCCGCCGCCACGATCCACGGCTCCGACGGCGCCGCCCGCTCGACGACCGGCGGATCGCCGCAGCCTCGAGTGCACCCCGCCGACAGCCCGCACAACAAGCCCAGCCCAATCAGACGACGCACCGCTCCCCCCTGCACCACCGGCGCGACCGCTACGGCCCCTCCGCCTTGCGCTCACCCAGCGTCACCTCGACCTCCACCCGCTCCTCGCCGCGCATCACCACGATCAAGACCTTGTCGCCGGGCTTGTGATCCCGAAGCGCGTAGGTGAAGTCGTACAGATCCTTGATCACCACGCCGCCGAGGCCCACCAGCAGATCCTTGCCTTGAAGGCCCGCGGCCTCCGCCGGCGAGCCCGCCCCGACGCCCTGCAGCTTGACCCCCTTGCCGCCGGTGTCGTCAAAGCTCGGCACCGTCCCCAGCCACGCCTTGCCGTAACCGCGCCCGCCCGACCCGCCCTTGTCACCGGCGACCTGGACCCCGGCGCGCGTGTAGAAGGGGCGCTCGTCGGCGTGGCTCAGGTGGTTCAGGAGCCGAAAGGCCAGGATGCTGATCTGCTCCATCCCCTCGAAGTTGACCGTCTCCAGATCGTCGTCCGGCGTGTGGTACTCCGAATGGGCGCCGGTGAACATGAAGAGCACCGGGATCTTGGCGGCGTAGAAGGAGGAGTGATCGCTCGGCCCGAAGCCGTCGCGCTGGAGGTTGAGCTTCAGGCCCTCGACCCCGGCGGCGCCCAGCAGCGCCTCGAACTCCCGCGCCGTCCCCACGCCGCCGACCGTCAGCGATCCCTCTCTCAGGCGGCCGACCATGTCGAAGTTGATCATCGCCCCGATCTGGCCGACCTCCACCGGCGGGTGCGCCACGAAATACTCGGAGCCCTTGAGCCCGACCTCCTCGGCGGTGAAGGCCACGAAGTAGATCCGGCGCTTGAGCGTCTCGCGCCGCGTCGCCATCGCCTCGGCCAGCTCCATCACCACCGACGCGCCCGAGGCGTTGTCGTCCGCCCCGTTGTGGATCGCCTCCGTCCCCGGCCTCAAGCTCCCGGCCCCTCCGTGACCCAGGTGATCGTAGTGCGCGCCGACGACCAGGGCCCCGTGGCGGCTCAACTTCTCCTCGGCCTGCGACGAAGGGGTCAGGACGCCGACCACATTGCGGACCCGCGCGATCTCGCGCACGATCGACACCGCGATGCGGGCGCTTCGCCCCGTCGGCTTGCTGGCCGGCGAGGCCTTCGCGTCGATCTCGGCCTGAAGGGCCACGAGATCCAGGCCCGCGACATCCTTGAGCAGCGCCCCGCCGCCCTGCCAGGTCACGTGCGCGACCAGCAGGCCCGCCTGGGCCGAGCCCCCGTGGAATTGATGGAGATCGTCGGGGTCGCTCTCGGCCTTGGTGACGTGGCTGGCCGGATCGTTGATCACGATCAGCGCCGCGGCGCCCTTCTGGCGCGCCATGTGCGCCTTGTAGCGCAGGTCCGAGAAGCGGCTCGGCTCCGCGCCTTCGAACTTCGACGCCGCGTCGCGCCGCCCCGGCTCGTGTCGCAGCGCCAGGACGATCTTCCCCGCCACGTCGACGCCCTCGTAGTCGTCGTAGCCCAGCTCCGGCGCCGAAATCCCGTAGCCGACGAAGACCACCTCGGCCTCCACCTCGCCGCTCTCGCTGAAGGCGAAGGGCCGCCACGCCTGGTTCAGCTTCAGATCGCGGCTGGCGATGGACAGCGCCTGCGCCTTGTCCCCCTCCAGCGCCGCGCCGACGTTGACCTCGAAGCTCTGAAAGAAGGTCCCTGCGTCACCGGCGGGCTCAAGGCCGGCGTCCGAGAAGCGCCGCGCGATGTACTCGCCGGCCTCCTCAAGCCCCTTCGTGCCCAGGCCGCGCCCCTGGCGGGCGTCGTCGGCCAGGAAGCGCACGTCGACCTGCATGTCCACGGCGCTCATGCGAGCGCGCCCCTCCAGGCTCGCCTCGACGCCGTCGAGCAGCTCCCGCTGGACGCCATTGGCCCCGGCCGGCGCGGACGTCGGGGAAGAGTCGGGCGAGGAAGCAGGTTCAGACCCTGGCGCCCCTGAGGGCGGATCGACCGGAGGGTCCTGGGGGCCGGCGCAGCCGGCGAGGCCGTGCAGAGAGACGCCGACCAGCGCCAGGGCGAGGAGGAGGTGGTGGTGATGGGACATCGCGCTCGTCGGGCTCCATGGGGTTCATGCCGCGCCCGCGAGCGCGGGCGCCGGGGACAAGGTTGGCCGCAGCCCCCCGATCAAGTCAAGGCATCGTCATTGACTTGAGACAAGGGGTCGAATACTAAAGGCTGCCCGCTCGACACATTCCAGGTGGTGGAGCGCGGTCAGACGAGAATGAGCCCTCCCGATTTTAGCGCGGGCGGGTCGCCAATGGACAGGAGACGGATTCCAATGAACAAGAACTGGATGAGAATGGCGCTTTGCACGCTCTTCCTCAGCGGCGGTCTGGCTGCTTGCAAGGACGACGCGAAGAAGGCCGAGCCCGTCGCGCCTGGGACGGACAACAAGCCCGCCGCGGACGCCGGCCAGGACCCCACCAAGGCCGAGGCCCCCGTCGAGAAGGAGGTCGTCAACACCGGCCCCATCGCCCGCGTCAACGGCAAGGAGATCTCGCGCGACAGCTACAACACCGAGATCGAGAGCCTCAAGAAGCGCTTCGCCATGTTCGGCGGCAACATCCCCGAGGCCCAGCTGGCCAAGTTCCGCCAGCGCATCATCGACCGCCTCGTCGAGGACGAGCTCATCCAGCAGAAGCTCGACGCCGAGAAGATCGAGGTGCCCGCCGCCGACATCGACAAGGAGCTTGAGGACTACAAGAACCGCACCCCGGGCGGCGCCGAGCGCTTCGAGGAGTTCCTCACCAAGACCGGCAAGACCGTCGACGAGCTCAAGCTCGACATCAAGAAGCGGCTCGCCCTCCAGATCTACCTCAACAAGGACAAGGCGCTGGCCATCACCGACGAGGAGTGCACCGCCTACTACGAGGAGAACAAGAAGCGCTTCACCACCAAGGAGCGCGTCAAGGCCGCCCACATCCTCGTCCAGCTCGAAAAAGATGCCGATCAGGCCAAGCAGGCCGAGGCCAAGAAGAAGATCGACGCCATCTACGCCGAGGCCATCAAGCCCGGCACCGACTTCGAAGCCCTCGCCACGGCCAAGAGCGAAGGCCCCTCGGCCCCTCGCGGCGGCGACCTCGGCTGGTTCACCCGCGGCCGCATGGTCAAGGAGTTCGAGGACGCCGCCTTCACCATGAAGCCCGGACAGGTCTCCAAGCCCCTGACCACCAAGTTCGGACTCCACGTCCTCAAGGTCTACGAGCGCGAGGAGGAAGGCGAGAAGAAGTTCGAGGAGGTCAAGGAGGACATCGTCAAGCGCCTTGAGGCCCGCAAGTTCCGCGAGGCCCGCGAGAACTTCCTCAAGACCCTGCGCGAGACCGGCAAGGTCGAGGTCCTGGAGAAGATCGTCATCCCCGCCTCCGCCCCCTCCTCGGCCCCCGGCGGCATCAACGTCTCGCCCGGCGGGCTGCCCATCGACATCAAGAAGCCCATTCAGATCAACAAGATCGACGTCAACAGCCCCACCGACGGGCTCGCGGCCCCCAAGAAGGTCACCCCCGTCAAGATCACCCCCGCCAAGCCCGCCGACGCCCCCACCAGCAACTGACGCTGGCGCGCCTCACCCCTGCGCGCTCAACGCGCCGCTCACCGCCCAGGCCCACCGCCTCCAGCGATCCTCATCCACCCTGACCTCCCCGACCTCTGCGCCGGCCTGTATCAACCCCATCAGGTTGAAGATCTCCAGAGCCCTCGGGCCGGCCTGCGCCACCTCCCTGAGCACCGACGCCATCGACTCCGGGCTCGGGTAGCAGGGCTCGTCGCCCAGCACACCCACACCGCACACGCCGCAGATCACGCTCCCGCGCGCCCCCTGACGACTCGCCTGCCTCACATGCGCCCTGGCCACGACGCCGCCGGCCCTCGCCGCGATCCACAGCGCGACCGCGTTGGCGCCGCCCATCCACGGCAACAGGAAGCTCGTGTAGTTCATCGCCGTGACCTCGTCCCAGATCATGACCCCCGACGTCCCCACCAGCGGCGCGCCGCTGACCCGCGCCACCAGAGGCCCGAGCGGCCCAAGCCAACCCGTCGGGAAGCACGCCGCCAGCACCGGGACCTCCACACCCACCCGCGCCCGCAGCCGACCCAGCGCCTCGGCGACCTGATCGACACGGCCTCGATGATCGCCCCGGCCATAGCGCCTGAACATCGACCACAGCGCCCTCAAGTCACCCCGGAAGAGGCCCTCGAGCAGATCAAAGTCCGGCTCCAGATCAAAGAAGAGCCCCTCGGGCGACAAGCCCGCCGCGTCGAGGCCATCGACCAGCCGCTCCCAACCCGCGAAGACCAGCGGCCATGACCCCGTGTTGAGGTAGATCCGGGAGCGATCCGCCAGCTGCCCCCACAACCAGATCCGATCCACGCACAGCGCCTCGCGCTCTCTGAGCAGCGCCAGCAACCCCGCGTCGAGCCCGACGCCCTCGGCCCCAGGCAGCTCCACCTTGAGCACGAGCTCGACCCGCCCCCCCCAGCGACGACCGCCCACCACCAGCGACGATCGAAACTCCTTGAAGAAGGCCCTCAGATCCGGACCACGCAGGCGCTCGGGCGAGATCATCTCGCAGTATATCCGAAGAACCTCGACGCGACCGGAGCCCAGGACCCCCTCGGTTCCCGCCTGCTCGTCAGCGTCAGCGTTGAAGTGGTGCATTTTCAACCCCGGATGAGCTATAGTGGTCTGCGGCGAAATCCAGAAGGAGAACCCCTCGCCCTCGTCCTGGGATGAAGCAGGCCGGCGCAGCGGTTCCAGAGCACAGTGCATACCACGACGATCCACCACTCTGGCGCAGATCAACAAGCCGCGTGAGGAGTTCGATGTCAAACGGCAACAAGAAGGGTCCTGACGCCTTGCAACCCGGCGCCAGAAGTGTCCAGGCCAGACACGAGGACTCCGTCCTCTTCACCCTCACCGATCTGGGCAAGGCCGCCTCCAAGGCCAGGCCCAAGGCCGCCCGCCCCGTCATCTCCGCCACTCACGACGAGGACGACGCGAGCGGCTACATCAACATCGAGCACACCGGCAGCCTCTTCAGCTCGCCCGAGGGGCGCCAGGGGCCAACCACCACCGGGCACGCGGTCGACGACTCCAGCGGCTTCATCGACATCAACTCGCTCGCCTCGCTGCGCGGAAACAACGCCCCCGCAGGCCCCACCGAGGCCAACTTCACGGCTGAGGCCGCCCCGATCATGCCCGGCATGATCCCCATGGGCACGCGCCAGTCCAACAACGGCATCAAGATCGCCCTGGGCGCCGCCGTCGGCGCTCTCGTCCTCGCGCTCGGCGTCCTCGTCGTCATCCTCCTGACCCGCGACGACTCGCCCCGCATTGTCGAGCGGGAGGCGCCGCCCTCGGCCGAAAACCTCGTCGCCCCTGTCGAGGACGATCTCCCCGCCAACGAAAAAGTGCCCGATCCCACGCCCGACGGCGCTGAAGGCGTGGCCGACAAGGCCCCCGAGGGCACCCCGGACGGAGGCCTGCCCACCGACGGCGTCGGCGCCGCCGACAACGCTGAGAAGGACGGCGAGAAGGACGCAGCGGCCGAACAGGGCGACCTGGACAAGAAGACCGGCGAGGGCGACAAGGCCATCGCCAAGAACGACCCCCAGGCCGGCGACAAGGACAACAACCCCGGCGAGGGCGACAAGGCCCTCGACCCAGACGGCCAGGTCGAGGCCAAAGACCCCAATAACGAAGACGGCAAGAACAACCCCGACGAGGGCGACAAGAAGCTGCCCCCGGCCAACCCCCTCGACGGCGAGAAGAAGGACCGGATGGACACCATCCTCGACGGCCTTGGGAACAAGAAGCCCGAGGCCGCCGAGGGCAACCCCGATCTCCCCGACACCCTCTCGCGCGCCGTCGTCAAGAGCGTCGTCGGCCGCCACAAGGCCAACATCAACGGCTGCGGCGGCCCGGACAAGTCCGGCACCGTCATCGTCCGCTTCACCATCCTCCCCACGGGCGCCGTCGGCGGCGCCCAGGTCGCCGGCGAGAAGGCCGGCACCGTCGAAGCCGGATGCGTCGCCGCCGTCGTCCGCAGCATGCAGTTCCCTCCCTTCAACGGGGCCTCCATGACCATCAACTACCCCTTCGTCCTGCCCTGAGGAGATCGAACCATGATCCCTGGCCCCGAGCACGACCGCGACCACGACACCATCCTGGACATCGGCGTCATCGGCGCTGGCTCATGGGGCACGGCCCTGGCCAACCTCCTGGCTCACAAGGGCTTCAAGGTCACGATCTGGGCCCGCAACAACCAGCTCGTCGATGCCATCAACCGACAGCACACCAACCCCCTCTACCTCGAAGGCTTCACCCTCTCGAACAACCTGCGCGCCTCGAACTCCATCGTGGAGACCGTCGTCGGCAAGCAGATGATCCTCTCGGCCTCGCCCAGCCACGTCCTGCGTCACGTCATGGAACAGGCGCGCGATCACATCCCCGTGGGCGTCCCCATCGTCAGCGCCTCCAAGGGCATCGAGAACGACTCCCTCATGATCGTCAGCGAGATCCTCGAGGACGTCCTGCCCTTGCGCTGCCACCCCTACCTCGCCTACCTCTCCGGGCCCTCCTTCGCCCACGAGGTCGCCATCAACACCCCCACCCTCGTCGTCATCGCCTCCTACAGCCAGCGCCTCGCCACCAAGGTCCAGCGCACCTTCCTGACCGACACCTTCCGCGCCTACACCTCCCACGACGTCGTCGGCGTCGAGTGCGGCGGCGCCCTCAAGAACGTCATCGCCATCGCCTCGGGCGTCGTCACCGGCCTGGGCTTCGGACACAACGCCACGGCCGCCATCATCACCCGCGGCCTCAACGAGATCACGCGCCTCGCCACCCGAAAGGGCGCCAACCCCCTCACCCTCGCCGGGCTCGCAGGGATGGGCGATCTCGTCCTGACCTGCACCGGCGGCCTGTCCAGAAACCGCACCGTCGGCCTCAAGCTCGGACAGGGCATGACCCTCTCCGACATCCTCTCCGACATGACCATGGTCGCCGAAGGCATCAAGACCAGCCAGTCCGTCTTTGACCTCTCCCGTCAGCTCGACGTCGAGATGCCCATCTGCGACGAGGTCTACCGCGTCCTCTACGAAGACAAGCCCGTCAAGCAGGCCATCTCCACCCTCATGAGCCGCGACCCCAAGGAGGAGATGCGCTTCTACTCCTGACCCCGCACGCCGCACCACCTCTTATATTTACATGAAATATCAACAGGTTGCGGACGCAACCCGCCAGGCTCAACGCCGCGGCTGAGGCCGATCCGAGCCAAAAAGCTCGTAGAGCGTCGCGTCCCGCGCCGCGAACCTCGCCCGCTCCCGCGCCCACCCGCGCAGCGCCTTGATGTCGTCCTCCCGGGTCCGAAACAAGGGCACCGTCTCTCGCGCCGCCTGCTGCAGGTGCTCCTGGGTGAGCTCCACCTTCTGACCAAAGGCCAGATAGAGCCCCGAGACGATCACCTGCTCCAGCTCCGCCCCCGAAAAATGGGGCGTCAGCTCCGCGATCTCGCCGCAGTCGAAGATCTCCGGCATCCGCGCCATCCGCCGCAGGTGGATCTCCAGGATGTTCTCCCGAGAGCGCCGATCGGGCAGATCGACGAAGAAGATCTCGTCAAAGCGACCCTTGCGCAGCAGCTCCGGCGGCAGGTTGTCGACCCGGTTGGCCGTCGCGACGAAGAAGACCGGCTGCTTCTTCTCCTGCAACCACGTCAACAGGCTCCCCAGCAACCTGTTGTCGCTGCTGCCAGAGTCCGTGCTGAAGATCTTCTCCAGCTCGTCCACCCACAGGACCGTCGGGCTGAGCGTCTCCGAGGTCCTGATCGCCTGCTTGAGCGCAGCATCGGGCGCCACCGCCCCGCCAAAGAGCGCCGCCACGTCCAGCCGCAGCAGCGGCAGACCCCAGTAGCGCGCCACGACCTTGGCCATCAGGCTCTTGCCGCAGCCCTGCACGCCCAGCAGCAGCAAACCCTTGGGCACGGGCAGGCCGAACTCCCGCGCCTTGGGGCTGAAGGCGTCCTTGCGGCTGCCCAGCCAGACCTTGAGCTCCTCCAGGCCCCCGACGTCGGCCATGTCAAAGTCCGGCTCGACGAACTCCACCACGTCCGTGTTTCGAATCACCCGCCGCTTCTCGTCCAGGATCGCCCCCTCCAGATCGAAGGTCGACGAGCCGAGCCGGAAGGCGCTCTGGCACTCGATGCGCGCACGGTGGAAGGCCCGAAGCGACTGTCGGCTCGTCAACCCCAGGGCGCTGGCCACGAGGCTGTCCCGGTTGACGTGCGGCCACCGATCCGGCGGGAAGACCACCCGGCAGATCTCATCGAGCGCCTCGCGATCCGGCAGCGGCACATGAATCTGGGTGATGTCCGTGACCAGCTCCGGCAGCTCCAGCGCCACCGGCGAGATCATCACCACCGTCTTGCCGAAGGCCGCCACCAGCCCCTCCATCTCCCGCAGGCGGCGCACCACGAGCGCGTCATCCAGGAAGGGGTGCGGATCCTTGAGGATGAAGATCACCGGCCTCGTCTCGGACTCTATCGCGTCCAGGACGACGTTGAAGTTCCCCGGCGGGACGCGGCGGTCGGACAGCTCCATCCCTCGCGTCGCGCTCCACTCACAGACCACGCGGCTGGTGTGGCGCGCGACGCGGGTCACCAGTGAGACGGCTCGGGCTTCATCGTGGGTGACCAGGTGGATGTAGGAATAAGGGGCCTGAAGCAGCGTTCGAAGCTCGGATTCGAAGTCCAGCATCGGCTCAGGCTCCCGGCGCCGAGATCAGCTCAGCCTCGGCGATAGTAGGTCGTCTGGATGGAGTCCACGGCGAACTCCAGGAAGCTGTCCAGGCTCTCCTGCGGGATCTCCTCGATCGGCTGCTCGACCTGGCCGTAGCAGTTGATCGGGCCATTCTTGATGTCCACGCCGTCCAGCGAGACGATGAACTCATTGGCCTTCTCCGACAGATCGTCGGGCAGATCCTTGTTCGGGTGGGACTTGATGTGCAAGTACACGCGACCCTTCGTGTTCACATCCAGCACCGCGTAGCGGATGGACCCGTAGCGGATCTTGAAGCCTCCTTCCTTCGAATCGCTCACCAGCGGCTGGCAGCCCAGCTCACGGCACTTGCGAATCAGATGCTCCAACGCCTCTCTTCGCTCAATCCCTCCCTCATCCTGCGCCTTAAACAGAACGTCCAATGCGTCCAAAATCAGCCTCCTTAAGTGACCCTGTCCTCCCCCTCGACCTTGGAGGAGACGACCTCAGTCACAACAACGAAGCGCCACGGAGAATGTCCAACAGGCGCGTCATGAACAGCAAAAACTCTTGATGGGTCTGGAGTTGGTGGCCAGAGCCCGTCTTACAAGCATACCGACCTGCGCGCCGGAGTCAAGACGGCCCCGAACCCCCCCCAGGGCTATCGAGTTCTAACTGGCACGATTCTGGCGGGAGCAGGGCGGTGGCGAGGAGAAGGGATAGGATCGACAAGGGTGTCGGTTCATGGTCCAAGGTTGTCGTGCAGCGCGGTGCTCACCAAGTCACAGGAGCAA
>SYOX01000308.1 GCA_005804885.1 Pseudomonadota bacterium
AGGCCGGCGGGCGGGCCAGGGCGGATCGCGGGGCAGGATCAGCGCGTCGAAGTGGGCCTGTGGATTGTGGTTTTCACGCCCCCTGGTGTCGACATCGGTCGTGCGCTGGCCTGCGACCGAGAGGGCGCAGCCCACCCTGAGTTTCTAGCCCCACCCGACGAGCCCGTCCCCAACGGGGGCGGTGCGAGGAGCGTGGGGCGATCGGCGAGCGCGGCAGGACTTCAGGCTTCACTGAGCAAACCTGTCCCAGTAACGTACCGACAGTCTCATCGAGGCGAAGAAATTTTTTTTAACGCCTCGCAGGGCATCGGGTCTCCCTTGTTGACCGGCCTGGACGAAGCGCGATGGCCCCGGTCGAGCCCGAGATGGGCAGGTGCTGGGGTGGCGCGGCGCGTCGGGCTCCTGAATGGGGGTGCGGCGAGCTGGACGGATCGGTGTGTCTTCAACTGGTGAGAGAATGGAGAAAATCAATGAACCTGAAGATGGCGGCCGGGATCGTGTCGATCGCGATGGTGATGGTGGTGGCGGGCCCGGCGAGCGCGCGGGGGGGCAAGGGGGGTGGCGGCGGTGAGGGGGCGTGCGCCCAGGACAAGGTGAGGTTGTGCGCGCAGGCCGGTAACCAGCATGAGACGATGCAGTGCCTGGAGGAGAACCGGGAGGCCTTGTCGGAGGCGTGCGAGGCGAAGCTGGACAAGTTCAAGGAGAAGCGGCAGGCGCTCAAGGTGGCCTGCGAGGCCGACGCGCAGAGCCTGTGCGGGGGTCTGGAGGGCAAGGAGCTGCGCCAGTGCATGAGGGACAACAAGGACGATCTGAGCAAGGGCTGCTCCAAGGCGCTCAAGGCGGCCAGGAAGCACAAGAAGCACAAGGGTAATCGGGGCCGGGGCCACGGTGCCCTCAAGAGGGTGTGCGGCGAGGACATCAAGGCGGCCTGCGGCGAGGTTGAGCCCGGCGAAGGTCGGATGAGGGAGTGCATCGAGGCGCACCGCGGCGAGTTCTCGGCGGCCTGCGTCGAGGCGATGGACGAGGCGCGAGGGCGTCGGGAGTCGCGCGAGTAGGTGTCAGCCTGAGCGCAATGGGAAGCGCCCCCGCAGGGTATCCTGTGGGGGCGCTTCTCATTGCGCGGCGGCGAGTGTTCGGAGGCTATCGCGCGGCGGCGAGTGTTCGGAGGCGATCACTCAGAGGAGGGTGAACTTGTCGATCTTGCCCTTGGGGGTCTTGCAGGGGTTCTCGGGTTCGCCCTTATCCTCCACATCCGCGACATCGATGACGTTGGCGCTGTCGTCCTCGCCCTCCTCGGGGCCGGTGGTGATGGGGAAGGCGGTGGGCTTGATCTCGCGCTGGAGGGTCTTTTCGTCCAGGGCGGTGAAGAAGGCCTCGTTGGTCAGGGCGCAGTCGCCGCTCTGGCTGCTGGAGCCGCCCAGGCCGCTCCAGAGGACGGTGAAGTCCGAGAGCTTGCCGGGCTTGTCGGCGTTGGGCTTGAGGATGGCGACGATCTCCTTGGTGATGGGGGGGTCCTCTTCGAGGTTGCACCAGAAGCTGATCTTGAGCGCGCGGGTCTCGCCGAAGGTCAGGGGCGTCATGGGGGAGGTGGCCCAGGTCAGGCAGTCCTTGAACTCGTTGGCGAGGTCGTCGCCGAGGTTGAGGAAGGCCTTGAAGTCGGTGGTCTCGTCGAGGATCGTGTCGCCCTGGAGCAGCGCGGCGCGGAAGGCCGGCGAGGCGCCCTTGCTGCCCTCCTGAATGGCGACGGCGAGGTCGGAGCCGCTGGCGTCGAGCAGGTCGTGCTCCCAACCCTGGCTGGCGTCGAGCTTCAGGAGCTTGCCGACGGCCTCAAGGCGGTCCTCGTCGCGATCGATCTTGCCGGGCATGTTGCGGGGATCGTCGTTGTCGATGGGGGGCTCCTCGCCCTCGGCCTTGTCGCCCGCGTCGGCGTCGCCCTCGGGGGCCTTGGCCCTGTCGCCCTCGGCCTTGTCGCCCTCGGCCGGGGCCTTGTCGCCCTCGGGGGCCTCGGCCCTGTCGCCTTGGGCCTTGTCGCCCTCGGCTTGAGGGGCCGCGCCGCCGTCGGCCAGATCGGAGGTCTCTTGTTCTTCGCAGCACCCGCCCAGGAGGGCTGCGCAGAGGCAGGTCATGAGGGGCAGCGCCCACAAGCTCTTGTTTTGCATCGTCGGGATCCTCTTCAGCGTCTGTTCGGGTTCGCAGCCGCGGGGATCAACGCCCTTGTCCGTGGTTGTCTTTCGCTCTCGTGGCCGCCAGCCCACAACATAACCCAGCCACCGCGCGGCGGTCTACCGCTGGCTTTCGGCGCCGTTGGAGGGCGTCGGAGGCCCTGGAGGGGTCCATCCTGCCCGACTTCGGGTATATTCATGGACAGAGAGCTCCCCCAGCGTGCAGGTATTGGCCCATGGACCGGCGACTGAAGCAAATCGAGGCGCGGCTGACCCGACTGTTTGATCTCGATCCGAGGACGGCGCGGCGGATCGTGGACGAGGTGCTCGACGCACAGGACGAGACCTTTGAGGCCTTCGTGGCCGCGCGCCACGCGGAGCTTCAGCGGCTCGGGTGGAAGAACGCGAGGATCTACGCGCAGATCCAACAGGAGGCGGCGCAGCTTCGCTTCAGAGCGCCTCAGGTGAGCGAGCGCCAGGTCCGGCGTCGGATTTACGGGTAGGGCAACAAGGGAGGGCGTCGAGGATGTGTGGGATCATGGGGGTCGTGGGGGTCGATGAGGCGTGGCCGGTGGTGATGGCCGGGCTCAAGCGCCTGGAGTACCGGGGCTACGACTCGGCGGGGATCGCGACGATCCACCGCAAGAAGCTGCGTGTGGCGAGGGAGGTCGGGCCGCTGTCGGCGCTGGAGCGGTCCTGGCCGGAGGGGCTGGCCGGGGGCGTGGGGATCGGGCACACGCGCTGGGCGACCCACGGGGGCGTGACGGAGGCCAACAGCCACCCGCACCTGGACCCGAGCGGCGAGATCGCGGTGGTCCACAACGGGATCATCGACAACGCCGACGATCTGCGGGCGCAGATCGAGGCGGCCGGCGGCCGGCTGTCCTCGGAGACGGACTCGGAGATCCTGGCCCACCTCATCGTCCGGCAGCGAGAGCAGGGCGCGCCCTCGCTGCTGGACGCGGTGCGGCAGGCCTTGAGGGCGATCCGGGGGACGGCGGGGCTGCTGGTGCTGTGCCGCTCGGAGCCGGATCGGCTGATCGCGGCCAGGGTGGGCAGCCCCGTCATCGTCGGGATCGGGGAGGGGCGATGCTGGGTGGCCTCGGATCAGCTGGCGCTGGCGCCCTTCACGGACAGGATCGTGGTGCTGGACGAGGGCGAGGTGGCCGAGGTGAGCGGGGGCGGGCTGCGGACGGTGGATCTGGACAACCGGGACAGGGCCAAGCGGGTCGAGGCCATCGAGGCCAGCGCCGAGTCCGCCGCCCTGGGTGATTGCGCCCACTACATGATCAAGGAGATCCTGGAGCAGCCCGTGGTGATCGAGCGCGCGCTGCGGGGGCGGCTCGATGAGGCGGGGGCGAGCGCTCGCCTTTCGGGGATCGACGGGCTCGGGCGGCGCCTCTTCGGGCTGCGGCAGGCGGCCCTCTTCGGCTGCGGCACCAGCCTGCACAGCGCCGGCGTCGGCCAGTATCTGCTGGAGCGCTACGCGCGGATGCCGACGCGGGCCGCCGACGCCGCCGAGCTGGTCTGCCGCAACCCTATCGTGACCGAGGACACGCTGCACGTCGCCATCAGCCAGTCCGGCGAGACCGCCGACACGATCCTGGCGCTGCGCGAGATCAACGGGCGCGGGGGGCTGACGGCGGGCCTGACCAACGCGGTCGGCAGCACGATCGCCCGCGAGACGGCCTGCGGGATCCACCTGCACGCGGGCCCTGAGATAAGTGTATGCTCTACAAAGGCTTTTTCGGCGCAGGTGGCGGCGCTCTCGCTGCTGGCGCTGCGCTTCGCGCGCGTCCACCACATGCCCTCCTCCGAGGGGCGGGCGTGGGTGTCGGCGCTGGCGGCGCTGCCCGAGAAGATCCAGGCGATGCTGGAGCATCAGGGGATGGTGCAGGCCCTGGCCGAGCGCTTCTGCCAGAGCCCCTATGTGATGTTCGTCGGCCGTGGGGTCAGCGTGTCGGTGGCGTGTGAGGGGGCGCTCAAGCTCAAGGAGGTGGCCTACACGCCGGCCGACGGCCTCTCGGGCGCGGGGATGAAGCACGGCCCGCTGGCGCTGATCGCGCCGGGCACGCCGGTCTGGGCGCTGGTGCCGGAGGACGAGTGCCGCGAGCGCATGATCGGCAACCTCCAGGAGCTCAAGTCCCGCGGAGCCCACCTGATCGTCGTGGCCAGGCCCGAGGATCGCGCCGTCGCCCGGCTGGCCGACGCGCTCGTCCCGCTGCCAGACCACCACCCGGCGCTCTCGCCGGCCCTGACCGTCGTGCCCTTGCAGTTTTTCGCCTATCATGTCGCGCTGTCGCTGGGCCGCGAGATCGACAGGCCAAGAAACCTCGCCAAGGCCGTCACCGTGACTTAGAACGTTGATTGGTTTGACTCCCGTCGGCCAACGGGCCGACAGAGCCGATGCCGGCGTCGTCGATGCTCGGCGGGCCAAGGGCCCGCCTGTGCTCTCCTCCTTGGCCTCGACGCTGTCAGCCTCGCCGGCCTCGGTCCCTCAAACCAATCAACGTTCTAGCCCCCCCGAACCCGCGCCGCGCTCCTCGCCCCTGGGGGATCGCGCCGCCCAGCCCGTCGCCGCAAGCGACTCAGAGGTCTGAGAGCCCATGTCCAAGAAGGAGAAGCTCCCCTCCACAGCAGCCGTCCGCGCCCTCAAGGCCGCCAAGGTGTCCTTCACGCCTCGCCCCTTTGCCTACGAGCCCAAGGGCGGCACCGCGGTCTCCTCCCGCGAGCTTGGCGTGGACGAGCGCCAGGTCATCAAGACGCTCATCATGGAGGCCGACGACGGCGCCCCGCTGGCGATCCTGATGCACGGGGACTGTCAGGTCTCGACCAAGGCCCTGGCCCGCCACATGGGCGTCAAGGGCGTCGCTCCCTGCGATCCCCTCGTGGCCGAGCGCCACACCGGCTATCAGGTCGGCGGCACCTCGCCCTTCGGGATGAGGCGGGCCATGCCGATCTTCGCGGAGGCCTCGATCCGGGATCTGCCGAGGCTCTTCATCAACGGGGGAGGCCGGGGCTTCCTCGTCGAGATCGCGCCCGCCGCGCTGGAGGAGGTCCTCGGCGTCGAGTGGGTCGAGGTCGCCATCCCGCGCCCTGCCCGCTGAAGGCCGGGTCAAGGCCTCAAGGGCCTGATACCAGACCACAGCCGAGAGACTCACTTTGTGGCCGGTCCAGGCGGCGCCCTGAGCCAGGGCCTTCAGTCGGCGGTGCGGTGCACCAGCCTCGCCCAGGCCCAGGCCATCCCCCTGTCCTCGCCCACAAAGCAAGCCCTTCGTCTGTGGTCTGGTATGAGTTGATGAAGCCCAGGTCTGCTCTTCGGGCTCGACGCGGCAGGGACGATCTGCGATCTCAAGGGTGCGCGGCGGCCCTCGTCCGAGCGCCTAATCTTCAGGGTCAATGCGGACGACCGAAGTGGCGAAGCGCTGCGCGACCGGGTCGGCGTCCACCGTCAGGTAATGGCGGCCGATCCCGTCGAGGCGCTGCGGGATCGCGCCGCCGCCGCCCGAGATGAAGGCCTCGATCCCCGCGTTGGTGAAGGTGTAGAAGGAGTGGACGTGCCCATAGACCGTCATGTCCACCCCCTTGCGCGCCAGCAAGCTCAGCAGCCGGTTGGCCTCGCCCCGCGACGCGAAGGCCCCGTTGCGCTGCCCCGCCGGATCCAGCGGCGGGATGTGCGTCACGACCAGGTGCAGGCCACCTTCGGCGTCGTCGAGCCAGTCGTCGAGCCAGTCGTAGGCCTGCGGGGCGATCGTCGCGCTGGCCGAGTCCAGCAAGGTGAAGCGCACCCCCCTGAAGACGAAGCTGAAGTTGCCCCGCCCGAAGATCCGCTGGAACACATGCTGCCCGTGGCCCAGCTCGTGGTTGCCCAGCGTCGCGTAGAGCGGGAAGGGCAGGGCGCGCATCTCGTCCTGAAAGGCCCTCAGCTCCTCCGGTGCGCCCTGCTCGGTCAGGTCGCCGCTGATGAGCCCGAAGCGGATCGTCGGGTCCTCCTTCATCCTGTCGTACATGTCCTGCACCCCGTCGATCCGCGACTGGATGTCGGCGAAGATCATGAAGCGGAAGGGCTCGGTGCTGCGCGCGTCCGGCGGCCCTATCGTCAGCTTGATCGTCGCGCCCGAGGGCAACTCCAGACGCCACGACTTGAGGGTGACGAGCGGGGAGGCCGGCTCGACCGGCTCGACGTCGAGGGCGATCTCGGCGCTCTGGCCCGCGCCGCCGGGCTGGTCGACGACCACGGCCCGCTTGACCGCCGCGTCCGCCAGCGCGTTGTGGAGCGTCAGCAGCCAGGAGCCGCCGCCCTGCGGCCCGGTGATCAGCGTAATCTCAAGCTCGGGGGCCTGCGCCCAGAGCACGAGCGCCCCCGGCTCGAAGGACTGCACCGAGGCGAGCCCGTCGCGGACCTCGACGGCGGCCTCGGGGATCGCCCCTCGGCCCACCTCCAGATCGAAGCGCGCCCGCTCGTCGGCCACGTCCAGGCAAGCCCCCAGGCTCGCGGCGCAGGCGGACAGCGCCACGACCTTGAGCGCCGCCATCCTGAATAGTCTAGCAATATCAGTGGCTTGTCGGTGTGTCATCGCTCCCCTCCGAGGTCGCGTGTGATCGAGGCGCCGGTGACGAGGGCGGAGCCGGCCTCGGCGCTCAGCTCGACGCCCCAGGGTCCGAAGAGCCGTGTGGACAGCCGCGCGCCGAAGTGCCCAGGAGCGCCGCTGCCCAGGCCCTTGACCTTGAGCCCGGCGGCGAAGCCGTCGTGGCGGTGATCGTAATAGATGGAGAGCTCGCCCTGGCCCTCATGGCCGAGGTAGAGGCCGAAGGCGAAGCGCCCCAGGAGCAGGTCGGTGCCCTCGGTGGTCAGGCCGTCGTAGCTGTTGGCGCCCATCGCCACGCCGAAGCCCATCTCGGCGAAGGCGCCCCGGAGGGTCGGAGCCAGCCGCGCGAGGTCGAGCCGCCCCTGCACGGCCACCTCGCCGGTCGTGATGCTGAAGCCCTCGGTGTCGTAGCGGTGGTGGACGAGGCCAAACTCCAGATCGAGGGCGGAGCCGTCGCCGAGGTCATCGACGCCGTTGATCTGGGCGACGCCGTCGATCTGGGCGACGCCGTCGATCTGGGCGACGCCGTCGATCTGGGCGACGCCGTCGATCTGGGCGACGCCGTCGATCTGGGCGACGCCGTCTTTGGCGACGCTGTCCCGGGCAACGCCGGGGCTGGTGGGGCCTGCGAAGCGCCACGCGGCCATGAGGATCAGGCGCCAGTTGGCGTCGTCGAGGGCGAACCAGGCCTCGGGGCTCAGTCGCAGCCGGTCGAGGCGCGCGTCGGCGCGGGCGTGGGCGAAGTTGCGGTAGTCAAAGATGGGGTCGAGGACGTGGCGGTAGCCCGCCTGGAGCCGGAGCGGTGGCGGGTCGATGTCAGGGAGGCCGAAGCCGCCTGCGGGGGCCAGGACGCCGTAGAGGTCGGCCAGGGCCGAGAGGCCGAAGAGGCCGACGCCGGAGATCGTCGACGTGATGAAGGGGGTGCTCAGGCGAGGGGAGGCGCCGGTGGCGGCCAGCCCCCCGATGCCGCCGATGGTCAGCAGGACGCCGAGCCCCTCGACCATCAGGAGGCTCAGGCCCGTGTCGACGTCGCCTGCGGCCATGTGGCCGGCGCCGTGGATCGCGAGCCCCGGCACGAGGGCGACGGAGGCGTTGAGCGCGCGGCGGGCCAGCGTGGGATCGGCGTCGGGCGGGTCGGGGCGCAGGGCGCGGCTCGGCGCCTGATCGAGCGGGGCGGTCGGATCGGCGGCGTCGGCGGCCTCCAGCGGCGGGCCGGGGGGGCTGGCGTTCGCGCGCGAGGCGGGCCAGCTCGCGCCGCCGATGAGCAGCAGGATCGCCAGGGTGAGGGCTTCGGGTCTTTTCATCGGGGTCCGCTCGGCAGGCCGTGGTGGTGAGGTGATGCCACAGGGAGGCGCCTCTTGAAAAGATGCGCGAAGGGTCGCCGCCGGCTTGCGCGCGAGGATCGATTATGAAATGAAGACCTCAACAGGACAACGTATCGAGGGATCCACTGTCCTGATTCGCGCTCAGCGGCTGGGTGATGAGGAAGACCGGTTTGTTGTTGATTGTCAGGCACTTGCTCGTATGTGTGGCCTGCGGCGAGGGCTCCGATGACCTCGGCTGCTCCCCTGTCTCCGGCGCCGCGCTGGCCGAGGGCGAGCGCTTCGCGGGCGACGGCAACGCGCCTTTCCCCTCCTCGCCCGTCTGCTGCCCCAGGTAGCGCCCTCCCAGAGAGCTGCGGCGGGCCGGCGCCTGGCCTCGGCGCCCGCCCCCTGGCTCGCCTTGATCTGTTGCAAGTGGTGGTGTCTGCTCATGAATCTTCATCTGATGCTCCTCCTCGTCGCCGCCTCGCTCGCGCTGCTCGCGCCCTTGGGCTGCGGCGGATCGCCCTCCGCCGACCCTCCCGCTGACGAGGAGGACTCGGGCGTCGATCCTGACGTCGCAGAGCCAGAAGCCCAACCCGAGGCCGAGCCTGGGGCCGAGCCCGAGGCAGAACCTGAGGCAGAGCCCGAGGCGGAGCCATCGGGGCCGAGGGTCGAGACGCGTCTGGGTCCGGTGATCGGCGTCGTCGAGGATGGCGGGCGCAGCTTCAAGGGGATCCCCTTTGCGGCGCCGCCGGTGGGGGAGCTTCGGTGGCGGCCGCCGCAGCCCGCCGAGCCCTGGCAGGCCCCGCTTCAGGCGACGCAGTTTGGCAACTCCTGTCGCCAGCCGGTGGCGCTCGGCGGCGCGCTGACGGGGGACGAGGACTGCCTGGTGCTCAACGTCTGGTCTTCGGATCCTGCGCCCGAAGGCGCGCCCGTGATGGTCTGGATGCACGGCGGCGGCTTCGCCCTCGGGGCCGGCAGCGAGCCGCTCTACCACGGCGACCACCTCGCGCAGGACGGCGCGGTCGTCGTGACGATCAACTACCGGCTGGGCCCCTTCGGCTTCCTGGCCCACGAGGCGCTGGAGGCCGAGGACGATCGGGCGGTGGGCAATTACGGCCTGCTGGACCAGATCGCGGCGCTTCAGTGGGTGCGCGACAACATCGCCGCCTTCGGGGGCGACCCCGGCAATGTGACGATCTTCGGCGAGTCGGCCGGGGCGGTGAGCGCCTGCCTGCACCTGGTCACGCCCGCCAGCCGTGGGCTCTTTCATCGGGCGATCATCGAGAGCGGCCCCTGCGTCCGCGAGGGTCGCTCCAACGTGGCGCAGGCGATGGCCGATGGCGCGCGGCTGGCGGGGATCGTCGGCTGTGAGGGCGCCCCGGACGCGGCGGCCTGCCTGCGCGCTGCGGACAGGGACGCGCTGATGCGCGCGCTGCCCATCAAGCAGGGGGTGATCTTCGGCGAGGGCGTGCTGTGGACGCCGCTGGCGGCGGGGTCGCTCTATCCGGCGGCGGTGGGCGAGGCCATCGAGGCCGGGGAGGTGGCCGATGTGCCTGTGATCATTGGACATAATCGAGATGAGGGGACGCTCTTCGTGGCGCTGATGCGCGAGGTTTTTGACGAGGCGCGCTACGAGGAGGTGATCCGGGAGGCTTACGGCGATGGTGCCGAGGCGGTGCTGGCGCGCTACCCGGCCTCCGACTTCAGCAGCCCGAACCGGGCGCTTGCGGAGGTGGCCGGCGACGATCTCTTCGTCTGCGGGACGCGGCGGACGGCCAGGGCGCTGTCGTCGGCGGGGCTGCCGGTGTGGACCTACCACTTCACGCGGGAGGTGCGCTTCTCGCTCTTCCCCGATCTGGGGGCGTTCCACAGCGCCGAGATCATGTTCATCTTCCAGAACTCGCTCTACGGGACCGCGCTCAAGGAGGAGGAGAGGCCGCTGTCGGCGCTGATGCGGCGTTATTGGACGCGGCTGGCCGAGGGCGGCGATCCCAACGGGGGCGAGGATCTGCGCTGGCCCGGGTTCGAGGTCGACGAGGAGCGCTTCATGGGTCTGGATCTGGAGGTCGGCGTCGGCCAGCGGCTCAAGGCCGAGATCTGCGACTTCTGGGACGCGCTGCCGCGCTGAGAGCAAGCGCCGGGCTTCTGGCCGCGGGGTCTGGCGGTCGAGGGCGTCGGGATCGAGTGATACGGAACCACGTTTGAAGCACTGTCATCCTGGGCATCCTGGTGGCCCAACATGGAAGTGGCTTGAGCGTGGTTCCGTACGAGGGCAAGGCAGACAGGACAAGGCGGATCGAGGAGCGAACGATCGCGCCATCGGCGGGTTGAGGGCTTGATACCAGACCACAGCCGAGAGACTCACTTTGTGGGCGGTCCAGGCGGCGGCCTGAGCCAGGGCCTTCAGTCGGCGGTGCGGTGCACCAGCCTCGCTCAGGCCCAGGCCCAGGCCATCCCCCTGTCCTCGCCCACAAAGCAAGCCCTTCGTCTGTGGTCTGGTATGAGGCACGCCGGGCGGGGTCAGGGGGTGGGGCAGTGGCCCTGGCCGTCGAGCGCGGTGAGGTCGCAGGCGGTCAGCGAGATCGCGGTGAAGCCCGTGGCGCTGTCTGGGCCTTCGTGGCGCGCGATGAGGGTGATCGGGCCGCCGTTGGCGGCAGGTCGGATCGTGAAGCGGTAGGGTGCGTGGGTGCTGGCGTCGGGCAGGGCGGGCTCTCTGGAGGTGTCGATGGCGCCGAGGGCGAGGTTGCCCTGGAGCGCTTCGAAGCTGAAGGCGGCCGGTTGTCCTTGTCGGATGGCGGTGACCTGGAGGGTGTAGGCGACGCCGGGGGCTGGTGTGCCGATCGTCTGGCTCAGGCGCCTGTTGCGAAAGAGCGTGATGACGCCGCTGGGGGAGCCGCTGGTGGGCCTGTCGGGCTCGACGAGGCCGCCGTCGCCGAGGTCTTCGGAGGTCCAGCTGACGAGTCGTTGGCCCAGGCCGCCTTCGGTGATCATGTGGACATTGCGGACTTCAAGGCCGGCTGCCGTTGAGCGCTCGCCGGTGCCTCCGGGCAGCAGCGGCGAGTAGTGTGTCCAGTCCGGCAGGCCGTCGACGCGGGCGAGGGCGGCGCTTGAGGCGGGCAGCGCCCAGGCCTGGAAGAAGGGGCCGAGGTCGTGGCCGACGCGCTCGGAGGTGCGGACGAGCCACGCGTCGATCCGCGCGATGTCGTTGTCGGCGGGGCGCTGGGCGTCTTCGAGGGTCAGGTAGTCGGCGAAGATGTCCTGGTAGGGTTCCCAGCCGAAGGCTTCCTGGAGTTCGAGGTAGAACTGGAGCGCGGTCCAGACGGACCACTCGTTGGCGAAGTCGCGTCCGCCGCGGACGTAGGCGTTGAGGCGCTCAAAGCGCGCGCGGGGGGCGATGGCCTCGTGGGCGCGCCCGCGGGGTATGCCGAGGTGTCGCTCGGAGATGTAGACGGACCAGAGGTTGCAGGAGGACTCGGTGGTCCCGGGCAGGAGCCAGTCGCGCCACTGGTAGTTGTGGCCGATCTCGTGAAAGGGCCCCCAGTTGCCGTTGATCCGCATGGTGGCGACGTCGAGCATGGCGTCAGCCTGGTCCAGGTGCCCCATGATGGGGTAGCCCGAGTGCATGTAGCCGGCGGAGATCTGGCGGTCGGTGACGATGCGCTCGGGGCGCAGCGCTCCCTGGCGGCGGTCGACGCCGGCCAGCGCGTCGCCGTGGGCCATGACGGCGCCCCAGAAGTCGACGATCTCGGTGGGGTCGTTGAGCGCGGCGGCGCTCTCGGCCGGGACGGTCAGGATCAGCGCCCCGGCGTCGAGCTCGGCCCAGGGCGCCGGGCGCAGCCGCTCCTGCGCCCACTGCGCGATCGTGGTCTCGCCCCGGACGAAGCGCGCCGCCTCGACGGCGCCCTCGATGGTCACCTCGAACTCGCCCAGGCGCGATCCGGGAGGCAGGGCCACGTAGATGAGGCCGCCGAAGGCATTGCCGACCTCCTGGCGAGGCTGCGCCAGAGGCCAGGAGCGGGCGATCGAGGGGAAGCGGTGCAGGGTCCCGTTGAGGTCGAGGCGGTCGGTGTGAGCGCCGATCTGCGCCTCAAGCCCTGCGCCCACCAGCACCTCGGGGATGGTCACGGTCAGGATCGCGCCGGGTGGCGCGTAGAGGCCCGTGCTGCGCCACACCTTGCTGCCGGCGCCGGAGTGGAGCCGCTGGTCGGGCCACCCGCCGTTGTCGCCCTGGAGGGTCACCGCCCGCGTGACGCGAGGGGCGTCGTCCGCGACGGCGCCGGGGAAGTCTGCCGAGGCGGGGTGTGCGCCGAGCTCGGCGGCCGGGGCTTGCTGCGTGCGCGCGATCTCGGCTTCGAGCAGGACGACGCCGATGGGGTCTTGCGCGCCCTCGAAGGGTTGAGCCTGGCTCGGCCAGGGCACATCGAGGCCCTCGCGCAGCGCCGCCAGCGCGCCGTGGACGTGGTCAAAGTCGAGCGTCAGGTAGCGCAGCGCCATCCTCACCGTCTGCACGCCGAGCGCCAGAGCGTCTGGAGACAGCGGCTCGCGCCCGATCTGGTGGCGCAGGAGCGCGTCGATGGCGCTGTTGGCGTTGTGGAGCGGCTCCAGAGCGGGCGCGATGGGGCGCTCGCCCTGGGTGGGCCAGGTGTAGTCGGGGACCCAGGTCAGGCCAGCCGCGTTGAGCAGGCTGTTGCCCGGATACCTGTGGATGAAGTCCTGGCCGTCGACGTAGGACGCATAAGCCCAGGGGTTGCCCTCCAGCACGAGCCCGCCGCCGACGCGGCAATGGGCGCGCAGCGCCTCGATGGCCTCGGGGGTCATGCCGTCGGAGCTGTGCCCGAAGAAGACGTCCACGCCGTCGAGGTCGGCCGGCGAAGCCTCGACGACCTGCAAGCCGGCCTCGGAGAGCGCGTCCTGCAGCGCGCTGCGGCCGGCCTGGACGCCCACGACCGGGTTCTCCACCCGCGCCGCCCAGCGCGCCGCGTTGAGGATGAGCTGTCGCAGATCCTCGCCCCGGCTCTCCCAGCCCCCGTTCGTGTAGCCGTCCTTGCCGAAGGCCACCACCCGGCCCCCCTCCAGCCTGCTGGCGGCGATGAAGCTCGACCCGTTGTCCAGCGAGGCCACCGAGAAGGCCCAGGGGCCATGAATGATCAATGATCCCGGGTACTCCCCCGTACCCAAGAGGCCGACGCCCTGCGTCAGCGCCTCGTAATCCGGGCGCGGGTCGACCTCGCAGATCCGATCCGACTCGGGCGTCGGGGCCTGCACCTCCACCTCGCCGTCCACGCAGACCCGGATCTCGGCGCAGCGTCGATCCGAGGTCGCCGTCGGCGCCTGGGCTTCGAATTGCCCGTCGCCGCACTGCGTCAGCGGCGCGCAGCCCCCCGCGCCCAGGAACTCGCCCTCGGGGCAAGGGGCAGGCTCCGGCTCCGGGGAGGCCTCGGCCTCGGCCTCGGGCTCGGCTTCGGGCGTGGGCTCGGGCTGGCCTGGGCCCTCGGCGTCGTTGGGGCGAGGGGTCGGCTCCCCGCAGGCCAGCAGGAGGACCAGGAGGAGCTGCGCGGGCAGGGCGCGTCGGGCTTTGCTCATGGGGACATGACCAGGCCAAGGGGGTGAGCTCAGTCTTCGTCGGGGAAGCTCAGGCGGTCCATTCGAACGTTGGCGTCGATGATGGAGTGCAAGGTGCCGTTGCCGCGCACGGCGTAATCGCCGCGATCGCCGAGCTCCAGCTCGACCTCGCCGCTGTTGATGACGACGTCGCCGAAGGGGGTCGTGGCGCGCACGGGCTCGATGAAGAGGGTGGTGCCCGAGACGTAGCCGTCGATGTGGTCCAGGTCGATGCCGCCGATGCTCTGCAGGATGGTGCCCGAGACCCGCCCGCCGGCCGACTGGATGAAGGCCACCTCCACCTCGCCGCTGCCGACGGCGGCCGTCAGCGTCATCCGCCACAGCCCGCTGACGTCCGCGCCGGGGATGTCGCCGGTCTCAAAGGTGACCTCCAGCGGGTCGGCCAGGGACTGACCCAGGATGCTGCCGAGGCCCTCCTTGACCCGGATCGTGTAGCGGGTCTTGAGGGCCAGCTCGCCCTCGGCCAGCTCAAAGCGCGCCCGCCGACCCGAGATGATCCACTGGCCCGGGACCTCGACCTGCTCTTCGCCATCGCCCATCAAAAATGTGAAGAAGCTCGCCTGGTTATCGCGCAGGATGCTGGAGAAGGTCAGGGCGACGGGGGTGCTGAAGTGGACGTTGCGGCTGCGGTTGAGCGGCGAGGCGCTGTTGAGGTAGAGGAGGTCGCCGGGCAGCTCCTGGACGAAGCGGGTCAGGTCGACGTATTGCTCGGGGGTCAGGGTGGCGCCGGTGTACTCGACGCCGAACTGGACCATCTCCTCCAGAGTGCGCCACTGGCCCTGTCGGCCGTAGGGGGCGGTGTCGTAGACGCCGATGAGCGAGGGGACGTCGGTGCTCAGGGGCGTCTTGCCGGGGACCTGGCTGAAGTTGGTGAAGAGGGGGCCGGAGTGGCAGGTGCCGCAGCCGGCGCCGCCGGGCTCGTTGGAGCCCTTGAAGAAGATCTCGCGGCCGCGCAGCGCCGAGTCGCTGTGCTTGCCGCCGGGCCGGGCGAAGGGGTTGGGCGGTGCGGTGACGGACTGCATGTAGGTCGTCAGCAGGTCCATCTGGTCGCCGGTGGCGTTGCCGCCGACGAGCCGGAGCACCTCGCGGCTGAAGTCAAAGAGCGTCGGCAGCTGGCCGCCCCACAAGAAGGGGCCGGTGCCGCCGATGTTGCGGAAGGCCAGCGTGTTGACGTCCCCGTCGAGCAGGATGTTCCACACCAGCCCGTCCGTCAGCCCGTCGATGTGGCAGTTGTTGCACGAAAAATCCCCGTGGCGCGAGAAGCTGGCGTCGTTGAACATGCGCTGGCCCTCCTTGACGTCGAGGGGGGTCGGATCGTCGCCGACCTCGACCTTGTCGACGATCAGCGGCAAGGTGAAGCCCTCGGGGCCGGGCAGGGGGAAGCTGACCAGGTTGTTGTCGAGCCAGGCGTAGGTCCAGGCCCGGCCCTGGGCGAAGACCAGCCCGCGCGGATCGTGGCCGACGTCGACGCGGGCGCGCGGCTCGAAGGTCTCAGGGTCGAGCGCCAGGACCGCGTTGCCGGCCGAGAGCGTCAGCAGCAGGTGGTCGCCATCCGGGGTCGGCGTCAGGGTGAAGGGGCTCGGCGCCGGGCCGGCGTCCTGGGCCGGGCGGTCGAGCTCGACCGCCTCGACGACCTCGTAGAGCGTCTCGGAGCCCAGCGCGATGTCCACGACCGTCAGCCCGTGGGCGTGGGGGCGAGAGCTGGCGGCGACCTCGGCCTGGAAGTTGAGCGAGACGCTGCGGGTGACGAAGAGGCGGTCGGGCTTGGCCGGGTCGAGCCAGAGGCCGCGCAGGATCGTGCCGGCCTCGTGGATCCAGTCGACGACCGCCGCGGCGCGGGTGTCGATGACGGCAATGTCGCGGCGATCCTCCAGCGGCACCTGCGGCCCCTGCAGGAGCCCGCGCGGGGTCGGGTTGTCGGACAGGAGGCTGGCGACGAAGAGCCGCCCGCCCTGCGGGTCGAGCACCATCGCGCGGGGATCGTGGCCGACCGCGATCACGTCGGTGAGGGCGCGCGCCCTCAAGTCAACCCGCGCGACGGCGTCCTGGCCGCTGAGCGCCACCCAGGCCACCGGGGTGGCCGGGTCCGACTCGTCCAGCACGATGCTGGCCGGCTCATTGCCGACCGGCAGCGCGTCCTCGATCCTGCGCGTTGACAAGTTGACGAAGCCGAGGCTGTCGCGGCCCGACTGGGCCACGAGCAGGTATCCGCCCTCGGCCCAGTGGACGATCGCCGTCGGCCAGGAGCCCGTCGGGACGAGTTCTTGAGGCTGGGCGCCCTCGGGGGTGAGGAGCACGCGCTGGATCGCGTTGGAGGGCGGGCTGGCCACCCAGAGCTCCGCGTCCCCGGTGAGCGCCAGCGGGGTCGTCGGGGTGTAGTTGAAGTTCAAGAAGGTGTCTTCATTCAGGAAATCGTCGCGGACGAGCACCTCGACCTGGGCCCCGTCGCGCTCCAGCACCCACACGCCCGCCCGATCCGGGGTCAGGCGGGCGCCATCGGCCACGATCTGCGCCTCGGCCCCTTCGGGCTTTGACGCCAGCGTCACTGGCATCCCCTGGCCCTGCTCCCAGACCGAGAGGTAGTCGTCGCCGTCCAGGTAGAGCGTCTCGCCCAGCGGGATCGTCACCGTCCCATCCCAGGCGCTGGGATCATCGGGCTCGGCCTCGGGTTCGGCCTCGGGCGTCGCCTCCGGGGTCTGCTCGGGCTGCGCCTCGGGGCTGGCCTCGGGCTCCTGCGCGGGCGCGACGTCGGCGCCCCCCGCAGAGTCGCCGCAGGCCGGCAGGATCAGCGCCAGAGCCAGGAGCCCCGGCCCGAAGAGGAGGTGTCGAAGTGTCATGGGGGTCGCTCCCGTCGATCGCGGCCAATGCTCCAGCCCGCTCATGGGACCGGCATTGTAACAGATGACCGGAGCGATGCTAGCGGTGCTTGGGCGATCGCTTCACTCCCCCTCCTGTCCTCCCCCTTGCTTCACTCCCCCTCCTGTCCTCCCCCTCCTGTCCTCCCCCTCGCTGCGCAAGGGGGAGGGACGCTCGCGGTTGGGGCAAGGCGGGATCGGGGAACTCCCCCTCCTGTCCTCCCCCGAGAGGCACTGCCTCCGCTGCGCAAGGGGGAGGGACGCTCGCGGTTCGGGCACGGCGGATCGGCGAGTCGACTTCGTTGTTGGGCACGTCGGGATCGGGGAGTCGACTTCGTTGATGGGATCCGCACGTTGACGGTCCACCCGGGCTCGCGCCCGGGCCTTGGGTTTTGTCCCGGGTCGCCCCGCCCTCTGGCGGGGCTGGCGACGGGGCGTCAGCGTACGTGCGGCGTGTCGAAGGTGTTGACCTCACAGGAGATGTTCAGGGGCAGGGGCCGAAGTCGAAGTTGAGGGTGTAGGGGCCGGACTCGTCGGCGCCGAAGCCGTCGACGAAGAGGAAGTAGGGCGTGTCGGCCAGCGCGTCGAACTCGATCTGCGAGGTCGTTTCGAAGAAGCTGGCGTCGTCGTTGCACGCGACCTCGGCGCCGGCCTCGCAGCCGGCCTCGCGGGCGTAGAGGACGGTGTCGAAGCCGGTCCCGGCGGTGGTGACGCAGACCGTGGAGTCGGCGGTGATCAGGAAGGCCCAGATGTCCTCGTTGCCGCTGGTGCCGCCGCAGGAGCCCTCGTGGTTGTTGGCCGAGGCGGCGTTGTCGCCCTCCTGGGCGCCGACGGCGGCGATGATCAGGGGGTTGGCGCACAGGCCCGGGGTGCAGGCCGGATCGTCGACGCAGGCGGCGTCGGCGCAGTCGAAGTCGCCGTTGAAGTCGTTGTCGTCGTTGTCGTCGCAGACCTCGGGGGCGGGCTCCTGGGCGCAGGGCGTCAGGCGGAAGTTGAGGTTGAAGTCGCCGCCCTGGCCGTCGGCGCCGTCGATGAAGACGAAGTAGGTGGTGTCGGCGGTGGCGGCGAACTCCACCTGGGACTGGGTGCCGTTGTTGGCGTTGTTGTTACAGGCGACCTCGGTGCCCTCGGCGCAGTCGGCCTCGCGGACGTAGAGGGTGGTGTCGAAGGTCGAGCCGAAGGTGTCCAGGCAGACGGTGTTGTCCCCGTTGAGTTGGAAGACCCAGACGGCCTCGGCGCCGGAGGTCTGCTGGCAGGAGCCGGTCTGGTTGTCGACCAGGCCCTCGGTGCTGCCGACGAGCGGCCCGGTGCGGGTGATGATCAGGGGATCGTCGCAGATCTGGGCGGTGAAGTTCTCGCAGGCCGGGTCGAGGGCGCAGTCGTCGTCGAGGCAGTCGCCCGCGCCGTCGCCGTCGTTGTCGAGGCCGTCGCCGCAGTCCAGCTCGGGCTGCACATCGGTCAGCACCTCGATGGTGTAGGGGCCGATGGCGTCATCCGGGGCGAAGGTCGAGGCGATCACGACGATCACCTCGCCGGGGGCGATGGGGCCCAGAAGCTGGCTTGCGCCGAGGCCGTTGAAGTCGTCGTTGCCGCCCAGGCAGGTGTCGAGCACCGCGGGGTCAAAGGGCGGGGAGAAGACGTGCAGGAAGCCGTCGCCGCCCCAGGCCGCAGTGATGGTCAGGGTCTGAGCGGCGCCGGTGTTGTTGACCAGCTCGAAGACGTCGAAGAAGTGGTCATTGCCGTCGCCGGCCAGGCAGCCCTCGCTGGGGCGGTCCCAGGTGGTGTCGGTGTCGTCGATGGAGCCGCTCAGCGTCACGCTCTGGCCGGGGGCGGCGATGGGCGTGGCGCCCTCGTTGAGGCAGGCCGGGTCGGCGACGCAGTCGGCGTCGAGGCAGTCGACGGCGCTGTCGTCGTCGTCGTCGACGTTGTTGTCGCAGATCTCGTCGCCGGGGGGGGCGCAGGTCGGATCGGCGGCGCAGTCGGCGTCGAGGCAGTCGATGGCGCCGTCGTTGTCGTCGTCGGCGTTGTTGTCGCAGATCTCGAGATCGGGGTCGAGGCAGTTGGGGGCGTTGACGCAGTCGGCGTCGAAGCAGTCGACGGCGTTGTCGTCGTCGTCGTCGACGTTGTTGTTGCAGATCTCGTCGGGGGGGACGCAGTTCAGCTCGAGGGCGCAGTCGGGGTCGAGGCAGTCGCTGAGGCCGTCGTTGTCGTCGTCGGCGTTGTTGTCGCAGACCTCGTCGCCGGGCGGCTCGGGCTCAGGCTCCGGTTGGGGCTCGGGCTCCGGTTGAGGCTCGGGCTCGGGCTGAGGCTCGGGCTCCGGTTGGGGCTCAGGCTCGGGGTTGGGCTCGGGCTCAGGGTTGGGTTCGGGCTCGGGGTTGGCTTCGGGTTGACCTTCAGGGTTGGCCTCGGGGTTGGCTTCGGGTTCACCCTCCCGGAAGTCGCAGAAGCCGACGTCGCCGTCGACGGCGACGCAGTCCTGCCCGTCGGGGCAGTCGTTCGCGGCCACCGAGCAGATCTGGACGCAGAACTGGTTGTTGTCGTTGTCGGCGAAGCAGCGCAGGTCGCCTTCGCAGTCGTCGTCGCCTTCGCAGGCGTCGCCGACGCCGCCGCCGCCGGCGAGCTCGCAGGCCGGATTGGCGGCGCAGTCGGTGTCGAGGCAGTCGGCATTGCCGTCAAAGTCATTGTCCAGCAGGTCGTCGCAGACCTCACCAATGCCGCCGTCGCCCTCGTTGGGGGCGTCGGCGGAGGGGCAGCCGGTCAGCGCCACGATCCCGCTCAGGAGCGCCGCCAGCGACAGGAGCCTGCGGGCCCGACGCGCGGCATTGCGGCGCGAGGCGGTGTTAAAATCCATTGAAAATTCATCACGATGCGAGCGCATGGTTCTTCCTCCATCAGCCTCCCCGGAAAACCGCTCCGGGTGAGGTCACGGGTTTGCACCTTGGAGGGAGCGAAGTCAAGCCCATGCGCGGCGGGTTCAGGGGCAGGAGCCTTCGATGATGTTCAGGACGTGGCTGCCCATGACGATGTTGCTGGCGTAGGCGTCGACGAAGATGTGGTAGGTGATGCCGGCTTCAAGCTGGGTCTGGATGCGGGACTGGGTGAGGTCCGAGTTGATGTCGTCGTTGCAGGCGACCTGGGAGCCGGCGTCCGAGCAGGTGGTGCGGACGTAGAGGACGGTGTCGTAGGTCGAGCTGAGGGTGTTGAGGCACCAGGTGCCGGAGGTGGCGGGCGTGAAGGCGTAGACGCTCTCCTTGCCGCGGGCCGGGGCGCAGGAGCCCGTAAAGAGGCCGTCGCCTTCGGTCACGGTCCCGCGGTAGGTGCCGGGGGCGTCGACGAGCGTCGTGATCGAGTCGCAGACTTCGGCGATGGGGGCGTGGGTGGCGATCGTCAGGGTGTAGGGGCCGATGGGGGTGTCGGGGGCGAAGGTCGAGGCGACGATGACGAGGGACTGGCCGGCGCGGATGGGGATGTTGTCGACGCGGCTGCCGCTGCGGCCGTTGAAGTCGTCATTGCCGACGACGCAGTTGGTCTGCGGCGACTGGGGATCAAAGGGGGCGTTGTAGGCGAAGAGGTAGCCGTCGCTGGTGCCGCCGCCGAGCCACTGGGCCGTGGCGGTGATGAGCTGATCGACGCGGGTGTTGTTGACGATCGTGACGGCGTCGAAGTGGTGCTCGGTGGGGTCCTGGCGCGCGGTGCAGTTGAAGAGGGGGAGGTTGAAGCGGGGGTCGCCGGCCTCAAGGGCGCCGTTGACGGAGATCGACTCGCCGCGCGGGGCGATGTTGAGCGCGCCCTCGGGCTGGCAGGCCGGATCGGTGAAGCAGGCTGGATCGGCGCAATCGCTCAGGTCGTTGCCGTCGTCGTCGGCGTTGTTGTCGCAGATCTCGGGCGTGGGCGGCCTGCAGGCGGGGTCGAGGGCGCAGTCGGCGTCGAGGCAGTCGGCGGCGCCGTCTTCATCGTCGTCGGCGCCATTGCCACAGATCTCGTCGCCAGGGGGGGTGCAGGTCGGATCGAGGGAGCAGTCGGGGTCGAGGCAGTCGATGGCGCCGTCGTTGTCGTCGTCGGCGTTGTTGTCGCAGACCTCGTCGCCGGGCGGCTCGGGCTCAGGCTCCGGTTGGGGCTCGGGCTCTGGTTGAGGCTCAGGTTCGGGGTTGGGCTCAGGCTCGGGGTTGGCCTCGGGTTGACCTTCGGGGTTGGCCTCTGGGTTGGCCTCGGGTTCGGGGGTGGGTTGGCCCTCGGGGTTGGGCTCGGGTTCAGGGGTGGCCTCTGGGCTGGCTTCGGGCTCGGGGTTGGCCTCGGGCTCCGCGCCGCCGCCGTCGGCGGGGTCGTCGCTGCATCCGGCGACGAGGGAGAGGCCGGCCGCCAGGAGGCAGAGGGAGAGGGCGAGGCAGCGCGAGCGTCTCAGGAGGGGCGAGTTGTGCATGGGTGGGTGTCTCCGTGGGGAGGTCAAGGCGCAGCGGTGTGCCGGCTCCATGGTAGCTGTCTCGCATCAGCGCCGCCACTGCAACTTGCGGCGCGCTCGACGCCAGCGGTCGATGATCGCCGGGTTCGTGGCTCGCGGGGTGGGTGAGGGTTGGATCGGAGGGTTGGAGAGAGGGTCAGGAGCAGAGGGCGTCCCTGCGCCGCGCGGTGGGGCGGAGGGACGCCAGGGGGTTCAGGGAGGGCTCATCGCTGGAGGGCCGTCTCGACCGTGATGGCGTAGCCGCCGGTGGCGGCGTTGGCGTCGAAGGTGGAGGCGATGATGTGGATCGTCTGGCCAGCGGCGATCGGCAGTTGGAAGATGCTGCTGCCGAGGGTGCCGCCGAAGTCGTCGCTGCCGATGATGCAACCGTCAATGTTGGCGGGGTTGAAGGGGTCGGAGAAGGCGTGCAGGAAGCCGTCCCCGCTCCAGGTCGCCGTGATGGTGATGAGCTGAGCGGCGCCGGTGTTGTTCGTCACCTGGAGGTCATCGAAGAAGTGATCCGCAGGGGGCTCAGCGATGCAGGTCGTGCTGGGTCGAGCCCACAGGGGGTCGGTGTTGTCGATGGAGCCGCCCAGGGAGATGGAGCCGCCGGGGGCAGCAATGTCGCCGGAGGTCACGGCGCAAGCGACATTGCCGAGGCAGTCGGAGTCGTTGCAGTCGATGTTGCCGTCGTTGTCGTCGTCGCGGCCGTCGTCGCAGAGCGACTCAGGCGGGAACTCGGTCCGGACCGAGATGGTGTAGGCGCCGATGTCGTCTTCCCCGGTGAAGGTGGAGGCGATGATGTGGATCGTCTGGCCAGCGGCGATCGGCAACTCAACGATTTGGCTGTCTCGGAAGTCGTTGAGGTCGTCGTTGCCGATGATGCAACCGTCGATGGAGTTGGGATCAAAGGGGTCGGAGAAGGCGTGCAGGAAGCCGTCGTCGCTCCAGGCCGCCGTGATCGTGATGCGCTGATCGGCGCCGGTGTTGTTCGTCACCTGGAGGTCATCGAAGAAGTGATCCGCAGGGGGCGCCGCGATGCAGGTCGGGCTGGGTCGAGCCCACAGGGGGTCGGTGTCGTCGATGGAGCCGCTCAAGGTGATGGTAGCGCCGGGGGCGGCGATGTCGCCAGCAGACACCGCGCCGCAAGCGGGATCGCCGGCGCAGTCGGAGTCGGCGCAGTCGATCAGGTCGTCGTTGTCGTTGTCGTTGCCGTCGTCGCAGATCTCGGGATCGCCCTCGGGGGCGCAGACGCCCTCGGGATCGAGGTTGCCCAGGGCCAGGGGGACGACCTGGGCGCAGGGGATCTGCGAGGCGGCCAGGATCTGAGCGCGAGCGTCGGGATTCTGGCAGCCGCCCTGGCAGCGGCCCAGCAGGA
>SYOX01000309.1 GCA_005804885.1 Pseudomonadota bacterium
GATCACCCGCCTCAAACCCGTCGGCGGCTTCGCCGCGGAGACCTACGGCGCCGTCACCCGGGCCATGTGCACCTTCCTCGGCGTCCCCGGCTCCACCCCGCACACCATCTCCGGCGCCATCATCGGCGTCGGCGTCTCCGACAAGGGCCGCCTGAGCGCCGTCCGCTGGGGCGTCGCGGGCAACATCATCACCGCCTGGATCATCACCATCCCCGCCTCAGCCTCCATCTCCGCCCTGGCCTACCTCCTGATCAGCGCCCTCTCCGGCGTCGCCTGACGCCCCGCCCCGCAAGCCGAAGGCCCCAACCAGCGCAAACACCCCCGTCAACACCAGCACCAGCGCGTGCATCACCACACCCGCCGCCAACACCGGGCTGATCGCCTCTCCCGTCGCCGCGAAGCCCGCCGTCCAACCCACCTCCAAGGTCCCGAAGGACCCTATCCCGTTGATCGGCAACAGGTTTGTCAAAACCCCGCCCCCCGACCCCACGATCGTCTGCGCGAAGGGGATGTCGATGGAGAGCGCCAGCACGCAGGCGTGAAAAACCCCGAAGAGGCTCATCCACATCACCATCGTCGTCGCGCTCAACATCACCATCCCGCCGACGCCCACCCGCGCCACCTCCCCCGCGCTCTCCCCCAACCCCCTCCTGATCCTCGCGGCCCTCTCCGATCCCCTCAACGACGGCCTTGACAGCAGCCTGTCCCCCAGCGACACCCCGCGCCGCAGCAGCGACGGCAGCGCCGCCAGGGTCGCGCCCGCCACCCCGAGCGCGATGGGGATCAGCCACGGACCCGTCGGGATCGCCGCGCCCACCTCCACACCCCACAGCGCCAGCGCCGTCGCGTAGATCGGCGCCAGGCAGGCCACCTCCACCACCCGCAGCAGCGCCAGGGTCAACAACCCCGTCGTCAGCGAGGCCCCCGTCGCTCGCCTGAGCAAGAGCGGGAAGGCCAGCTCCCCCGTTCGTACCGGCATGATCTTGTTCAAGAAAGCGTGACCCGCCGTCACCCCCAGCAGCGGCAGCGGCCGCCTCGCCTCCGGCGGCACGACGATCAACACCCGCAGCCAGCGGCAGGCCGTCGTCACCGCAAAGAGCCCCGCAGCCACCCACAAAGGCCCCCCCCTGGCCCCCGCCAGCGCCTCCACCAGCTCCCCAGGACCGGCCAGCGCCAGCAAGCCCCCCAGCAACCCCAGCGAGATCGACCCCGCCACGATCCAACGCCACCACCCACCCTCTCCCCTGGCCTTCGCCGGGCCTCCTCCAGGAAGCCCGGCCGAGGGCGGCGGCCGATCAGGGTCAGGGGGGGCGAGCGTCATCGGAGGGCGCTGGCGCGGATGGCCGTCCAGGGCGTCGGAGAGGCGACCTCGCGGACCCGGAAGTGACGCTCGACCAGACGGACGATGTCCCGGCGGCTGAAGTGCTGGACGTGCCCCGGCGTGTTGCCCAGATCCCCCAGGTAGCGCCCCCTCGCCAAATTGAGCGCCCTCCAGAGCGGCTCGCGCGGGACCGTCAGGATGAGATCCCGGCGCGCCACCCGCGCCAACTCCACCAGCGCCGCCTCGGGATCCTCCAGGTGCTCCAACACCTCGCACGCGATCACCAGGCTGAAGCTCCTGTCCTCAAAGGGCAGCTCGTAGACGCTGGCCACGTCAAAGCGCAGCGACGGGTGGGCCGCGCTCGCCTGCGCGATCACCGCCGGCGACAGATCCACCCCGAGGCACGACCCCATCGGCGCCCTTCGACTCAACAACTCCAGCAGGTGCCCCTCGCCGCAACCCACCTCAAGGACCTCGGCCCTGTCGCTGCACAGCGCGAAGCGCTCGACCGTGGACATGAAGCCCCGCATCAACGCCCGCGCCACCGGGTTCTTCGTGTTGTACTTGTCGTAGACATTGCCCGCGACCACGCCCGCGTCCCTGATCATCGCTCCACCTCCTGCGGCGCCGCCACCCGCTCCCTCGACTCGAAGCTCGCCCCCTGGCGTGAGGTGTCGATCCCCTCTCTGGCGCGGTCCAGGCGCTTGATCCGGATGAGCGCGTCTTCGAGCATCTTGCGGTTGGACGCGATCAGGTCGGCCAGAAAGGCGAACATCAGCGACTGGAAGGCCATGATCGACAAGATGGCCACCAGGATCAGCGACTGGACGTGCCGCGACAGGTCCGGCTCCATGATGTAATTGACCACGAAGCGGATCGAGAGCAGCACCGCCGGGATCGCCAGCGCCATCCCCAGGCCGATGAAGGCCTTGAGCGGCTTGTACATCGTGTAGATGCGCAAGATCGTCGTGACCGAGCGCGCCACGTAGCTGCCGATGCTCTTGACCAGCCGGCTCTCCCGCGTCTTGTCGTTGGTCCGGATCGGGATCGACGTGATCGCCGTCCGGTGGCTGCCCGCCTGGATGATCGACTCGATCGTGTAGGTGTAATCCGAGACGATGAACATCCTCTCGGCCGCCTCCCGCGAGATCGCCCGGAAGCCGCTGACCGCGTCCGGCACGTCCGTCCCCGAGGCCTGCCTCACCACCCACGACCCCAACCTCTGCAACACCTTCTTCGTCGCCGAGAAGTGCTCCACCAGGTTCGTCTGCCGATCCGCGATCACGATCTCCGCCTCGCCCTTCAAGATCGGCGCCACCAGCGCCTCGATGACCCCTCCAGGGTACTGGTTGTCCGCGTCCGTGTTGACGATGATGTCCGCCCCCAGCCGCAAGCACGCGTCGATCCCCGCCATGAAGGCCCTGGCCAGCCCGCGGTTCTGCGCAAAGCCCACCACGTGATCGACCCCGTGCGCCCTGGCCACCTCCACCGTCCGGTCCTTCGACCCGTCGTCGATGATCAGCCACTCGACCTTGTCGACGCCCTCGATGTGGCGCGGCAGCGCCGCCAGCGTCTGCGGCAGCGTCTGCTCCTCGTTGAAACAGGGAATCTGTATGATCAGCCGCACCCGCCTCTCCCCCCGCGCTTCACCCGACGAGCCCCTCAAGGTTGAGGGGCGCGCGCCATCCGCTCCAGCGCCTCGACCACCCGCGACCAGGACATCTCCAGCCGCTTCTCGCGTATCCCCGCGATCAGCGCCTCCTCCAACCCCGCCTCGAAGTAGCGCGCCACGGCCTCGGCCACCGCCTCGGGCGAGTCGGGCTCGACCAGCAGCCCGGTGCGCCCCTCGTCGACCACCTCGGGGATGCCGCCGACCCGCGTGACCACCACGGGCGTCTCCAGCCCGTAGGCCACCTGCACGATCCCCGACTGCGTCGCCTGCTTGTAGGGCAGCACGCACAGATCGGCCGCCTCGAAGAAGACCGGCACCTCCTCGTTGGCGATGTAGCGGTTCAAGAAGCGCACCCTGTCCCCGATCCCCAGCGCCTCGATCCTGTCCGTATAGATCGCCGGATCTTCGTAGCACTCCCCCGCGATGGTCAGCTCGCAGTCCACCCTCGCCAGGATCGCCGGCATGGCCTCGATCAGCACGTCCAGGCCCTTGTAGGCCCGCACGTAGCCGAAGAAGAGCAGCTGCCGGGGCCGCGTCAGGCCCAGGCGGGCGCGGGCACCGGCCCTGTCCAGCCCAGGATCGCGCTCAAAGACGTCGTAGACGGGGTGCGGCGCGACCTCCAGGGCCAGCGGGGGCCTGCCCATCAGCGCCTCCAGGCGCCGCTGCTCCTCGGCCGCGTGGACCAGGAAGCCCTGCACGGGGCTGTAGGCGACGCGCAGCAGCAGATCGTCGATCACGGTGGCCTCGTGGGGCCGGACGTTGTGGCACAGGTACAGGATGCGCGCGTCGCCCATGGCCCGCACCATCCACGCGATCGCCCCGTAGGCCAGGCCAAAGAAGGGGTGCCACCACTGAAAGACCACCGCGTCGGGCTTGAAGGCGCTGATCCGGCCTGCGGTCCGGCGCCACGACAGCGGGTTGATCGAGTCCAGCACCTGATCGGCGGGCGCCCGGATCGCCGAGGCCGAGTGGTCGTCCTGCGTCGTGCCGGGGAAGAAGACCCCTGGATACTGGCGGATCATGCCGTAGAGCCGCACCTGATGGCCGGCGTCCTCCAGCGCCCTGAACAGGCGCGCGTTGTAATGGGCGATGCCACCGCGCAGCGGGTGGCAAGGGCCGACGAGCGCGAACTTCACCATTCCCTCGGGGGCTTCGGGTCACGACGCGCTGTGCGGGCTTCGACAGCGACGGTGTTCCAGATCAAGGCGCCGGCCATCAGGCCTCACCCTGCGGGCCAGGCGGCGGGCTCGCCACGGGACGCCCCGCGCTCTGGGGCGCCTCGGGCTCCACCCCGGCCATCGGAGGCGGCGTCGTCGAGGGCGTCCGAGGGGTGTAGGCGTACTTGAGCCCCCGCTGCCTCCGGCCGCCGTTGGCCGCCTCCAGATCGAAGGGGTGATCCTCGCCCTGATCCCGGCGCTCCAAGGGAGCGGTTGGCCGTTGGGAGGCCGGCGAGGGCGAGGCGGGCGAGGCGGGCGCGAGGCCGAGGCGGGCAAGAAGGGCGCGGCCGCGGCTCTGGGCGATGATCTGGCCCACCTGGCTCATGGCGCTCGGGCTGAGCAGGATGTTGGCGTAATTCTGGTTGGCCAGCGGGCAGTCGCACTCCCCGCGCTTGATCGAGGCCCGGACCTTCATGGCGGCCGGCCCGTGCCAGATCTTCCAGAAGTCCAGCCCGACATCCTTGACGTTGCCCAGCGAGCTGGCGTCGCCCAGGATGGCGCAGGGCCACACCTCCCCGTAGGGCGAGATGTGGACGTTGGACAAGCCCGCGTAACAAGGGAGGATTTGACGTCGCTCGGCCAGCCAGCGGGTCGTCACGTCGTAGTAGACCACGCGCATCGCCTGGGTCAGCAGCTCCATCCCCCCGGCCTTCTCCAGGCGCAGCATCGTCGCGGCGATGAAGGGGCGGATCGCCTCGGCGTAGGCGTGCTGGGGGGGGGTGATGTCCGAGGCGACGTTGCGCATCTCCGCGCGCTCCTCGGCGACCTCGGAGATGTAGGTGTCGACGTTGAGCTGCGTGGCTGCGTCGATGATGCCGGGCAGCTTGTGGATGTTCATCGTCGAGATGACGGTCCCGACGCCCACCTTCAGGTTGGGCCAGCGCGCCTGGAGGGCCTTGAGGCGCTCGACCGTATCCATGAGCTTGCTGTAGTTGCCGGCGACCCCGCGCACCCAGTCGTGGTCGTCGCCGACGCCGTCCATGGAGGGCTTGAGGGTCAGGGTGACCTTGGGGGCGTGGATCTCCATCCACGCCAGGATCTCCACCGTCAGGGCCTCGATCCGGGCGGGCATCAGGGCGTTGGTGGGGATGTGGACGACCTTGGGCTTGAGGTGCTTGCACCCGGCCGCGATGATCTGCGGCAAGTCTGCCCTCAAAAAGGGCTCGCCGCCGCTGATGTTGAAGAAGTAGACCGGCCCGATGGACGCAAAGAGGCGCTCGATCTGGTCCAGGGTCAGCTCATCGGCCAGCTTCTCCTTCTCGGCGGGGTAGATCTTCCAGATGTCGCAAGACCGGCAGCGCGAGTTGCACTTGTTCGTCACCGAGTAGGTCAGGTTGATCGGCGCGGGCACAGGCGCGAGCCCGCGCCTGGCCAGCTTGTACCCCATCATCCTCGGCGCGATCTCCGTCGCCAGCCGCTTGAGCATCTTTGCTCCCCCTGCGTCGCCTTCTCTTCCAATCTGCCTGGGCGAGTGTCCTGACCCCATTGTCCTACAACGCGCCGAGGTCGTCCAGCGAGCGGGCGACGAACGAGGGCGAGGGTGTTCAGGCGAGCGGCGTCGAGTGACGTCGATGACGGCGGGCATGCAGCTCCCGCCGGGTGTGAAGCTGCCTCAGGAGGCGCCGCCAGCGTTCGCCGAGCCTGCCGGATCAGAGGGTGATGAGGCCCACGCCGATGAGGGGGACCAGGGTGTTGTTGGACCCGGAGTCGCCGCTGAGCGCGATCACGTCCAGCCCGATGAAGGCGCTGGGGGTCAGGCCCATGAGGCTGACGCTCTTCCAGTCGCCGGCCAGGCGGGTCTTGGACTCCACACCAAGGACAGTCTCGATGGCGGCCAGATCGTCGGCCGTGTCGCCAAAGAGGATGGCGGCGCGGCGGATGGTGTAGGTGCTCAGCTCGGACTCGACGCGGAGGTTGAGGGTGCCGGGCATCCATTGCCAGGTGGCGTCTCCGCGGGCCACGAGGCGGGTCGAGGTCTGGGCCTGGAAGCCGCTGCCGTCGTCCTCCAGGCTGCTGCCGATCTTGGCGTAGGTCTCCGACTGGAAGCCGAGACCGGCGCGCAGGCCGAAGCTGAGCGCGTCGTCGGTGGGCGTGTGGAAGCCGACCAGCGCCGTCAGGCGGCTGAGGCTGGAGCCTTCGGTGTTGAAGTCACCGGTGTTGCCGGTTTCGATGTAGGCGGTGTTGTAGGAGGAGAACTGAGCGGAGAGGCGCGCGTCCCACTGCAGCTCCTTCTTGCTGCCCATGAAGGTGTACCAGCCATCGACGGCGAAGGCCGTGCTGCCCGTCGAAGACAGGACCTCACCGGAGGCCAGCGTGTAGGTCGACTGGGCAAAGCGGGCCTCCGTGCCCCAGACGTCGCCGATGTAGCCGAGCGTGACGTCGAAGTCGAGCGAGAACTCGCTGCCGCCGAGGCTGGGGACCCCGATGTCGCCGTCGAACTTCCAGCCTGTATCGGATGGGGTCTTGGGGGTCTCCTGGGCGGTTGCGGTGGCGGTGGCCAGTGAACAACAAACGCAAGCAACTGTAATGATTGATATTCTGTGCAATTCAACACCTCCGTTGGTCGGCAGGAAGTCTAAATAGGGTTCGGGCGGTATGTCAAAAGCAGGGAGCGATCGCGGACACAAGGGGCAGGTTTGCTCAGCGAAGGTTCCAAGGCCCGCGACGCCACGGCATCCCACGCCACGATCGTGCCGACGGCGTATCGCCCCACGCTCCTCGCACCGCCCCCGTTGGGGACGGGCTCGTCGGGTGGGGCTTGGATGCGCGGGGGGGCTGCGCCCGATGGGCGCAGGCCGGCGGGCGGGTGACAGAGCATCGCAGGGGCAGATCAGCGCGTCGAAGTGGGCCTGTGGATTGGGGTTTTCACGCCCCCTGGTGTCGACCTGGGCCTTGCGCTGGCCTGCGACCGAGAGGTCGCAGCCCACCCTGAGTTTCTAGCCCCACCCGACGAGCCCGTCCCCAACGGGGGCGGTGCGAGGAGCGTGGGGCGATCGGCGAGCGCGGCAGGACTTCAGGCTTCACTGAGCAAACCTGTCCCCCACCCGCGCTCACCCGTCACTTGCCCTGAGGTGCGGGCCACCTTATTGAATCACTCCGCAGCGCCGCCTGGGCGCTCCCGGTGACCACGCGCGAGCCCTCATGACCACGAGCCCCTTTGACGCCCTCTCCGAGATGCCCTTCCCGCAGCAGCAGGAGGCCATCGCCCTGGCCCTGGATCGCGGCCGGTCGCTCGGGCGCCTGCTGCGCACGCTGGGGGCCTTCCCGGATCACGAGCCGCTGGCGCTGGCGCTGCGGGCGCTGGCCGAGCGGGAGGGGCTCGGCGACCCGGAGGTCGAGGCGGCGCTGCGCGATCTCTTCGCGACGCTGGCCGACACCGGCGTCCAGCGCGTCCTGCGCGGCCTCGATCGCGCCGCGCTGCCCGACGCCGCGCTCCAGACGATCGTGGGCGTCGTGGCCGACGTCCTGACCGGCCTCCCCCTGGAGCGCATCGGCGCCGCCTGCCTGATGGATCGCTGGCTCAAGAACGCCGCCCCCGATCGCCGGGACGCGCTGCGCGTCGAGGCCCTCGACGCCTGCCGCGCCGCGATCGACGCCAAGGCGAGGTCGTCTGTGGAGGGCGTCGATGAGGTCGGCGTCGACGACGCCGTCCTCTTGCAGATCACCGGAGAGGGCCTCGCGGAGCTCCAGGCCCGGGCGGAGGCGCGCGGCCGGGGCGGCTGGTGGCGCGCTCGCGTTGGCGCGTACGCCGCGCGCGTGCTGAAGATCCTCCAGGCCCGACCCCGGTCGGTCTCGCTGGCCAACGCCGAGGAGATCCTGGCCCGGCGCGTGTACACGGATCCGGGCCACTTCCTGGTCGAGCTGCTCCAGAACGCCGAGGACTCCGGGGCGACGACCTTCGAGGTGTCCATCGAGGACGGGCGAGCCGAGGTCTGGCACGACGGGGCGACCTTCGACGCCAAGGACGTCGTCGGCGTCCTCTCCATCGGCCAGACCACGAAGGCGCGCGGGCAGATCGGCTTCTTCGGCGTCGGCTTCAAGTCCGTCTACGAGATCTGCGAGCGCCCTCAGATCTACGCGTCCCTCTTCAACTTCGAGATCGCCGACGTCTCCATCCCGCGCCCGCTGACCCCGCAGCCCGAGCGTCGCCGCGGCGGGACGCTGCTCGTCCTCCCCTTCCGCGAGGGCCTGGACGAGGCGCGCTCTCCCGAGCGCCTCCACGCCCACGCGCTGGCCGTCCCCGCCGAGACCCTCATGACGCTGCGCAACCTGCGCCGCGTCGTCGTGGCGCGCGGCGGCGCGCGGCGCTCCATCCTGCGCGCCGAGTCGCACGAGGCCGGCCGCGTCAGCCTCGCATTCGAAGAGACGGGCGCCCGCCGTGACTTCATCGTCGCCTCGCGGCGCTTCGCGCGCGAGGGTCCTCGCCGTGAGCTCAGCCGCGTCTCGGAGACGGACGTCCTGGTGGCGGTCGCGCTGGACGCGCGCGGGCTCCCGGCGCCCACGGCGCCCGAAGCCCCGACGATCTTCAGCCACCTGCCGACGGGGGAGCGATCCGGGCTGCGCTTCATGGTCCACGCGCACTTCGATCTGCCCGTCGACCGGGAGCGCCTCGATCTCGAGTCTCCCTGGAACCTCTGGGCCATCTCCCGCGCCGGCCTCCTGCTGGCCGAGGTCGCCGAGCGCCTCTGCCGCGAGGCGGCGAGCCCTGCCCCCGCGCTCGACCCGCTCGCCGCGCTCCTGGACGTGCTCCCGCTGCCCGAAGAGCTCGCCCACCCGGCGTGGCGCGGCCTGCTGTCGTCCTTCATCGAGGCCGCCGCCGCCCTCCCATTGCTGCGCGCCGCCGACGGCGCCCTCATCCCGGCCTCCAGCGCCCGCGCGATCTCGAGCCCGGCCCTCTCGCTGGCGCTGGCCGGGGTGCCGCTGGACCCCGAGGGCGGGCTCGCGCTTGCGCCTGAAGAAGCTCGCCGTCGCAGGGTGGCCGCGATCCTCGGGGCGCGGCCCTGGGGCACCCGGGATCTCATCGGGCTGCTTCGCCGACACCTGGACGCCCTGCCGGAGGGCGCGCCCTGGCCGGAGGCCTGGCTGCCTGGGGCCATCGAGGTCATCCTGACCGCGCTTGGCGACGATCCTGGCGCGGGGTCGGGGCTCGACGGCCTCGGGGGGGGCCTCGCAGGGGGCCTCGAAGGCGTCCCGATCCTGCCGGATCAGCGGGGCTTCCCGCGCCGGGCCGCCGATCTGGCGCTGGCCGTCGAGCCGATGCGCGCTCTGTATGGCGCCGCGCGCCCCTTCGTGGCGCCGGGCCTGGAGCTTGACCCGACGCCGGGGCAGGCGGCGCTGCTCAAGCGCCTGGGGGTTCGCCGCCACGGCCCCGAGGGGCTCCTGCGGGATCTGTCCGACCCCGTCATGGCCGCGGCCATCCTCGATCACGCCGGCTTCGAGGCGCTGCACGGGGCCCTGGCGGCGCTGCCCCTTGAGCAGGCGCGGGCCTGCGGGTCGCTGGCCATCTTCCCGGATCTGGATCGTCGACCTTGTCCGCTGGCCCCTCCAGGCGGCGCGGGGGCCTGGCTCGCGCCCAGCGGGCCGCTGCGCGACCTCGTCCTGTCGCTGCGGTCCCGCCCGCCCTTGCTGGACCCGGCCTTCTCGGATCGCTTCGCCCTCTGGCTCGGTCAGCTCGGCGCCTCGACGCTGGGGCTGGAGGCGCTCCTTGATCTCGTCGACGGCGGCGAGGTCGAGCTTGACGGTGAGGAGATCGAGCGCCTCCACGGGGTGCTCGGCGCGCAGATCCAGGAGCTGGGATCGCGGGCGTGCGCGCGGCTCGCGGCGGCGTGCATCTTCCCGGATTTCAAGGGGATTTTGCGACCGTTGGTCGGGGCGGGGAGGGCGCTCGTGCCGACGGAGCCGGCGATCACGGCGGTGGACCCCGAGGCGCCCTGGATAGCGCCGTGGCTGGGTGCGGCGCGGCACCTGAGGCGGCTGCCGGTGACGCCCGTGGGGCCGGCGCAGGTGGTCGACGCGCTGGTGTCGGGGGGCGGGCTGGTGGACGTGGGCTCGGCGGCGAGCCTGGGCAGGGCCTATGGGGTGCTGCGGCGCTTCGCCTCGGAGCTGCTGCCTGGGGAGCTTGCGCGGCTGGCCGGAGCGCCGATCTGGCTCGACGAGGGCGGCGCGCCGAGGGCGCTGTCCGGGCTCTACAGGCCGGCGACGGAGCCCGACGTGGCGCGGATCTTCGAGGCGATCGGCGATTGGCCCTGCGTGCAGCGGGAGGGTGCTCCTTCGGCGCTGGAGGTCATCGGCGCGCTGGGGTTGGGGGGTCAGTTCAAGGCGCTGGATCTGGCGACGCTGGTCAGGGCGCTGGGCGCTGCGGACGTGTCGGCGCTGGTGGGCGACGAGGGGATGAGGGGGGCGCTGTCGGGGGTGCTCGATCGGGCGGTCGAGGGGCTTGATCCGGTCGAGCTCGCGCCGCTGAAGGACGCCGCCATCTTCGAGGCGGAGGGGGGCCTCTTCTTGCCGGCGGGGCGCTGGCGGTCGGCCTCCCTGGGGAGGGCGCACCGGGCGGAGGGTGTCGCGCGGGGGGTCTTGTCGGGGGGGGCCTGGCCCTTGATGTCGGAGGACACCCAGGGTCGCCACGGTCGCCTGCTGGACGCCCTTAAGATCGACGCCGCCTCGATTGTGGAGGTGGTCGAGGCGCTGGAGGACGACGCGTCCTTGGGGGGTGATGAGGGGCGAAGGCGAGGGCGAGCGGCGCTGGTGGGGTTGAGGTCGGAGATCGCGGCGCGGGGGGAGGTTTTTGCGGCGCGGGTAGGGCGGCTGGCGGTGTGGCCGTGCGGCGACGGGTCATGGAGGCCGGCGCGGGAGGTGGTGCCTGGGGGTCGGCTCTCGGCGCTGCTGGGGGAGGAGATCGGGCTGGAGGTGGTGCAGGGTGCGTCGGGGGAGGTGCTGGCGGCCGAGGCCGAGGCTGACGCGAGGGCGATGGAGGGGGTGCTCGCCTTTCGATCGCCGGCGCAGCTCGTGGTGGAGCGCGTGCGCGCGTCGGCCAGGGCCGGCGTGGCGCTGGATCGGCAGCCTGTGGAGCTGTCGACGGTGGCGCGGGTGCTGTCGATCGCGGCGGTGATCTTGCGGCACGAGGGGTTGGAGGTGGTCAAGGGCTTGCCGCTGTCGGTGGACATCGAGGGTCGGCTGGTGGTCGGGCCGAGGCTGTCGGCGGAGCCGGGCGCGGTGGCGGTGGCGGCGGGGCTGGAGGTGGGGGGGCAGCTGGCCGATCCCGAGTGGGCGCGGGGTGCGGCGGCCCTGGACCCGGCCCTGGCGCCTGCGCTGACGCCCTTGAGGCTGTTGGAGTCGCTGGCGAGGGCGGCGCGGACGGGCGGGGGTGCGCCGGCCTTGTCGGAGGGGGGCAGGGCGGCGTTCTTTGAGTGGCTTGGGGAGCATTGTGAGGCGATCGAGGCGGACGAGGCGGCGCTGGGGGTGTTGGGCAATGCGCCGGTGATCCCGACGGCGGCGGGGGGGCTCAAGGCGCCGCGGGAGCTGCTGCTGGATCCTTCTGACGAGGCGGTCATGGCGTCGCTGGGTCTGGACGGGTGGCGCTGCGCGGGGTCGGTGCCGGCCCCGATCAAGCGGTGGCTGTGTCGGGTTTTTAGCTTGGATCGCGGGCACTTGCAGAAGATCGTGGGGGTGATGGCCGAGGCGCACAAGGAGGCCCAGTCGCGGCAGGACGGCGAGAGGTCGGCGCAGATCCTGGGTGGGATGGCGCGGGCGATCGAGGCCAGCGAGCAGCCGAAGGTGGCGGTCGAGCAGGTCATCAAGGGGCACAAGCTGTCGCGGCTGAGGGTGGAGTCGGATCAGGGCGGCTTTGAGCGGATAGGGCGCCTGATGTTGCCCGCGCTGGAGCACCGGGCGCTGCTGGCGGCCTTCTTGCCGGAGCCGCCGCCGTGTGTCAGCGACCGCTACGCGGACCCCTCGGTGCGGGCGCTGCTGGCGGCCTGCGGGGCGAGCGCGGAGCTGGACGAGGCGCGGCTCAAGGGGCTGCTGGGTCATGGCGAGCGCGTGCGGGAGGGGCTGGAGGCGACTCTGGCCCTGGCGCGCTACGTGGCCGGTGTGGCGGCCGAGCGGCCTGAGATGGTCAAGGGGCTGGGGCTGGCCGAGGCCGCCTGGGTGCCGGACGGGGAGGGGCGCCGTCGATCTGCAGGCGCGCTCTACTGGCCTGGGCCGGACATGGAGGCGCTGGTCGGGTCGGACCCGGCGCGCTTCCCGCACCCGGAGTTCTTCCACACGGTGCCGACGTCGATCAGCACCTCGCTGCCCTTCCGGCACGCGGCCGACGCCGCGCTGGAGGACGTGCTGGGGCACTTCGCGGCGCGGCGGGCCGGGGAGGCGCTGCCTGCGTGGGCGCTGGAGTGGTTCGAGGCGCGGGTGAGGGCCAGGAGCGTCGATCTGGAGGATATGCGGGCGGCCTTCGAGGCGCGGCCGCTGCTGCTGGACGACGAGGGTGTGGCGCGGCGGCCCTCGGCGCTGGTGTGCACGCCAGGGCGAGCGTGGATCGGGGGCTTTCTGGCGACCTGGAGCGACGGGCTGCGCTATTCGAAGCTCGCCGCGACCCTCAAGATCCCCAGGCAGGTCGGCCCCGAGGAGATCCACCGCTTCAGCGCCGCGATCCTGGCCCGCGCCGCCGAGGTGGGGGCGTCCGAGATCCTGACCCGCGATCCGGCGCTCGCGGCGCAGCTGCCGCGCTGCCTGGAGCTGATGGTGGAGCGGGGCGGCCGGCCCGTTGGACCGCTGGCGCTGCTGGTCCAGGACGCGCGCGGCGCGGCGGGGGTCAGGGGGCTGGGCGATCCGGCGCTGGTGTTGCCGACGCCCGGGTGGTTGGAGGCGGCCGTTCTGGAATCGCCGCCCTCGGCGCCGCTGGCCTTCCCCTTCTTCGAGCCCGGGGTCCGCGACGAGGCGGCGCGGTGGCTGTCCGAGGCGGGCGTGGTGAGCCTGGGCGATCTCTTCGTGCGCGACCCATTGCCGGAGCGGCTGCCGGGCGACGTGACGCCGGCCTGGGCCGAGCGGGTGTCGGGGATGACCCGCGCGCTGGAGGCCATCTCGCGCTCGGGGATGGGGCGCGGCTGGCTGGTCGCGGCGCCGCAGGTGCGCGCGGTGGAGGGGCTCCGGGCGCGCGGCAGGATCGTCGGTGAGCCGCTTGTCGCCGACGTCGCCGCGATCTTTGAGCCCGGCAGGGGGCGGCTCGTGGTGGACGCCGCCGCCATCATGGACAGCGCGCGGGTGGCAGAGGCGATCGTCGAGGCCGTGGAGGGGATGGGGGCGGATCCGACAGGGTGGCGGGCGCGCCTGGTCAAGGCCTTCGACGGCGCCGAGATCGGCCTGGATGCGCCTGGCCTCGGCGCGCCCGTCGGGGACGGCCCTCAAGCGTCGCGCGGCGCCATGGGCGCGGGGCTGACCCCGTCGCGGCGAGATCCCGACGCGAAGCTCCCGGCGAGCCCCGCTGCGCCTCGCGATCTCGCCGCGATCGGCGGGGCGAGCCTGTCGGGCGCGAAGTCGCCGGCCGCGCGGGGGGATGCGGCGCAGCCCGACCAGGGGGCGAGCGCGGGGTGGTGGTCGAAGGTCAGGCGGTGGTGGTCGACCGATGAGGGCGGCGCCGGCGCTGCCCAGGATCGCGCCGAGACTCAGGATCTCGGCGCTGCCCAGGATCGCGGCGCGGCGCAAGATCGCGCCGAGACTCAGGATCTCGGCGCTGCCCAGGATCGCGGCGCGGCGCAAGATCGCGCCTCGGCCCGCCGCGAGCGCTCAGCCAGCGGGGCGTCTGGCGGCAGCCCCTCGCCCGATCGCGATCAGGAGGCGGCCTTCAGGCTTTCGGATCACGGCGCCTTCTTCCGGCCCTCCGAGGCGATAGAGTCCCAGCTTGGGGACAGCCGCGGCTGGGTGCAGGACAGGCTCCGCCCCCCCGAGTACGGCTTCTCGTTCTCGCCCGAGTCGCTGCCCTCGCCGCACCGCTACGCGCCGCTGTGCATCTCGGGGCACTTTGACAGGCGGACGCAGCGCTGGCTCTCGTCGCCGCTGGATCCGCGCTGGGGGTCGCCGGTTGGCGCTGGGGCCTTCGAGGTGGCGTTGCGCGGCGCGTTGCCGACCGGGGAGAACCTCTTCCCCATGCCGCTCTATGGCCGCCTGGTGTCCATCGAGGCTGGCCCCGAGGTGCGGCAGGTGCGCGCCCGCGACGGGCGGCTGCTGCTCATCGCCCGGTCGCCCGCCGACTTCTCCGGGACGATCGCCCTGGACGAGGTGCCCGACTTCGAAGGTCAGGGCCTCGAAGTCGAGCCCATACGATCGCTCCTTGAGCCGACCGCGCCCGACGACGAGCTCCCCCCGGAGGTCCTGGACTGGATCGAGGGTCTGGCCGGTGAGGCCCCGCTCGCAAGGGCGGTGGAGATCAAGCGATTCATCCAGCGCCGCTACCGCTACGACCCCACCTACCTCGAAGATCCGGCTCTGGCGCGCTGGCTCAAGAAGGTCACCCGCGGCCGAGCCAACGCCCACCTGGCCGCTCTCCACGCGGGCGGCGACGGCAAGCACCTCGGGGCGGGGGTCTGCCACGAGCTTGGGGCGCTGGCTTGCGAGATGATGCGCCGCAGCGGCATCCCCTCGGCCGTCGCCAGCGGCTGGACCTGGGATCGGGGCCTGATCTCCGATCCCGATCACCTCTGGGCCATGGCGCTCCTGCCCACCGAGGCCGGTCCGCGCTGGGCGCCCATCGACCCCTCGACGACCCTCCAGGGCCGCCCCTTGCACGTCGGCCACCGCCCCCCTGGCCCCTGGCGGGCCACCCCCCCTCGCCGCAACCCCCCCGCGCCCTCGGCCCCCGGCTGGGATCGCCGCGACCCGCCTCGCCCCTCCAGCGGCGGCCCCCGGCCCGCCAGCTCGCCCGGCGTCCGGCCTCAAGCGCCCTCGCGGCCAGCGACCAGCGCTGCGCGCCCCCGAGGCCGCGCCCGACCCCCTGTCGCCGAGCTGATGCGCGTCGTTCGACACCTCTCCGCCCTCTCGGGCGAGGGGCTGGAGTCGCCCGAGACGCTCCAGGCGCGCTGCGAGGCGATCCTCGCCGATCCGGCGCAGGCCGCCGAGCTGATCAAGCTGATCGACGGCTGATCGCCGACCGCTTCGACCTCTCCAGGCCTTCCACGCCGCCTCTCGGGCAGGGCAGCGAGACACGATCCCTCGACGCTGGAGACGTCGAGAACCACGGCATCGGTCGCTCAAGCGGAGGGGGGCTGCGGGCTCGGCACCGAAGCCGCAGAGCGCGCTGGTGTTCAATAAAAATCAGTAAATACGATGGTTTGCAGTGCAGGTGCGCCGCCTCTTCGGGCGAGGTTGGCGCTCCGCGCGTCGGTCGGCGTGCGGATCTCTGGGAGGCCGGGGAGGTGTCTTGAGGGAGGGCGTTGGGATCAGGGCGCGGCGGGGTGGAAGGGCCAGATGAGGGGGGCGAGGCAGACGACGATGATGCCGAGGACGAGGGTCAGGGGGACGCCGAGGCGGAGGTAGTCGGAGAAGCGGTAGCCGCCGGGTCCGTAGACCATGAGGTTGGTCTGGTAGCCAATGGGGGTGGCGAAGCTGGCCGAGGCGCCCATCATGATGACGGCGATGAAGGGCCACATGCTGACGCCGAGGTCGGCGGCGGCGGCCTGGGCGATGGGGAAGGCGAGGACGGCGGCGGCGTTGTTGGTGATGACGTTGGTCAGCATGCCGGTCAGGATGTAGACGGCGACCAGGGTGAGGAAGGGGTCGTGGTCGGCGAGCCCGATCCAGAGTTGAGCGATGGCGCTGGAGGCCCCGCTGAGGTGGAGGGCCTGGCCGAGGCCGAGCGCCGCGCCGATGACGACGAGGATGGACCAGTCGATGTTGGAGCGGGCGCTGTCGAGGGTCAGGCAGCGGGTGGCGAGCATGAGGCCGGCGGCGACGAGGGAGGACTCCAGCATGGAGAGCAGGCCGAAGGTGGCCGAGGCGACCATGAGGGCCATGATGCCAGCGGCGATCCAGGCGCGGTCATGGCGAGGGACGGAGGCGCCCCGGACCTCGCTGACGAGGAGGAAGTCGCGCGAGTTGCGGTGGTGGTCCAGGAAGGAGGATCGGGACTCGATCAGGAGGGTGTCGCCGGGTCGGATCTCGATGTCGCCGAGCTTGCCGCCGAGGCGCTCGCCATTGCGGGCGGCGGCGATGACCACGGCGTCGTAGAGGGTGCGGAAGCGCCCTGCGCGGATGGTCTTGTTCATGATGGGGGAGCGGTCCGAGACGACGACTTCGAAGAGGCGGCGGTCTGCGCGGGGCTCATCGAGCTTGAAGAGCTGCTCGGGTGCGGGGACGAGGCCGCGCATTCGAACGAGGTCGACGACGGAGTCGACGACGCCGACGAAGAGGAGGCGGTCGCCGGCCTGGAGGCGCACGGTGGGGGCGATGGCGGGCAGGATGGTGTCGCCGCGCTCGATCTCGGCCAGGAAGGCGCCGGGGAGGTGGCGCAGGCCGGCGTCCTCGACGGTCTGCCCGATCAGCGGGCTGGTCGCCTCGACGAGCATCTCCAGGGTGTACTCGCGGCCCTCGTCGGGCTGCATCAGGGGGGGCTTGCGGTCCGGCAGCAGCCACCGGCTGGTCAAGATGATGAAGGCGAACCCGGCCAGCGCGACGGGCAGGCCCAGGGCGCCGATCTCGAAGAAGCCCATGGGGCCCAGGGTCGTGTTCTCCAGGACAAGGCCGTGGACGATGAGGTTGGTGCTGGTGCCGATCAGGGTGCAGGTGCCGCCGAGGATCGCCGCATAGCTCAAGGGGAGCATCATCTTGGAGACGGAGAAGCGGCAGCGCCGGGCCCAGTCCTCGACGACAGGGACGAGCATGGCGACGAGGGGCGTGTTGTTGATGAAGGCGCTGATCGCGATCACGGGCGCGATGAGGCGCACCTGGGCCAGCGTCAGGCTCCTGGGACGCCCCAGGAGCAGGGCGCCGATGGCGTGGACCACGCCGGTGTCCCGCAAGCCCGCTGCGACGACGAAGAGGACGCCGACGGTGACCAGGCCCTCGTTGCCGAGCCCTTCGAGGGCCTGGGTCGGCGTCAGGATGCCGAGCAGGAGAAGGAGGGTGATCGCGCCGATGAGGACGAGATCGGGCGACAACCGGGTCCCGATCAGCAGGGTCAGCGTCAACCCGACCACGCCCAGCGTCATCCAACCTTCCGGTCCCAAGATGGCCCCCTTGCTCCCCGCTTGATCCTCCCTCGTTGATACTTCACCGCCGCCGCGATGCCAAGGGAGAGGTCCGAGCGAGAGAGCCGGGTTGGCTTGAACGCGCCGCGGCTGGCCTGGGTCGTCGGCGCAAGGGGCGCGGGATCGATCAGGCCGCCAGCGCGCCGTCGAGCCAGGGGATGACGTTGTCGGGGGCGCGCTCGGCGAAGAAGCGGACCAGCTCCTCGTCCCGGTAGCGCTGGCTGAAGTGGATCAGGACGAAGCACGCCTGCGGGTGGGCCTCGATGACGGGCAGCAGGTCGGACCAGAGGGTGTGCCGGGTGCGCTCGGCGGCCTCGCGGTGGTCGTCGTCGATGAAGGTGCACTCGGTGACGATCACGGGGGCCTGGAGCACCTCCGGGTGGCGATCGAAGACGCGGGCGGTGGTGTCGGTCAGGTAGGCCAGCTGCGGCCTGGGCACCTCCTCGGAGAGCTCGACGCCCTGTCGTCGCAGCGCGCCGAGCTGCGCGCCGGGCAGGCCGGCGAACTCGTCCTTGAGCCGCAGCTTGATCTCGGAGAAGAGGTAGCCGACGCAGTCCATCGCGTGATCGCAGGCCACCACATCGACCTGCGAGATCACCCGACCGCGCGCGATCCGGAGGCTGTCGCCGGGCGCCACCCCCAGAAGATCGTACGAGCGCTCGAGCAGCTCTTCGTCGTCGATCTGGGCGCCGAAGGTCAGCGCCTGGGAGGTCCTGAACCAGTCTTCGAGCAGGGGCACGGAGAGGTGGGGCAGGGTGATCAGCGGGGGCTTTCGCCGGGACTTGATCCTGGGCAGCTGGTGGACGTGGTCGGAGTGGGTGTGCGAGACGAAGATGTGGCTTGGCCGCTGGTCGTGGACCAGGACGCCGGCGTCCAGCAGCCAGTCCATCTCGGGGATGCAGAAGCCGGTCGACAGCGCCGCGCGGGAGGCGCCCACGAGGGTCCAGGGCGCGACCGCCTCGGGGAAGCGCCAGCGCAGCACGTCGGGATCTTTGCGTTCAGGGACGGCGCTGGGACGAGCGAGGGCGTCCAGGCCGACAGGGGCGAGTGCGTTCATGGTGGCTTCTCCGGGGCTGCCGACGGCGCGGGGGCGGCGGGGCTGGGGCAAGGTGGTGACGCATCATCCGGGGCGCAAGGGGTCTTCATGCGCCGCACGCCCCTGGCACCGCCCCACGCTCGACGATCGCCCCACGCTCGACGATCGCCCCACGCTCGACGAGCGCCCCACGCTCCTCGCACCGCCCCCCACAAGGGGGGACGGGCTCGTCGGGTGGGGCTGGAAGCGCGGGGTGGGCTGCGCCCTGGCGGTCGCAGGCCCGCGGGCGGCCTACAGCGGATCGCAAGGCAGGATCCGCGCGTCGAAGTGGGCCTGTGGATTGGGGTTTTCACGCCCCCTGGTGTCGACCTGGGCCGTGCGCTGGCCTGCGACCGAC
>SYOX01000310.1 GCA_005804885.1 Pseudomonadota bacterium
AGCCGCCAGGTAGCCATGGGGCCGTAGCCGCCGCCCAGGGCGCAGAAGGCGAGGGCGCCGGCCTCCAAGGCGCGCCAGTCGAAGCCGGTTGCCAGCGCCAAGGCGTCGATGCCCTTCATCACGCACGTGTTCTGGGTCGCGGCTCTGTAGGGGTCCAGCTCGGCGAACTCGCTGGCGCAGGCGATCCCACGGGCGACCTCCTGACCGCTGAAGCCCTTCCAGGCCAGCAGCTCGGGGGTGATGCGGCAGCGCGCCCGGACGAGGCGCCGATCGGCGAGGTTGGAGAGGATCCTCAGGTGGACGGTGCCGCCGGTGAGGGCCTCGACCATGGGGGCGACGCCCTCGGCCATGGTGTTGATGAGGTTGGCGCCCATCGCGTCGCGGGTGTCGACCAGGAGGTGCAGGACGAGCATGGTGGTGAAGCGCGAGCCGCCCTCCCCGAGGATCCTCACCTCGATGTCGCGGGCGCCGCCGCCGCGGGCCACGAGGTTGGGCTGGAGGGCGTTGGCCAGCGCCAGGATCTGGCCTCGGGCCTCCATCAGCGCGACCTGCGCGCCCTGGGGATCGGGGCAGCCGACGATCTGGACCTGCCCGATCATGACCGAGGGGTCCGTCTCGACCTCGAAGCCGCCCGCCTCGCGGACGATCCGGGCGGTGTGGCTGACGGCCGCGACCACCGAGGGCTCCTCGACGACCATCGGCACGACGTAATCGCGGCCGTTGATCAGGAAGTTGAGCCCGAGGGCGAGCGGCAGGCCGTAGACCCCGATGACGTTCTCGACCATCGAGTTGGCCACGGCGTGGGGGAAGCTGGCCAGCTCCGCGCGCAGCAGCGCCTGATCCGCCGAGGTGATCCGCCCTTGCTCGACCAGCAGCGCGACCCGCTCGTCGACGCTGAGCTTGAAGTAGCCAGGCAACCGACTCGACGGACTTTGAGGCGGCGCGCCTCTGTCCTGCCCCGGATCGTCCACCATCACCTCCCCCTGAAATCCTTCCGCCATGCAAAGCTCGTCTTTAAAACCACCGCTCCGCGCGGTCGCTGGCCACACAAGACATCACTCCCGCGGCCCCGTCAACACCTCGGCCCCGACCACGGGCCAGACGGGGCGCATCAATGTCGACCCGGTCTGGGATCCTCAGGAGCCGGCGTTGGCGCCCCAAACCAGGTCACCAGAGCTTGAGGCAGCGCCGGGTCGGCGAGATCTCCTGCCCAGGCGACGTGCCCGTCAGGCCGGATCAACACGGCCCGAGGGGCAGGGATCTGGCCGAGGACCGGGAGCGCCCACGGGCCATCGTGCCTGGCCTCGACGAGGCGGACGCGATCGGCCCAGGGAGAGAGGTCGAAGCCGCCAGGCTCGGCGAGGTTCAGGAGCACGGGCCGGGCCTCGTGGAGCAGGGTGAAGGCCCGCGTGGGGCCGTCGTGGGTGTGCAGATCGAGGTCGGGCATGCGCCGCCCGAGCAGCGGGTGTCCCTGGCCGAGGTCGTAGTGGATGTCGAGGCCAGAGAGCATCCCAGCGAGGCGCTTGCGCGGCGCTTCCATGCACAGCAGGTCGGCCATGATGTCGCGCAGGGCCTTGTGGCGATCGCCGGGGCTGCTGAGCGCGACCGCCGCCAGGGTGTTGTGGAGGACCCGGGCGCCGACCGGGTGCCGCTCGGCGTGGTAGGTGTCCAGGAGGACCTCGGGCGCGGTCTTATGGACCCCCTGGGCCAGCTTCCCACCCAGGTTCACGGCGTCCTGGACGCCGGTGTTGAGGCCCTGGCCGCCCTGCGGGGGGTGGACGTGCGCGGCGTCCCCGGCCAGCAGCACACGGCCGCGGCGGTAGGAGACCGCCTGCCGCGTCATGTCGGTGAACCTGGAGATCCAGCCGGCGCTGCGGAGCCCGAAGTCCGTGCCGTACACGGCCACGAGCGCCTCGCGCAGATCGCTCATGCCGGGCTCGCCCGTATGGTCGACGCGCCGGTCCGTCAGGACGACCCGGATCGGCTCCCCCTCCTGCCTTCGACCGAGGGCGTGCTGGCCGATGCTGTCGCGACGGATGCCGAGCTCCGGCTCCCCGTCCATCTCGACCTCGGCGATCATCCAGCTCGTCGAGGGATCCAGACCGACGAAGTCGATGTCGGCGGCCTTGCGGATCAGGCTGCGCCCTCCGTCGCAGCCGACGAGATACTCGGCCCGGAGCGGCTCGCCTTCGGAGATCTCGACGTCAACGCCCAGGTCGTCTTGAGCCATGCCCACCACCTCGCGACCGCGCAGGATCGGGACACCGAGTTCAGCGACCCAGTCGGCCAGGATGGGTTCGAAGAGGCTCTGCCAGAGCGCGAGCCCGTAGTTGTGGCGGGTGGGGAAGTCGCTGATGACCAGGGGGATCAGGGCGAAGCCTTGAACCTGCATCACCTGCCCAGCCGAGAGGAATCGGTGCGCTATGCCCCGCTGATCGAGCACCTCGATGGTCCGAGCGTGGAGCCCCCCGCCGCGCGATCCGTCGAGCGCCTGACTGGCGCGGCGCTCGACGATGACGACGTCAATCCCCGCCAAGGCCAGCTCGCCGGCCAACATCAGCCCGGTCGGGCCGCCCCCTGCGATCACCACCGCGTGTTCAGTCATCGCCTTCCTCCTCCTCATCGCCCGCGTTCTCCGCATCGCCTTCTCGCCAGGCCCAGCGGCCTGAAGGCGGACTGAGAGCCTGAGCGGGTCGCCAGCGTCGTCGGGGCGCGCCGCGCCTGACGGGATCAGTGGTGGTGGTGGCCGCCGGCGCCGTGGACGTGGCCGTGGTCAAGCTCCTCGGGATCGGCGTCGCGGATGTCCTCGACGACGATCTCGAACTCCAGGCCCTGGCCGGCCAGCGGGTGGTTGCCGTCCATGACGACGGTGTCGCCCTCGATGTCGGTGATGAACCAGGGGTGGTCGCCCATGTCGCCGTCGGCGTCGATCATGAAGGGCATGCCGACCTCAAGCTCGAAGTCGTCGGGGAAGGCGTCGCGCGGCACCTCGCGCACCTTGTTGGCGTCGTACTCGCCGTAGGCCTCCTCGGCGCTGAGCGTCAGGGCGAGCGTGTCGCCGACCTTCTTGCCCTCCAGCGCGGCCTCGACGGCGGGCAGCAGCGAGCCGGCGCCCTGCAAGAACCACATCGGATCGTCGGGTGAGGCGACGTCAAGCACCTCGCCCTCGTCATTCTTGAGGATGTAGCTGATGGAGACTGCCTTATCGGTGATGATGGTCTGGTTTGACATGAAGCACCATTGTTGTGATGAAGTGACAGGGCGCAGGTCCATACCACACCTGCCAGACGAACACCACGGAGCACGCGATGGACATCAACCGCAATGACCCTTGCCCTTGCGGCAGCGGCCAGAAGTTCAAGAAATGCCATCTGGGCCGAGAGCGCGAGCTGCCGGGTTACGAGCCGCCGACGGCGCCAGGGGTCGCCCCGAAGCCTCGCGTCAAGGCCCTGCCCAGAGAGGTCCTCATCGGCGCGATCGTCGCGATCGTCGCGATCGTCGTCGGGCTGATCATCGCCGGCCACCCGGACTGGGGCATCGCGCTGGGCGGCGCCGGCGCGCTGATGCTGGGCGGCTTCGTGATCCTGAGGGACCCGCCGCCGCCCAACAAGGACAGCAGCAACCCCTCCGGGATCAACTTCGGGGGGTGAGCGGCGCCGGACGCGCCCTCGCGACGACCCGAAGGGATCAATCTGGGATCGACACTGGGAGACAAGGTCCATATGTGCAGGCTCTTTGGCTTTCGCTCCGTGATCCAGTCGCAGGTCCACCGCAGCCTCCTGGCGGCGGACAACGCCCTGATGATCCAGAGCCAGCGCCACCCGGACGGCTGGGGGGTGGCGTACTACGTCGGAGGGGCGCCGCACGTGATCAAGAGCGCCCACACGGCGATGGAGGATCAGATCTTCAAGCGGGTCAGCGGCGTCGTGTCCTCCCAGACGGTGCTGGCGCACCTGCGCAAGGCCACCGTCGGGGACATCAACCTGCTCAACGCCCACCCCTTCCAGTTCGGCAGCTGGGTGATGGCGCACAACGGAGAGATCAACAATTACGCGCAGGTGCGCGACAAGCTCAGAGCCGAGATCGCGCCGGAGCTCCGGCGCTACATCCTCGGGGACACCGACAGCGAGGTGCTCTTCTACCTCTTCTTGAGCCGCCTGGCGCGGCGCACGGACCTGCACCGCAAGGGCGCCCCGATCGAGGCCGTCGTCGAGGCGCTCGCCGAGACGATCGAGCAGACCCGCGCCATCGCCGACGGCCCCGGCCAGGAGGAGCGCAGCAAGCTGACGATCATCGTGACGGAGGGCAACACGATGGTCGCGGTGCGCTCGAACATGCCGCTGCTCTTCAGCACCTACAAGGCGCGCTGCATGGACAGGGATCAGTGCCCCTTCCTGTCGCCGGAGTGCGAGGCGCCCACGATCACGGGCAAGGTCAACCACCTCATCCTGTCGAGCGAGTCGCTCCAGGGCGACAACACGTGGATCGACATGGAGGAGGGCGAGATCGTCGGCGTGGACTGGGGGATGAACCTCTATCGAGGCTCCTGCGCCCCCTCGGCGGCCTGAGGGCCTTCCCGAGCGGCGCTCGCCGTCGACCTGGGTGCGCGCGCCTGGGCGCAGGGAGCGCGCTGGCCGCCCCGGGCGCGAGGGCGGCGGCCCTGCGCCTGCGGAGGCCAGCGCGCCGATGCTTTGTCGCAGGCTCGCCCCACGATCACGGCCTGCTCCACACCCGGATCAGAGATCGACGTGCTCGACGCGGCCAAGCGGCGCGCCGAAGAAGCGCTCGGCGATGGGGTGGAAGGCGGCCACGGAGTCGGTCACGAGGCAGCGGTGGACGGGCTCCGGGCCGCCCTCGGCGGGCCTGAGCAGCCCTTGGGCGTCGAGGAGGTCGTGGAGCTCGGCGGCGGTGGCCAGGGCTGAGTCCAGGACGAGGATGGGGCGGCCGACGATCTCGTCGATGGCGGCCTGGATGACCTCGCGCAGCAATGGGTAGTGGGTGCAGCCGAGGATGAGGGTGTCGACGTCGGTGTCGGCGAAGGGGGCCAGGTACGATCGGGCGATCTCGCGCGGGACGGAGCCCTTGAGCCAGCCCTCCTCGGCCAGCGGGACGAAGAGCGGGCAGGGGTGGGCCTGGACGGTCAGGCCGGGGTCGAGAGCGAGCAGGGCGCGGGTGTAGGCGCCGGAGGTGACGGTGCCGCGCGTGCCGATGACGCCGATGGAGCGCGAGGCGGAGCGGAGCGCGGCGATCCGGGCGACGGGCTCGATGACGCCCAGGACGGGGATGCTCCCGGCGGGGATGTCCCCGTCGAGCCGGTCCCCGTCGAGCCGGTCCCCGTCGAGACGGTCCCCGGCGAGCTGGTCCCCTGCGGGGATGTCCCCGACGAGCCGGTCCCCGGCGAGCCGGATGGCGTCGAGCGAGAAGGCGCTGGCGGTGTTGCAGGCCACGACGATGGCCTTGACGCCGGCGGCCCGGAGGTGGGCGGTGACGTTGAGGCCGTAGCGCCGGATGGTCTCGGGGGACTTGTTGCCGTAGGGGACGCGGGCGGTGTCGCCAAAGTAGAGGATGGACTCGCGCGGGAGCCTGTCGACGAGGGCGCGGGTGACGGTCAGGCCGCCGACGCCGGAGTCAAATACGCCGATGGGCGCGTCCTGATGGGTGGCCAAGGGGTGCTACTCTCCCGGGACAAAGCGCAGCGGGAAGTCGTAGAAGACAGTGTTGGTGGTTCCGGCCCCCGGGGAGGTCTGGTAGGTGACGGAGTAGCGCACGGTGATGCTCCCGCTGGAGGTCTCGGGGTTGACCGTCACGCGGGCTCTGAAGGGGTAGAAGTTCTGGTCCATGCTCCGCAGGCGAGTGGCGTAGGTGTTGACGTCATCCTCCAGCTCGATGGTGGTGTACTCGACGCTGAAGCCCATCTGGGGGGAGGGCTGGGCGACCGAGAGGGAGTCGAGGGTGATGCCGGTGGCGTCGCCGACCAGCTCGACGGCGTAGGAGGCCGAGCGGTTCAGGACGTTGAGGTTGGCGTCCTGCCAGCGGACGCCGAAGACGACGGTGGTATCGGTGACCTCGTAGAGCTCGCCCGGCAGGATGGTCGAGTTGGGGTCGGCGGCGTCGAAGCCGAAGCCCGAGACGGAGAAGGGCTCGGAGTTGTTGTTGCTGGTTTGCTGGACGACGGGATCGCCGCTCAAGAGGAGGTTGGTGGAGGTCCAGATCGTGGTGTTGGCGTCCCAGACGCCGTTGGGGCCGTCGTACTGGGCGTTGCCCTGGGGCTCCTGCTCGTTGGCAAGATCGCGGAAGTTCTCGCCTTCTTCGAAGGTGTTGTTGTCGTTGACGTCCAGGAAGGGCTCGCCGAGATCCCAGAAGGGCTCGCCCGCGTCGTACTCGCCGTTGTTGTTGAAGTCGTTGAAGGCCTCCTCGCCGGTGGTGATGGCGACGATGGTGACGAGGCCGTCGCGGGGGTTGCGCGAGCACTCGGATTGGGAGCGCCGCGGGCAGTTGTTCTGCAGGGGGCTGCACTCGCCCGAGCCGAAGAGCAGGAAGGGCTCCGAGCGGGTCTGGTCGGGATCGACGTCGCAGGGCGGCTCGCCGGCCGGGGAGTAGGGGGCGGCGACGCGGCCGACGTTGTCCGGCGGCGCGTTGGGGGTCGAGGCCGTGTCCCACTCGACGGAGGTCTGGGGGGAGATGATGTTGCCGCCCTCGGACAGGTAGGTCAGGCGCTGGGAGACGCCGATGGGGTTGCCGAAGCGATCAAAGAGGGTCGAGGAGCAGGCGTACTGGTTGTTGACCGTAATGCGATCCCCCTGACGGCCGATGAAGCCGCCGATGTTGAGGAACTCGCACTGCAGGTTGAAGGCGTTGCGGGTGGGGCGGGCGCCGACGACCGGGATGGAGGAGCTGGGCGCCTCCAGCCGGATGCTGCCGAGCTGCGCCGTGGCGGTGACGTTGACCGCGCCGGTGCTGCGGCCGGTGACGATCGTGGTGGCCACGACGCCGTTCTCGTCGCTCTGGGGCTGGGTGTCGGTCAGCGAGACGCCGCCGAGGGGGTTGGAGGGCAGCGCCATGCGGACGGTCATGCCTTCGAGGGGCTGGCGATTGGTGTCCATCACCCGGAAGGTGACCAGCGCCGTCTCATTCTGGCCGCTGCCCTTGACGTAGAGGACGTTGGGGTTGATCGAGACGAACTCGATGAAGCCCAGCGAGTTGACGTTGATCGAGATGTTCTGGGTCAGGGTCTTCTCATCGACCAGCTCAGGGTTCGGGTCCGTGGCCGTAATCTCGATCAAGGCCGTGCCGGGCGCGTCGCCGCCGATGAAGCGGATCGAGGCGCGGTTGTTGTTGTCGGTGTTGATCTGGGTCTCTCGCACGCCGCCCTCGAAGAAGCCGGGGCCGCTGGTCACCTTGAAGGTCACCGGCTGGCCCTCGACGCTGAAGTCAGCCCCGGCCGGCGCGATCATCTCCGCCTCGATCGTCAGCGCGTCCTGATCGTCGGCCAGCACCGTGCGCTCGGCGCCCTCGACGATGAGGTTGTCGCGCCGGACCTCGACCTCCAGGGCCGTGTCGCGCGTGTCCGAGGGCGGCCTGACCCGGAAGCTCTGCGAGGCCCCGGTCCCGAAGCGCGCGTCCGAGAACTCGACCTTGATGACCGTCTCGCCCTCCTCGCTGGTGGTCTTGAAGTTGAAGCCCGCCACGCCCTGGGCGTTCGTCGAGGCGACCGCGGCGCTGTTGAGCTCCATCGACGTGCCCGACTCGATGGACACCTTGAGCTTGGTCCCGGCCGGCGCCGGGGTCGTCCCGTCGTCCTGGACCGCCGTGGCCTCGATGGCAATGATGTTCGAGCCCACCTCCAGGATCCCGTCGGCCTTGACGATCGTCGTGACGGACCACTGGCCCGTCGGGCCGGGGTTGCAGGTCACCGTGGTCTCGCCGGGCGGGTCGGAGATCCCCGTCGGCGCCGCCAGCAACCGCGTCGTCCCCTCGCGCACGCACCGGAAGCTGGCGCTCAGCGCGCCGTTGGAGCCCGTCACGGTCCGCGTCGTCCGGCCGCAGTCGCCGCTCTGCTGGTCGTCAAAGAGGCCCACCGCGGGGCTGTTGGCGTCCACGCAGCCAAACTCGATCAAGTCCACCCTGCTGCCGGCCGCCAGCGGAGAGCCGTCCGGACCCAGCACCGTGACCGAGATCGTCACCGCCGGGCCGTTGACCTCCCCCGAGGACGGCGTCGCGGCCACGCTGATCCTGTGCGGGCCGTTGGGGGTCGCCTCCTCGGCCGGGCAGCCCGACAGGAGCGCCGCGAGGCACGCCGCCGCCACACACAGCCCTGACGGGCGCAACCGCTCACTCAACTTGATGCCCCTATGGTCTCGCATGAATGCCTCTTCATATGTGGTGCCCGCGTCACCCCACTCTGATCGGGCCTTCGCCCTGATCCGATCGAGGAGGCGGGGGACATCTTGAGATGTTGACGCTGGGAGATCGCCGTCCTCGCGTGACTCAAACATTAGAAAAGCGGCCCCTGAGTGTCAAGCTTGCGGCCTGCCCACTTATATACTAGTAAGAACCCAGCCGCCCACCACCGCGATCAACCGCGGCGCTCTTTGTCGTTGGCCGCCTTGTTGGCGGAGCGCCCTTGAAAATGTGACCGTCGAGTAGAGAAGATGTCACCCCAGAGCAACTCCACCTCCCCGAACACCCTCGCCGGCGCGCTCGCTGCGCTCTTGACGCTGGGGCTGGTCGCCTCGGCGGCCCACGCCCAGCAAACCCAGGCGCCCATCGGCGTCCTGCGCGTCGAGTCGCGCGGCGACATCCCCGCCGCCCTCAGCAACGATCTCCAGAAGATCATCGAGGGCGCACTGCGCGCCGACAGCCGATCCCTGCGCCCCATCTCCCCCGACAAGATGCGCGAGCTCCTCCTGGAGAAGAGCCCCGCCCTGGCCGGCTGCGAGACCGAGGACTGCCTCTTGCGCATCGGGCAGCTCACCGGCATCCCCCTCGGCCTGACCGCCGTCGCCACCGGCGAGGCGCAGATCTACGACTTCAAGATCACCTTCCACGATCTGACCACCGGCAAGATCGTCCTGGCCGAGCAGGGCTCCTGCGAGATCTGCACCGAGGACGAGGCCCTCAAGGCCTTCAAGGACACCGTCTCTCTCGCCTTGACCCGCGTCACCCTGCCCGAGATCGCCAAGAAGGATCCCCCCAAGGAGGACCCCCCCAAGAAGGACCCCCCCAAGAAGGACCCCCCCAAGGAGGACCCCGCGCCCCAAGGCCCGATGACCACGGTCGACGTCGTCGTCGTACCGGCCCAGGCCTCCCTCTCGCTCGGCGACATGCCCCTGGGCGTCGGCACCGCCACGCGCAGCCTCAAGCCCGGCAACTACCGCATCCGCGCCGCCGCCGAGGGCTTCGAGCCCCTCGACGCCGAGCTCGTCGTCGGCGACAAGGCCTCCGGCCCCATCATGCTGCGGCTTCACATGTCCAGGATCGCCACCGAGGCCACCTCCCCCGTCGAGCAGCCCAGCGACGAGGCCGAGATCGTCGGCATCCACCACCCCGGCGTCGGCTGGACCCTGGCGGTCCTCGGCGCCGGCGCCGCCGGCACCGGCGGCTACCTGCTGGCCATCGACGGGCTGACGACCTGCGCCGAGGGCGCCGTCAACGAGTGCCCCCAGGTCTTCGAAACCACCGGCCCCGGCGCCGTCCTGCTCGCCGGCGGCGCCGTCCTGCTCTCCTCGGGCCTGGCCCTGATCATCCTCGACGCCGTCACCGGCGAGCCCGCGCTGGAGCCCTCCAAGCCCGAGGCACCCGCCACCGACGTCGGCCTCTTCGTCGACCCCTCCTCCGGCGGCGCCCTGGTGCGACTCAGCCGCGACTTCTAGAGCGCTGGTTGATTGGAGGGACCGAGGCCGCCGAGGGCGGCCCATCGCGCCAGATTCCTGAACAACCGCGCGCCTCTGGCGCCGATCACCGCAAGGGCCGACGCACCACCTCCCAGCGCGCGTCCACGCCGACGAACCCTCCGGCAGGGATCGCCTCGAAGCCCTCCGGCGCCTGCGCGGCGCCCGTGCGCAGCCAGAGCGCCCGGTAATCCGGGTGCGAGACCCGGCGCGGCGCCACGCCGACCCAACCAACCCCATGACCGCAGGGCGCGCACGCGTCTATCCCCGAAGTGGAGCGCATCCACATCGGCGCGCCGAGGCTCGCCCCCAGCAACACCCTGCTCGTCACCACCGACATCGCCACCCGCGGCGGCGGCTCCCCGTCTTGCGCCGCCCAGACGTCGAGCTCTCCGGCGACCCGCGCCAGCGCCTCGCGCCCGGCCTCGATGTCCACCACGGGCCAGTCGAGGTGGGCTGTGTCCTTCAAGTGCGTCAGGAAGCGGTGAAAGACCAGCTCCGCCTCGCTCTGACCCTGCACATTGCGCGTGAGGAAGTCCGGCAGCCCGGCCATGATCTCCGCCCGCCGAGGCCCCAGAGCCGGCGGCGAACCGCTCATGGCGAAGAGCAGGTGGCGGAAGCGGAAGGGCTGGGTGTTCTCGGGCGTCCTGGCAAGCTCAAGGCTGCCGCCCTGCGCGATGAAGGCCCGCGTCCTCAAGTCCCCCAGCGTCTGGCCGAGCACCTCCGACCCCGGGCACCGCTGGGGGCGCTTGCGCAGCAACACCCGGCTCTCGTCCTCGTGACCGATGCCGGAGGCCCCCTGGCCGTCCACCGCCCAATCGAGCGCGCCCGCCTCGGCCAGCCCGCACCGCACACGCTTCACGTCGCTGCCGAGGTAGACAAGCACATCGTTCATCGTCGACTCGGCTCCATCTTCACGCCACCATGACCAGGCTTGACGCCGCATCGCCCCTCGGGCCACCCTCCTGCTGGACAGGCGAGCACACGCGCCCACGCCTTACAGTAGTACATCGGCCAGAGCAAGGGACCAACTTCAACCATGAACACGCGCGCTGCCGCGATCCTGCTGGCGCTGACCCTCGCCTTGACCCCAGGCTGCTGGGCCGCCACCGGCCGACCCCTCGACCTGAGCCCGCAGGCCACGCTCGAACAAGCCCTCAAGGCCCGCGATCGCGGCGACGACCGCGCCTTCCGAGCCCTGCTGCGGCGGATCACCGAGGACGCCCCCGACAGCGAGGCCGCACGGATCGCCCAGGCCCTGCTGGACGAGGCCGATCCCGTCGACGTCGGCCTAGCCCCCTGACTGCAGCGCCTCCGCGACCCGGTAGGCGTTCCAGATCCCCGCCGCCGAGATGATCCTCAAGCTCTCCAGCTCCGCGTCGTCAAAGCGCTTGAAGAAGGCCAGGTGGCTCAAGGGCGCCTGGGCCGGCGGCGACTTGGCCAGCGCGTCAAGCAGCGCGTAGGTCACCTCCACGCGCGGCTCCTTGAGCGTCTCATAGAGCACCATCGGATCGCGGCGCTTGAAGATCAACTCCGCGGCCGAGGCCCGCACGAAGGGCGCCGGATCGCCGAGCATCCCCAGCAGATCCTCCTCAAGACCCTGGAGCTGGGACTCCAGCCTGTCGAGCTCCTCGACGTGGCCGTCGACCTCGACGGCGTGGAGCGCCGAGATGAGCACCTGCAGGATCCGCGTGCGCTGAACCTCGTCCTTCAACAGCTCGCGCGCGACCGTCGGCGTGAAGGTCGGCGCCACCTTCAACAGCCCGCGCAGCGCCTCGATGGCCACCTCGGGATCCTCGTCCTGCAAACCCCTCTTGAAGTCGCTCGCGTCCGCGTTCGGGTTCCCACCCAGCGACCGGTAGACCCACACGCGGACCTCCTTGCGGCTGTCCTCGCGGTAGGGCCTGATGATCCGCAGCGCCTGGTGGGAGTCGTTGCGCCCCAGCGCCCGGATGATGTGGGAGGTCGTGGCCGCGTCCGCCCCCGAGAGCTCCTCCCGAAGCTCGTCCATCCACGCCTTCTCCCCCAACGAGGTCAGGCCCACCAGCACCTCCTTCCGGCGCTTGCCCTCGCCCAGCCCCTCCAACTCCTTCAGGTGCTCGTGGGTGCCGGGCAGGTGAGCCTCGGACAGCACCCGCAGCGCCCGCTTTTGATCCTTGATCGAGCCCGTCGTCGTCTCGCGGAGCAGCGCCTGGAAGCGAGCCTTGTGGCCCTGCTGGTGCAGCGCCGACAGCGCCAGCCCGGCGATGACCGGATCAGGATCGTTGACCACCTCCGACAACTTCGGGATCAACTCTCTGTCGCGCCGGGTCGCGTCCGGCTCCAGGTTCAACTGCGCGATCAACCCGTACTCCAGCGCCCGCTGACGCACGACAGGATCCTCGCTCCGCAGCGCGATCGACACCACCGCGTCGTGCAGCTTGTCGCCGCCCTGCCCCCTGAGCACCTCCCGCACGACGATGCGCCGCGCCCACTCGTCCTCCCCCGTCAACACGCCAACGATGTGGCTCTGAGCCCTGTCCAGATCGTAGCGCGACAACCTCAACGCCGCGCTGCCGCGCACCAGCGGCGTCTCGTCGGCCAGCGCCTCGACCAGCAAGCCCGAGAGCTTCGGGCTGCCCGTCACCCCGATCGCCCTGACCGTCTCGGCCCGCATGTAGGGCTCCGGCGAGCGCAACCCCGCCCGGAAGACCCCCTCGATGCGCAGCGCCTCCTCCTTCGGAATCTCCTGGTCCTCGCCGCAGCCCACCGCCCCCCACAACGCCGCCGCCCACAGGACGACGACGCAAGGCAGCAGCCACCCACGCCGGCTCTCCTTCACCCCGACCTCCACATCACCCCACCTCGACGTCGTCCATTTCGACATCGTCCCACCTCGGCTTCGTCCCACCCCGACGTCACCACACCTCGATCTTGAGCTGAGCGCGCCGACGCGCCTCCCCCGGCGTTCACTGTGGCAAGGCCCCGCCGGGGGTGTCAAGTCGCCGCCCGGGCGCTTGCGTTTCTTGTCCACCTGAACTAGCTTGCTTTGTGTTCAGGGGACATCTCGTCCACTTTAAAAACGGCCCTCGACCACCCATGAGGTCAATATCATGAAGCTCACAACCTTCGTCGTATTTGTCGTCGCGCTCTCCTCCATCGGCCTCACCCTGTCCGGCTGCTGCGGAAGCTGCGGCGACGCCCTCCAGACCACGGAGGGCCGCAAGGGCTTTATCGAAGGCTTCAACGAGGACAACAAGGACTGCCTGCTCAAGAGCGAGAACGCCGACATGACCACCGTGTCCTACACCTGCAAGGACATGAACGTCAGCGACATCGAAGTCGGCTTCAAGGTCACCTGCGAGGGCTACAAGCTGGTCGGCTTCAAGAAGGTCGATCTGTCCGGCAAGGACGGCGCGATGTCCTGCACCGTCGGCGACTCCTGTGAATGCTCCGGCGGCGGCGACAAGGCCGACGAAGGCGACAAGGCCGAGGATGACAAGGCCGAGGGCGACAAGGCCGAGGACGACAAGGCCGAGTAGGGCGACTCGCCCGAGATCCAAAGAGCGCCCCCGTGCGCTGGCCGGATCGCGGCCGCGCCAAAGCCTCCCTCAGTCCCCCACGATGACGAAGGGCGCCCAATAATAAGGCGACAGCCGCGCCGACCGCCGCGTTCCCCCCCGGCGAGCCTCTGGCGCCTCCGACGTGATCCCCTCCACGCCCCGCGTTCCCCCCTCCTTGCCGGGCCCTCCCCTGAGGAGGCGCAGCTGCGCCTGACGCAGCGCCTCATCCGGCGCCACCCCCCGCTTGAGCCCCTGGTAGAGCAGCGCCATCAGCGCGCTCGTCTGACGATCGGCCACGCTCCACAGGCTCGCCACCGCACGGCGGCTGCCCGCGTACAAAAAGGCGCTCGCCAGGCCGTCGGCCGACTCGCCCATGTCTCGCCCGCCCCGCCCCGTCGAACACGCCGACAGCACGACCAGGTCCGCGCCCAGCTCCAGCCCCATGATCTCCTCCAGGCGCAGCAGCCCGTCGCCGCCCTCCCCCGACGCCGCGCTGAAGACCAACGCCGGCTCCGAGCGCACGAGCCGCTCTATCGCCGCCGGCCCCAGCCGCCGCGACAACTCCTCGGGCAGCAGCGGCCTGACGTCCGTCAATCCGTGGGTGGCGAAGTGGAGGTGGCGCATCCCCTTGAGATCGCTGGAGAAAAACGCCTCCTCCGTCGCGCCATCCCCGATCAGCACGCGGGCGCGCTCAGGCTTGAGGATCCGGACCACCGCCCGGATCTCCTCGCGCGCGTGCGCCAGCGGCTCGAAGGCCACCGAGGGCCTCGCGTCCGTCACGAAGGTCACGCTGCCGTCGTGGAACTCCACCCGCACGTCCAGCGCGGTCGCGTCGGCGGACACGCGCTCAGGATCTCCGACCGCCAGAAAGCCCGGCCTGTCCCCCGACCACCGCGCCGGATCTCTCGACGCCAGCGCCGCCCAGAAGCCCGCCGAGGGCACCTGGGTCAGCGCCGCCCTCTCCACCAGGTAGGTCGGCGCCTCAAGCTCCCCGGCGACCTCGCCGTCACCGACGACCAGCGCGGCGAAGGGCAACCCTCTGAGCGACCCGTCCGCTGCGACGATGATCCGATCAACCCCCTTCAAGTCGGCCAGCGCTGGCGCCAGGACCATCTCGGCCAACGCGCGGCTCGACGCCAGGTGCTCGGCGTACTCCACCTCCCCCCTCATGTCCATCTTGAGCATCGCCTGAAGCGCCCGCTCCACCGCCGGCTCGATCCGCTCCCGGCCCGGCAAGTGGTGCAGGCGGACGCCGCCGCTCGTGATGACCCACAGGTAGCTGCGCCCCTCCCCGATCAAATAACTCAGCAAAACCACGCGCTCAGGCAACAAGCCTTGCAGGCTCGCCCGCAGCGCACCCGGGGGCAGCGGAGGGCGGCCCTCATCCGTCGCGCTGCCCTCTCCCCAGCGCAGCCCCGACCACACCTCGCACAACCTCGCCACCGTCGGCGTCGACTCCCAGACCCCCTCCCCCGAGGCGCTCTGGAGCTCCTCCATCAAGGCTCTGGCGACCCGCGCGTGCCGGACAAGCCGCGCCCCTCGGCTCGACGGCCCCCTCGGCGCCGTGTCCGACACCAGCTCCACGGGGCCCCGCGCCTTCATCTGCTCGGCGACCGCCAGCGCCTGCCACACGTCGCTCGAAGGCGGCGCAGGGGCGCTCCGCCCGACGCACGTGTCGATGAGGTCCTCGTAGACCTGACGGCGCTGGATCGACAGATCCTGCCTCAGCAAGTGAACATCCAGGCCGCTCTGAAGGGCCTCGAGCTGGTCGTGCGCGATCGTCAGGTGACCCCTGGCCCTCAAGACGTCCCCGAGCTCCCGCCATGTCAGCCCCAGGATGTGGTGAACCCGCCACGAGGAGGCCGGCGGCAGCGGGATCGTCATCAGCGCCTCGATGCCCTCAAGCAGCGCCGCAGCGCCCTCCCGCTGCCCCCGCGAGAGCCGCTCGCGCGCCACCAGCGCCGAGGCCAGCACCGCGTCCGGCGTCAGCGGCGGCCCAGGCAGGTCCAGGCGCCCCCCGAGCCGCGTCGGCATCGCCGGCAACATCGGCTCGACAGGGTCACAGGCCCCCCTCCTGCACAGCCTCCAGACCCCCGCCTCGGCCCAGAAGCGATCCCCCGAGCCCGCAGGCAGCGCCTCGGGCCCGCGCTCAAGCGCCTGGAGGTAGCCGCGCGCGGCCTCCTGAGGGCCGCCAAGCTCCTCGGCGATCCGCCCCATCAAGACATCGGCCGAGGCCTGCTCGGCCAGCAGCCCCTCGTCCGCCGACAGCGACGCGCCCTGACTGGCCAGCCTGTAGGCCACGTCCAGGTGGCCCAGATCCATGAAGAGGCGAGAGAGCGCCAGGAGCTGCCGCGCGACCCCCGCCCGATCGCCCGCGTGGCGCTTGATCGACAGCGCGAGGCCGCGCTCGGCAAGCGCCCCGGCCAGCTGGCCCCTCATGTGGAGCAGCGCGCCCCGGCCGTCGTGGACCCCCGCCGCGAGGCGAGCCGGTCCCCCGCCCCGGAGGCTCGCCTCGGCGCGATCAAGCGCAGCCGAGGCCATGTCGAGGCGCCCCAGCCGCGCCGCCAGCCGCGCCAGCATCAGATCGATGTCGGCCAGCTCCTCGTCAGCGGCGGCGTCGACCGCATCGGCGCCGGACAGATCAGAATGTTCAACGTTATCAACACGATAGACATCGACAAGGCGCCCCTGGCCCGGCTGCGGTGCGTCGTCGAGGCGGAGTTGAGTCATCTCCAGTCGGAGCCCGTCGGCCTCGGCCAGCTCGCCCAGGCCGCCCGCCGCGTCCCCAAGATCGAGCATCGCGAGCCCGCGCACGAGGTGGAGGATCAGCGCCTCGCGCGCCTCGCCGGTCCCCCGGAGGATCGGCAGCCCGACCGCGGCGATCTCCAGCGCGCTGGCTGGGCGGCCGAGATCGAGCAGCGCGCGCGCCTCCAGGGTCATCAGCCGCGCGCTCTGCCAGCGGTGGCCGATCAGCGTCAGCGTGGAGCGCGCCTGGGTGGCCGCCGAGCGCGCGGCGTGCAGGTCGCCGGCGCGGTAGGCGCGGCGGGCTTCGACCCCCAACAGCGCGGCCTCGCGCTCCAGATCCGGCGACAGGCGCTCGATCAGCGAAGGCGAGGTGGCGCAGGAGACCCCGGCGGCGCGGCAGGAGGCCACACAGCGGGCGCGGCGCACGGGGTTGGAGAAGGCCCGGCAGCCGTCCTCGGGCGAGCCGCCCAGGATCGCGGCGGTCGAGACGCCCGCCGTCGAGGGGGGGCCGGCGGCGCAGCCGGCCAGGAGGACCGCGAGGGCGCCCAGCGCGGCGACGGGGCCCCCAGCGGGGCGGAGGCTGATCGGGCTCGCGCTCAAGCGACGCTCCGGGTCCGAGAGCCTGACGAGGGAGCGCCGGCGATCATCGCAGGTGGACGTAGGTGATCGCCTGGATGACCTCGACGCCGTGGTCGCGGGCGAGCCCCTGGATCTCGGAGAGCTGTCGGGTGCGCACCGCGCCGGGCTCCTGGCGGGCGCGGCCAGCGCGCCCCTCGGCCGTCACGCCGCCGACGCCCCGGATCACCACGCCGCCGCTTTCGGCCTTCTGGCTGCGGGCCACCTTGCCCAGCGCCGCGATCTCGTCCAGGAAGGGTCCGAGCCCCTCGATGGGCTTCTTGTCGGCCAGCAGGAGCAGCGTCTCGACGCCGGGCTGCTTGTCGAGGCGATACCACAGATCGGCCCCCGGCAGCTCGACCCGCGCGCCGGCCGGGATGTGGTCCCCGGCGGGGGTTCGGACCGAGGGGTGGGGGAAGAGCAGCTGGGGGCGGTGCTTGCCGTCGATCATGATGAGCGCCACGTAGGCGTCCCGATCGGACTGCACCGAGACCCGCAGGTTGTCGCCGCCGTGCAGCCGCGTCCCCTCCGTGACGCTGACCTCGATCACGTCGCGCTGCGCGCTCCGGGTCTGGGCGCGGGCCTCGAACTTGATCTTCGGGGGCGCTCTGCGATCGACGGCCTCCTGCTCGCGGATCTCCTCGACGGCCAGCGGCAGCGCCGGCTTGCTCGACGAGGGCGGCTCGGGCTGGAGCGCAAGTGCGCCTGTCTCCTCGACTTCCCGCGCGGAGAGCTGCTTCCATGTCTGGTGGACGACCGCGACGAGCAGCAGCGTGACCGCCACGGCCGCCGCCACCCTCAGCGCGCGGGTCAGGTCGCGGACGCCCTCGCCGACGAGGCTCGACGGCGTCAGCACGGCCTCATTGCGCAAGCTGGGGTTCAGGCCGAGCCCCTCGGAGGTGGCCCGCATCGCCTCGTGGAGCGGGGCGGCCTCGATGGTGTGGTAGACCCCTCGGGCCACCTCCGGGTCCAGCGCCAGCACGGGCAGCGGATCGAGCTCGCCGGCGGCCTGGGCGCCCTCGGGGAAGTAGACGTGGTGGGGGTCGCCGTAGAGGCAGTAGGCCCCCCAGAGGATCGTCCCCTCGCCGTGGTCGCGGCTCAGGGCCACGCGCGCCTTGCGCAGCGCGTCGCCGATCGAGAGCCCGGCGCAGAGGTTGCGGTAGAAGTGCTCCGAGAACTCCCCGGCGATCTGATCCGGGACGTCCCAGTGCGTGCCGATGAAGTGGCGCACCCCTGCGTTGAGGAAGGCCCGCGCCAGCGACCACGTCGAGGCCGAGCCGCCCGGCGCCCGCGACGAGCGCCCCGAGCCGCAGGCGTTGGCGAAGACCAGCGCGGGGAAGGGCCGGCCGCCGTTGAGCCTGTCGACGTCCTCGGCGCTGAAGCGCCCGTCGCTCATCAGCCAGCCCTCGCCCTGGCCGCCGACCTCGGCGTGACCGGCGAAGTGGAGGATGTCGAACTCGCGGGCGTTCTCGCGCAGGGTGGCGCGCGGGATCTCGGAGGACTGCAGGGCCACGCGCAACCAGGGCTGCCCGTCGAGCAGATCGCGCAGCCTGATCCCCTCCTCGTAGGCGGCGTCGAGATCGCCGCAGGGGTCGGCCAGCACCAGCGCGCTGTAGGGCGCCACCATCGACCTCGGCGCCACGGGCGTGGTGGCCCCGCAGGCCGCGATGAGGCGGCCGACGTTCATCTGCATCGCCAGGTATCCGACCCCGGTGTGCAGCATCTCCCAGGGCACGTCGACCAGCGACTCGTCGGTCCTGATGAGCAGGTCGCCGCCCTGGCGCTGTCGCAGCCAGTCCTTGATCGAGGGCGGCAGCAGCTCGTCAAAGAGCAGGTGGCCCGTCTTGCGCACCTCCTCGGCCGTCGCCCGATCCAGCACCCCGCGCGCGTTGGCGCGGCCGAGCTGGATCCGCAGCTCGACGATGAGCCGGTCGAGCTCGCGGCGATCGATGTCGATCTCCTCGTAGCCGGACAGCGTCGCCAGCGACGAGCCTCGGATCGGGCTCAGGCTCACCCTGGCGCCGCGCGCCGAGGGCGTAATCTCCAGCAAGTGTGCGTCGCCGCGCGCGAAGGTCGTCACCTCGACACCTCCGGCTCGTCGTGGGCCTCGACGTCGATCTCGACGAAGCCGACGGTCACGCCGCGATCCTGGATCTCGAGGCGGTAGGCCGCGGGGCGCAGGCTCTTGAAGGTCGCCGTGCCGTGGGGCGCCGGCTGGGCCGCCAGCTCGCGGTGCTGGCGGTGGAGCGCGACCCTCCACTGGGCGCTGCTGTCCTTGCCGTTGACCCCGACGACGAGGTGGAAGGCCCCGCCGGGGGTGTCGACGGCCCCGCCGTGGGTGTGGAGGACCCCGCCGGGGATGTGGACCAGGTGCAGCTCGACCTCCGCCCCCCCGATCTGCCGGAAGAAGGTGGCCCCGGGGCTGGCGCCCAGGGGATCGACGCTGCGGGTGGCCACCGCGCGCCCTATGCGCACCTCGGTGTCCGTTGAAAGGACCCGAAGGGCGCCTTGGTGGAAGGCCACTCGGACGAAGGCAGCCCGCCCCGACGCGGCCGGCACCGCCCCCACCGCGGTCAGCCGGTCCATCAGGCGGGCGATCCTCCTGGGGTCGGCGCGGCGCTGGAAGGGCTCGATCTGGAGCAGCCCTCGCGCGCGCTCGACGCGCAGGGCGCACGCCGGGCAAGCCTCGGCGTGGGCCTGCAGATCCTCGGCGCCGGGTCGCGCGCCGACGCACAGCACGATCTCCTCATCATCGAGGTGGAGGAGGCGCTCAAGGGGATCATGATCGAAGGGCGGCTTTGCCATGACTTGGGATCCTGTCGATCAGAGGTGAAGGGCCCTGCGGCGCCGGTGAAGGCCCGACGAGGGCTCGTGAGACCATGACGGGCAGGCGTGCGTCTGCGTGTCGCTCTCTGCTGCATTGACGCGCCAGGGGCGCGGACCTGACACCTTCATTCTGGACCTCGCAACCCAAGGGCTCGCACCTGCGCCATCAGCCGCTTGCGGACGCGGTTCTTGCGCGCGTAGACGGCGCCCACCGTGGCGCCCATCTCCAGGGCCACGGCCTCGAAGGAGAGCCCCTGCTCGAAGAAGAGCTCGACGAAGCGGCGGTCCTCGGGCGGCAGGACTTCGAAGAGATCGGCCAGCGCCTTGACCTGGGCGAGGCGCTCGATGGCGTCGTCGGGCAGCGGGGCCGTGTCGGTCAGGGTCTTTCGCAGGGCGTGGCCGACGGGGCCCTCGTCGCTCAGGCTCAGCGTCGGGCGGCGCTTGCGCAGCGCGTCGATGGTGTGGTTGCCGGCCACGACCTTGAGCCAGGCGCCCAGCCGACAGCGGCCCGAGTAGCTGCGCAGGCGCCGGAAGTCGTCCTTGACCAGCGCCACGGCGATGTCCGCCTGAAGATCCTCGACGAATTCAGGGGCGGGGTGGACCCCATAGAGTTGGAGGGTGTGGCGCACGGCCACCTCGATCGTCGTCTCGTAGCGCTCGAAGAGCTCCTGCCAGCGCGCCCGATCGCCCTCGACGCAGCCCCGAACCAGCGCCAGATCCGCGTCAGGGCCCTCGGCCTCCTGGGGCCCTCTGGCGATGGTGTCGCGCTCTGTCAATGAGATCACCCTTGGCCGCGAAGGTTGGTCCGGGCGCGCCCGCGCCGCTCAGAAAAGTGTAACGACTGGGCCTCGTTGTCGCCACCCGGGGCCTGATCTTTCCACGAAAGACGGCGTCGATCGCCTCGGTGGCGCGATCAAGGCCTTTTTTCAGCGGAGGGGCCTTGTGGATTGGAAACGACGGCCGCGTTTTGTATACTTTCGCGCCGTTGGTCCGCACCAGAAAGGGTGGGATCGTCGTACAACCCCACCTCGTTGTTTTGATGGGGCGGTGAGCGGAAGGTGGCAGTCATGAAGTTGGCGGCGGGAGACGAGATGAGGACAAGCAAGAACGTGGCGGCGCTGTTGATCGTCGGGATGGCCCTGGGCCTCCTCGGCGTCGGCTGCAGCGACGAAAGCGATGACGGAAACTTCGCGGTCGTCGAGGACGTCCTCCTGATCACCGATCCCGAGACGCTCACCTTCAGCGCGGTGGCGATCAACGAGGAGTCGCGCAAGACCATCACGGTCTTCAACCAGAGCAGCGCGACGGCCAAGATCAACTTCTCCCTCCTGGAGCAGCCCACCCCCAACGACACCCGGAGGGAGTTTGACTGGGACGAGAGCCAGCGCGGCCTCCTCCAGGAGACCGTCACCCTGCAGGGCGGCGACGCGATGACCCTGGTGGTCACCTACACCCCCCGCGACGCCTTCCGCGACACCGGCTCGGTCGTCCTGGACTACAACGGCGGCAAGATCACCGTCCCTCTGGAGACCAACGACATCTCCCCCGACATCGACGGCCCCCCTCGCCTGCTCTTCGGCCGCGTGCCGGCCGGCGGCACCGTCTCCAAGAACCTCGTGCTCCAGAACGTCGGCCGCGCCCCCCTGAACCTGACCAACCTCTTCATGGGCAACGACAGCGAGGAGTTCTCCTTCTGCCTGCCCGTGGGCGACGAGGAGAACAACTGCGCCGAATACGACAGCGCCCCGCAGACCCTGGAGTACCTCGACACCGTCGCCGTTCGCATCACCTACACCCCCATCGACGACGGCGAGGACTCGACGACCTTCAAGGTCGAGAGCAACGACCCCGACGAGCAGCCCTTCATCGTCGAGGTCAACGCCAACGGCGCCGAGCCCTGCATCCTCGTCAGCGATGAGGACGGCCTGGACTTCGGCACCGCCTTCATCGGCGCCGTCTCCCAGCGCACCATGACGATCACCAACTGCTCCCCCACCAAGGAGCTTGAGGTCTCCAGCATCACGATGGCCGCCGGCAGCGACGAGGAGTTCTTCGTCGACGCCCTGCCCGGCGGCCTGCCCGCCGAGCCCATCACCATCGACATCGGCGAGACGGCCTCCTTCGTCGTCAACTACGCGCCGGCCGCCGAGGCCGCCAACGAGGGCGTCGTCGAGATCCTCTCCTCCGACGTCGCCAAGAGCCCCCTGCTCATCCCCATCAACGGCCGCGGCTCCAACAACGCCTGCCCCACCGCCATCGCCACCGCCCGCATCCAGGGCAGCGGCGGACCGGCCACCACCGAGATCGAGTCCATCCCGCTGGCCACCATCCAGTTCGACGGCTCGGCCTCCACCGACCCTGACAACCCCGGCAGCCCCAACGCCATCTCCCGCTACGAGTGGACCATCGTCGAGCGCCCCGCCGACTCGACCACCCGCTTCGTCCCCAACGACCGCTCCCCCAACCCCACCCTCTTCATCGACCTCGCCGGCCGATACCGCATCGAGCTCCGCGTCTACGACGCCAACAACACCCCCTCCTGCGAGACCGCCGAGGTCGTGATCCTCTCCACCCCCAACGAGGACATTCACATCCAGCAGGTCTGGGACACCGACAACACCGACATTGACCTCCACTTCCTGCACCCCAACGGCCGCTGGAACGCCTCGCCCTACGACTGCCACTGGCTCAACCGCACCCCGAACTGGGCCAACATCAACGCCAGCACCGACGACCCCTCGCTCGACATCGACGACATCGACGGCTTCGGCCCCGAGAACATCAACCTCGACAACCCCGAGAACGTCACCTACCGCGTCGGCGCGCACTACTACTCCGACCACTTCAACGGCGCCACCAACGTCACCATGCGCATCTGGCTGGCCTCCGTCCTCGTCTTCGAATTCCGCAACAAGTTCATGACCGACCAGCAGTTCTGGGACGTCGCCGCCATCCAGTGGGGCCCGGCCCCTCAAGTCAGCCAGATCGACCAGATGTACCCCGGCTTCCCCTGAGCCACGTCCCCTTCCCCCTCTCCCCCCACGCGCCGCGGCCACGACGCCGCGCCCTGGCTTCTCCTCGGCCCACCTCGCGCGAGAGGGGCGCGAGAGGTCGCCCTTCCCCTTGGAGATCACCATGTCCTCGCAACGATTGGGCTTCTTCCTCTCCCTGGCCCTGGCGATCTCCCTGTGCGCCTGCACCCAGAGCGACAGCGACAACCCCGCGCCCGCCGAACCCGAAGCCCAGCCCGAGGCCCAGCCTGAAGCTCAGCCCGAAGCTCAGCCTGAGCCTCAACCCGAGGCCCAGCCCGAGCCTGAGCCGCAGCCCGAAGGGCAGGTCATCGACCACGGCGACGGGCTGCTGGAGATCCTCCCCGGCGGCGACACGGTCTGCTCGCGCGGCACCGAGTTCGCCTACTTCGTCCGACAGGGCGACCCCGACAAGGTCGTCGTCGACTTCCAGGGCGGCGGCGCCTGCTGGGACGAGTTCACCTGCTCCGTCGCCGACGCCATCTTCCAGCCCGACGTCGAGAACATCCGCGCCGCCGTCCGCGCCAACTACTCGCGCGGCATCTACGACCGCCAGAACCCCGACAACCCCTTCAAGGACTACACCCACGTGATCGTCCCCTACTGCACCGGGGACGTCCACTGGGGCGACAACACCAAGATCTACGCCCCCGGCACCCCCCAGGAGGTCACCATCCACCACCGCGGCGCCAACAACGCCCGCGCCGCCCTCGGCTGGGTCTATGACAACATCACCGACCCCACCACCGCCGTCGTCACGGGCTGCAGCGCCGGCGGCTACGGCTCGATCGTCTGGGCCGCCGACGTCATGAAGCACTACCCCGACGCCCGCGTCGTCCAGATCTCCGACTCGGCCGCAGGCATCATCACCCCGACCTTCTTCGAGGAGGCCTTCCCCTCCTGGCAGATCCAGGGCGCCTTCCCCACCGAGATCGAGGCCCTCCAGATCGGCCTGGAGGACCCCGCCTCCCTCAACCTGGCCAAGATCTACGGCGCCATCGGCAACAACTTCCCCAACCGGATCGTCTCGCAGTACAACACCGCCTTCGACGAGAACCAGACCTTCTACTTCCAGGCCCTCGGCGGCGGCGACGCCAGGGAGTGGTCCGAGCGCATGTACGCCATGGTCGAAGAGGCCGAGCAGGCCTCACCCAACTTCCACGCCTACATCGCCCCAGGCGAGGTCCACTGCATCCTGCCCCTCGACGACTTCTACGAGGTCGAGGTCAAGGGCACCACCCTGACCCAGTGGGTCAACCAGATCATCGACGGCGCCAACCCTGACAGCGTCTACTGCGAGGACTGCGGCGCGCCCAGCAACTGACGCGAGGCCTGCGCGCTTGAGCGCGGCCCTGGACCCGAGGGCGCCTCAAGGCACCGACCGCCCCTCCCCGAAGCCCATCACCCAGAACGAGCCTTCGTCCACCCCCGCGCGATCCAGCGCCTCGGCCAGCTCCTGCGCCGGCTCGTCCATCCCGTCGTCCGCGAGCGGGAAGGTCCCAAAGTGAATCCCCACGCTCGTCCTGGCGCCCAGCACCTGGTGCGCCTGGACCGCCTGCTCTGGATCGATGTGCACCGGCGCCATGAAGGAGCGCGGCCTGAAGGCCCCGATCGGCAGCATCGCCAGCCTCACGGGCCCGAAGCGCGCCGCGATCTCCTCGAAGTGCGGCCCGAAGCCCGTGTCCCCGGCAAAGTAGGCCACCCCCGACGACCCCGAGATCACGAAGCCCATCCAAAGCGTCCGGTTCCGATCCAGCGCCCCGCGCCCCGAAAAGTGCTGCGCCGGCACCGACGTGAGCGACACCCCGCCGCCGAGCTCCGCCTCCTGCCACCAGTCCAGCTCCTCGGCCCCCTCGATCCCGACCGCCTCGAAGATCGCCCCGGTCCCCAGCCCCGCAAAAAGCCGGGGCCGGTGCGCCTCGTGGAGCCTGATGAGCGTCGGGGTGTCGAGATGGTCGTAGTGGTCGTGGCTGATGATCACCGCGTCGATCGGCGGCAGATCCTCGAAGCGGATCCCAGGCGCTCGGACCCGCTCGGGGCCCGCCCACGACAGGGGGCTGGTGCGATCGGACCAGATCGGATCGGTCAGGATGTTCAAGCCGTCCATCTGGAGCAGCACGGTGGCGTGGTTGACGAAGGTGACCTTCATCTCCCCCGACCCCACCCGCTCCGGCGGCGCTGGCCCCGGCTCGGCCTCGACCCACGCGGGCCAGGGCCCCTGGTCGCGGTTGCGCCGCCACCTGAGCAGGTCGTCGATCCCGTCGTTGATCTTCACCCCGCCCGGGTTGAAGAAGACCTCGCCGTCGAAGTGGTCCGAGGTCGGCCCCTTGAAGACAGGCGACCCGAAGCACCCCGACAGCCCCCACAGGATCAGGCCACACAACACGACAGGCTTCACTTCGACCTCCACGCGCTCACCCACCCAGCAAGATGCACGACGGGCGAGCGAAGTGTACAGCCGACGGAGCCCGATCAGGTCAGGTCGAAGCCGCGGGCCTGGGCCATCTCGATGAGCTTCTTGCGGACGCGGTTCTTGCGCGCGTAGACGGCGCCGACGGTGGTCTCCATGACCACGGCGATCTCCTCGAAGGAGAGCTCGTGCTCGACGTGAAGCTCGATGAAGCGGCGATCGGCCTCGGGCAGCTCGCCGCACAGGGCGCGCAGGGCCTGGAGCTGCTCGCGGCGGCCGAGGACCTGATCGGGGGCGGGGGTCGGGGAGACGAGGGTGCGCTGGACGGCGCGGGCGTGCTCGGCGCTGTCGTCCAGGCTCAGGGTGGGGCGGCGGTGGCGCAGCTCGTCGATGACGTGGTGGCCGGCGACGATCTTGAGCCAATGGCCCAGCTTGCAGCGGCCCGAGTAGCGCGACAGCTTGCGGAAGTCGTCCTTGACCAGCCGCACCATCAGGTCGCACTGCATGTCCAGCACGGTGTCCTCGTCGTGCTGGGCGCCGCGGACCCGCAGGGTCTGGAGGATGGCGAAGTAGACCGTGGACTCGTAGCGCTCCAGCAGCTCCATCCACTGGGCGCGATCGCCGTTGACGCAGTCCTGGACGAGCTGCCAGTCGTCCCGGTTGCGCTCAAGCTCAGGGGCGAGGTCTGGGGTTGAGGCCCTGGAGGGTTCGTGGGGGGTCATCGCTGGCTCCGGCTGTGGGCGCGGCACCGGACCGCGCTTATGGGTTGGATACCGCCAGACCCTGGAAGTTCCCCTCCAATCTGGAAAAACTGGCTTGACCACCGTGAACATTAAAACCAGTGAACAAAAGATCACACTGTCATCAATCAAGGATCGAGGGCGGGCCCGCCGAGGCCGGAGGGCCGAAGCGACCCACGCTCCAGGCACCGCCCCACGCTCCTCGCACCGCCCCCGTTGGGGACGGGCTCGTCGGGTGGGGCTTGGATGCGCGGGGTGGGCTGCGCCCAAGGGCGCAGGCCGGCGGGCGGACGAGCGCGAATCGCGGGGTCGGATCACCACACCGAAGTGGGCCTGTGGATTGAGATTTTCACGCCCCCGTGCGTCGACCTGGGTCGCCCGCAGGCCTGCGACCGACAGGGCGCAGCCCACCCTGAAATTCTAGCCCCACCCGACGAGCCCGTCCCGAAGGGCGGTGCGAGGAGCGTGGGGCGGTGCGAGGAGTGGGCGTCGAGCGTGGGTGTTCGTCGAGCGTGGGTGTTCGTCGAGCGTGGGTGTTCGTCGAGCGTGGGGCGCTCGTGGAGCGTGGGGTGCTCGTCGAGCGTGGGGCGTTGGAGGGGGTCTGGAGCCTTGGCTGAGCGACCCTTTGGGTGAGGTGGATGAGCCGAGGTTGAATTGACCGGGTGGAGGCCCTTCACTATGATTCCCGCAGGAGGCCTCGCGGGTTGAGGCGCATCGAAGGGGAGGGCGCGCGATGGGTTCGACGAGAGGAGCGGTGGTGAACAGGGCGGCCTGCATCGCGGTGACGATGTGGGCGGCGCTGGCCATCGGATTGGCGGGGTGCTCGGAGGATGGAGGGGGGGGCAACTTCGCGGCCATTGAGGACGTGATCTTGCTGGCCGATCCGACCTCGCTGACCTTCAACTCGACGGGTCTGGGCGAGCAGTCCCAGCAGCTGATCACGATCATCAACCAGAGCTCGGTGGAGGCGACGATGCGGATTACGCTCGTCGAGGATCCCACGCCGCAGGATCAGAAGCGCGAGCTGTCCTGGGTGGGCGCGCTGGCCGACGAGTTCAGAAACGAGGTGCTGCTGGGCGGCAACCAGTCGCGGACGCTCCTGTTGAGCTACGCGCCCGAGGACAACTTCCGCGACACGGGGCGCGTGGTCATCGACTACAACGACGGCCGCTCGATCACGATCCCCATCGAGACGAACGAGATCGCGCCGGACATCGACGGCCCCCCGCGAGTGCTCTTTGGCCGGGTGCCGGCCGGCGGCCACGGCCAGAAGACGATCTCGATCCAGAACGTGGGGCGCGCGCCGCTGGAGGTCGGCCAGTTCTTCCTGGGCGACGACGCGCCGGAGTTCTCCTTCTGCTTCCCGCAGGGCGGCGAGGTGTGCCTGGAGGCCGACGCGACCGGGGCCTACCCTGGGACTTTGCAGTACCTTGAGACCATCGACGTGCAGCTGAACTACAACCCCGTGGACGACGGCGAGGACACGACGGAGTTGAAGGTCCAGTCCAACGACCCGGACGAGCAGCCGCTGACGATCTCGCTCAACGCCAACGGCGAGGAGCCTTGCATCCTGGTCAGCAACGAGGTGCTGCTGGACTTCGGCACGGGCTTCATCGGCGGCATCTCCCAGCGCACCATGACGATCTCCAACTGCTCGCCGACCAAGGCGTTGACGGTCGACAGCATCTTGATGGGCGGCGGCAGCGACGAGGAGTTCTTCGTCAGCTCGCTGCCCGGCGGCCTGCCCGGCACCCCCTTGACGCTCGACATCGAGGGGACGGCCTCCTTCGTGGTCAACTACGCGCCCGTGGCCGAGGAGGTCAACCAGGGGACGATCGAGATCGTCTCGAACGACGTGGCCAAGAGCCCCCTGTCGATCCCCCTCAACGGCCGCGGCTCCAACAACGCCTGCCCCACGCCCGTGGCCACCGCCCGCGAGGTCGGCACCGCGCGGCCGCCTTCGAGCGCCATCGACACGATCCCGCTGGCCACCATCCAGTTCGACGCCGGCGAATCCTTCGACCCCGACAGCCCCGACGTCTCCGACGCCATCATCGGCTACGAGTGGACGATCATCGAGCGGCCCACCGACTCGACCACGCGCTTCGTCCCCAACGGCAGCGACCCGGCGCCCACCCTCTTCCTGGATCTGGCCGGCGTCTACGTCGTTGAGCTGCGCGTCTACGACCAGCAGAACACCCCCTCGTGCGAGACGGCCCGAGTCAACATCCTGGCCACGCCCAACGAGGACGTCCACGTCCAGCTCGTCTGGGACACCCCCGGCGACCCCGACCAGACCGACGGCGGCACCGGCAATGGCTCCGACCTTGACTTGCACTTCCTGCACCCGGCCGGCAACTGGAACGAGCCCCCCTGGGACTGCTTCTGGCGCAACATCGAGCCGAACTGGGCCAACATCAACGTCCAGACCGACGACCCCTCGCTGGACATCGACGACATCGACGGCGCCGGCCCCGAGAACGTCAACCTCAACAACCCCGAGAACATCACCTACCGCGTCGGCGCCTACTACTTCTCCGACCACGGCTTCGGGCCGAGCTACACCAGCATCCGGATCTTCTTGAGCCAGGTCCTCGTCTTCGAGTACCGCGACAAGTACCTTGAGCGCACCGGCAGCTTCTGGGACATCTCCACCATCGAGTGGGGGCCGTCCCCGCGCGTCAACCAGATCGATCAGGTCTACGACGGCTTCCCTTGATGAAGGTCGGGCGGCGCGCCGAAGGCGCGCCGCCAGTCCCCGGACAGAGAAAGGCCGCCCCCTGACCGCCGGTCATGGGGCGGCCATTC
>SYOX01000311.1 GCA_005804885.1 Pseudomonadota bacterium
ACGCTTGCGCTGGGTTTGGATCAGGTGCTCATAAAGCAGGCTGACATAAGTGGCCACCCGCGCCGCCATGAAGCTGTCCACCGACGACTGGAACTCCAACACCAGGCACAGATACAGAGGGTTGTCGTCCAGCGTGGGGATCTCCCAGATGCAGTCCGTGTGCCGCCTGCCCAGCGCCTGCGTCAAGAACGTCGTCTGGATCGGCTCCATGTCCTCCAGCCGCAGGAGCTTGACGATCCCTGGCGGTGCAAAGGCCTCCAGGAGCTGACGCACGAGGTCGGGCTGGGCAAACAGGGTTCGGTAAGCCCCGTCAGCGTCCTCGTTGTCCGTGTCCGAGTCCTTGTTGTCCTTGCCCATCGCTCCCTCTCTCCTTGCGCCGATCCCCTGCACCCATGTTCTCCCACCCCCACATCTTCTCCCTCGCCTCGCTCCCTTTGGCAAGCCTCTTCGATCGGGTCTCCGCACCGCACCCCCTGTCCACCCGCCCACCACGGCTCCTGATCCCGACCCGCGACAGCCCAGCCCACCCTCCACGTCGGCGGCCTGTGCTCAACCACGCCGATCCCCGCCGCGCAACCACTCTCCACCCGCCCACTACCGCCACCCATCCCGCCCCGCGACAGCCCTGCCCACCCACACCTCTTCCCCTCTCCACCGCTTCCCTCCCACACACACACCCACACTTGCCTCAACCCACAACGGCCGATCCAGCCACCCACGACGAAGCCGACGATGGGACAAGACCCCGTCGGGGACAAGACGATCCCGACGGGTGGCCTCCGATGGGCGGACACGCGGTCCCTCCGGCGACCGACGATCAAAGGACAAGGCGATCCCGGCGGGTGGCCTCCGATGAGCGGACACGCGGTCCTTCCGGCGACCGACGGGTTTGCCGCTGTCGCGGCTGCACCTCGCGGCTACTCTGTGTCGCCCCTTTAGGGGCTCCAATTACCGAGCCGCCCCTCCGGGGCGGGGTGGGATGCGACAACGCACGAAGGGCTCAAATCGCTCGGTTGATGTCCTGACAACCTCGTGGCCGCAAACCATTTCGGTCCTTCGATCTCACCAAGACGGGTCAAGCACTTTAGAGCCCCGGCAGGGGCGAGACGCCGTCGGCATGATCGTAGCCGCGGGTGCAGCCGGACCCGATCAGGGGCCGGCAAACCCGTCGGCTTACGCTGCGCCTGGGGTGCCCGCCTCCGCCGGGGGCCTCTCCCTCGACACGTGAGACGCTCTTGCCAGTCGTTCAAATGGTCAGCCGCCAGCAGACCTGGAGAGGCGAAAGCCGAGGGCGTCGAGGCGGACGCCGTGGGCGTCGTAGTTGCGAGAGGCCGCGCGGCAGTTCTGCGGTTGGCTGCCATACGACCCGCCGCGAGCGGCGCGGACGAAGCCTGAACCATTGCTCACCGGGTCGGTGTCCCCAAGAGATTCGTAGTCTTTTTGAAACAAATCCCAGATCCATTCACGCACATTGCCATGCACATCAAACAGACCAAATCCATTGGCCTGCTTCTGGCCCACTGGGTTTGTACCCGCACAAGCGGGCCCTCCTACATCCGACAAATCATCACACCCTGCGTAGCTCACTGCCGAGTTGCCGCAGTACCACCCTGCCCTGTCCAGATTACCATCCAGCGGACTGCACACCATCGTCTGCGCGATCCCGCCAGTGATGAAGGCCGTCTGTTCCCCTGCACGGGCCGCGTACTCCCATTCAGCCTCTGTGGGCAAGCGGTATCCCTGGCACTCGTACACGTTGCCCCCTGGCGCATTCACGCTCACACCCGTGCACTTCATGTCCTCGCCTGGAGCATTCGTGCAACCCGTCAGCGCAAAGCACTCCTCAAAGCCCTCCTGCCTGCTCACCGCGTTGGCATAGGCCAACGCTTCGAACCAGTTGACCATCTCCACCGGACACTTCTCCCCGCAGGAGGAAAAGTACGATGGGTTGTTGCCCATCAACGCACGCCACTGACCTTGCGTCACCTCCGTCTTCTGCATCCAGAACGACCGCGTCAGCGTCACCTCGTGCTGGACCTCATCGTCGGCGTGACCCTCCTCTCCCTTGGGCGATCCCATCATGAAGGTCCCCTTCTCCACCAGCACGAAGTCCTCGGGCGCCACAGACACCACCTGCACCCCCTGATCCCCGCGCGCCACGGACCCTTCACCCTCCTTCGTCACGTCCGGCCCGCCACCGCCCTTCAAAGGCCGGGGCGCGCAGCCCCCCACCATCACCAGCGACACCGCACACAGCCAATGGGCCGCCGCCAGCGACCCACCCGGCGGCACACGCGGCGCCAACGACGCACCCGGCCACACCCGCGGCGCGAGCGACGCACCTGACGACGCCCGCGCCTTTCCCTTGCGGCTCGGCCCTGGCGTCGCCCGCTCTCTTGCGCTCGTCTTCCTGGCCCTTGCTCCCCTCATCGCCTCGTCCCCCTTGGACTGTTCCTTCAGATCGCCTGCCGAGCACCGGGATCGCCTTGCTCAAGCCCCTCGCCGCGACCTCGATCCTTTGGAACAGGCCACATCACTTGAGTGACCGGACTTTCTCCGAAAATGAACCACCGATCCAGCCCTCCCCTCCACGGCGTATGTCATTTCCGCGCGCTGGCCCCTCCTTGATGGTCGCGACCTCGTTGGCCAGGGGGTCGGTGGCCTTGAACGCGATGACCTCTTCCTGGGACACCTCGCCCTGCGCCATGGGGCGCTTGACTGGAAACGGCGGCCGGGCGAGGCTCGTCCAGCGCGAGCGGCCTTCAGAGGTGAAGTGCAATCGCGCGGCACCCAGACTCCAAGGCGGACCCCATGGCGACCCCTCCGACGCGCGCGGGCAAGATCATCAAGCGCTACGCCAACCGCAAGCTCTACGACACCGATCGGAGCTGCTACGTGACGCTTGAGGAGATCGCCGAAATGGTCAAGGAAGGCGATGACTTACGGATCATCGACAACCGCACGGGCGAAGACCTCACGAGCGTGACCCTGACGCAGATCATCTATGAGGATCAGAAGAAGCCGGATCAGAAGGGGGCGCTGCCGCTCGGGGCGCTGCGCAGCATCATCCAGTCCGGCGGGGAGATCTTCTCGAAGCTGACCACCCCGATGAGCCAGATGGGCGACGACCTCAAGCGCCGGGCCAGCCGCTACGAGGGCCCTTACGGCGGCCCGCGGCACCGGGGCTACGGCGAGCCTCACCAGCCGCGGACCTCGCACAAGGATCCCAGCGAGGAGGTCACGCTGCAGGATCTCTACGCCCTGATGGTGTCGATGGAGCAGCGCATCGGCCGGATGGAGCGCCAGCTCCAGCGGCTCGGCCAGCAGGCCGCCGACGGCCGACGCCGGGAGCGCAAGGGCCGCAACCCCCTTCAGAAGTCGAAGCCGAGCCTGCCGCTGTAGGTCTGCACGTTGTCGGCGAAGGCCCCCTCGAAGGTGAGGTTGAGCACGCCGAAGATGAAGCGGGAGCCGATGAAGAAGCGGTTGATCGTCTGCACCTCGGTGTCGAAGACGAACTCGGGCTGGAAGTCCAGCAGGTTGGTCTCCTCGTTGATCGTGGGCTGGGTGGGGTCCTCGGGCGCGACGTCCAGCAGCCTCGACGAGGAGACGACGATGAGCTGGTTGTAGCCCAGGTAGGGCGTGAAGTTGACCACGCCGACGAGGCCGAAGCTCTTGGAGACGGAGATGTCGAAGCCGGTCGTGGCCATGTTCAGATCGGAGCTGCCGACGACGACGTTGACCCCGCCGCGCACCGCGATGTCGGGCAGGTAGAAGAAGCCCTCGTTGAGCGAGAACTTCATCTCCACGCCAGGGGCGAACATCTCCGAGCCGAAGAGGTGGGTCAGCGTCCCGCCCAGCTCCAGGCTGAAGGGCAGGCCCTTGCGGACGTGGAGCTGGCCGGTGATCATGTTCGAGGGCGGATCGCCGTTGAGCGCCCGCCAGTGGGCGGCGCTGGCATCGAGCGTGTTGATGCTCAGGTCCAGCCCCATATCGAAGCCCGCCTCGCCGAGCGTCTCGGCCGGCGCCAGGAAGCGCGGCCCGAAGACCACCCCGAGGTCCTTGGAGAGGCTCTTGAAGGCCTCCGGATCGGGCAAGGCGTTGAAGCGCGTCGCCAGCGCACCCTTCTCGTCGAGGACCTGGACCTCCTGGCGATCCGCGAGCCTGCGCAGCTCAAGGTCGTTGTCACCGGCCAGCGCCGCCGAGGGCGCCACGGCCGCCGACACCAGCGCCGCGCCTGCCAGCAGGCGCCCGATCTCCTGTCGATTCATCTCGCCCTCTCTGTCCTGGATCCCTCTGGAGGCCCAAGGCCTGCGCGCTCAAGCCGCGGCCCAGAGTACACCGTTGCTCGAAACAGTAACAAGTCAGCCTGTTCCTGCCGATTCCTGCTTCACAGCCGGTTGCGAGGTGACCCGAGGGCCACCTCGTCTGACACCCACTCCACAGGCGTTTTGTGAGTCCGGGCAACTCCCGGCCTCAAGAATGTTGATGGCGGCGTTGAGGTCAGCATTGGCCTCGTGACCGCACGACAAGCACCTGAACACCGACTGCGAGGGACGATTCCCCCTGTCCGTGTGCCCGCAAACAGAACACTTCTGACTGGTGAAATGAGCCGCAACGGCCACCACCTCGCAGCCGTACAATTTGCCTTTGTACTCCAGCTGACGGCGAAACTCCCTCAAGGACGCATCGAGCAACACCCGGTTCAAACCGCGCTTTCGCCTGCCTCCACCAGCCGTCATATTCTTCACCCGCAAGTCCTCGATCACGATCCTGCCGTGGCTTTTGGCAAGCATGGTCGTGGCCTTGTGAAGTGCGTCACTGCGGACGTTGGCAACCCGAGCGTGTGCCTTGGCGACCTTTGCCCTGGCTTTGCGCCGCCTCGACGATCCTTTCTTCTTTCTGGCCACCTCCCGTTGGAGTCTTTTGAGCTTCCTTTTGCCCGCAGCCAGGGCCTTGGGATTGTCGATGACGGTCCCATCGGACAAGGTCGCCAAACGAGCCACGCCCAGGTCGAGCCCCACGGCGGGCAGACCCTCGATCTGGGCCTCATCGCTCTCTGGGCCAACGACACCAACGAACCAACGCCCCGCCTCCTCAGACACGGAGGCGGCGCTGTGCCGTCCCCAGGGCAGATAGCCATGATCGCCCGGCTTGACCCGCAGTCGACCGATGCGAGGCAGTTGAATGGTCTTCTGGGCGACCTGGATCGAACCCGTCAGGCGAAACCCTCCGATGCCGCGACTCCGAGACTTGAATCTGGGGTACTTCGCCCGACCCTGGAAGAAATTCTTGAAGGCCCGGTCCAGATCCCTCAAGGCTTCTTGCGGAGCGCACTTGCTGGCCTCGAACATCCAAGGGACGCCTCCGTCCTGTGGATCACGCTTCTTGAGGGCGTTGAGGTCCTTGTGCAGAGCGATGGCATTTGGCCACCCATCCCATTTGGCGGGCTTGCCCTGCTCGACCCAGGCAGCGTGCGCGGCTTGATGTTGGGCCAGGCCCCAGTTGTACGCCCAACGAGCGTTGCCTGAGTGTTGCAGCAGGGCCTTGAGCTGGGTGGGCGTCGGCTGCACCTCGACTTTGAAGCAGCGCCTCATGGGCCGGCCTCGGCAGCGGCTTGCAGGGCGCGCCTGGCTCGGAGCTTGGCGGCCTGGCGCCCATCGATGCGGGCGCACATGTCGTGGACGCCGTTTTCCGCTGCCCAGGTCGATATCTTTTTGCGCCCCATGCCACCTTCCGTCTGCCCTTTCAGACTGCCATCTGCCACCAATTACCCCAATTCCTTATCGTTTTGATCAGCTGTTGACAAACCCCCGCCCGTCGCGCTGAAAGCAAAAAGCCAAAAACACCCGCGCGGCGCCGCGGCGATCAGGCCGGCGGCGCCAGAGCGCCGCTCAGACGCCGAAGAAGAGGCGCTTGCCGAAGTCGCTCGACAGGTCGGTCTTGAAGATCTTCTTGGCGGCTTTGCGGATGTCGTAGACGGTGCGCAGGTAGGAGATCGTCCTGGCCTCGGTGTCGTAGACGGTGCAGCAGGCGCGGTTGTCGTTGTCGCGCGGCTGGCCGACGCTGCCGACGGTCACGATGTACTTGTGGCCCTCCTTGAGTTGGATCACGGGGGGGCCGACCTCTTCGACGGTGTCGTAGTTGAGCCCGAAGGCCTTGGTCAGGTGCGAGTGCCCGATGAAGGTGACCTTCGAAAGGCCGTCGAAGTCCTCCAGCAGCGTCTCGGCCTGCGAGGGCGTGAAGATGTAGTCGAAGGCCTCCAGGTTGCGCGGCGATCCGTGGCAGAAGGTCATGTCCACGCCGTCCTCGCGGTAGGGCAACGACTTGAGCCAGGCGTAGTTCTCCTCGGTGATGGCATTGCGGTGCCAATCCAGCGCGTTGCGCGCCGCATCGTAGTAGTAGCCGTAATCCATCCGATCCGAGACGGCCGCGTCGTGGTTGCCCAGCACGGTGTACTTGACCATCTCCTTGACCAGGTCGCAGCAGCCGTTGGGGTCGGCCCCGTAGCCCACGACATCCCCAAGGCACACGAACATGTCGATGTTCTGGCTCTTGTACGTCTCGGCGACGGCCCTGAGGGCCTCCATGTTGCTGTGAACGTCCGAGAAGATGCCAATGCGCATGTCTCTCTCCCACTCTCGTGCCAGTCTAAGCCGGCGCGCATCGTAGCACACCCCGCCTCACCTTGCACAAGCGGAAAACCTTGCCCGAACGCCTATTTGACCACCGCCAGGAAGTGACCCACCTCAAACCGCGACAGCACGTCCTCGCCCTGAGATCCGTGGGTCGAGGCCAGCCCAGGGTCCCCGACGATGAGACCCTCGCCGTGGACCCTCAACCAGGCCGGGTGGCGCGGCAGCGCGTCGAGGCGGTGGCGCAGCGCCCCCGTGCCAGGGTCGACGATCGCCACCTCGGCCCCCGCCGCCACCAGCACCCCGCCCTGCCGCTGGGGCGGCAGGTTGATCAGCGACTCGGACTCGCCCAGTTCGACGCTCCACAGCAGCTTCCCCGAACCCAGCGAGACCGCCCACAGCGCCCCGCTGTCGGTCTGGGTGAAGGCCCGCGCGCCCCAGACCAGCGGCGCGGTCGGCCCCCCCAGGCCAGACCCCGGCAGGATGCGCGACCAGCGCACGCGACCGTCGAGCGACAGGCTCATCAGCCGCGATCCCTCGTCCTCCTCGACGCTGAGCAACACCGCGTCGCTGGCCGCCACCCCGGCACCGAGCACGCCGCCGGGCAGCTCCCGCGACCACTGGCGCCGGCCCGTCGCGAGGTCCAGCGCCACGAGCTGCACCCCCGCCCGATCGCGCGCCGAGGCCCACAGCGTCGAGGCCCACAGCCCAAGCAGCCGCGCCCCGCGGGCCGCCAGCCTCACCCGCCACAGGACCGCGCCGTCGACGGGATCGCGGGCCACGACGCCGCCCTCGTCCGTCGACTGGATCACGCGCTCGGCCGTAAAGATCGCGTGGGTCGTCCGCCCCGCGGCCCGCTGCGCCCGCCAGACGATCGCGCCGTCGGCGTCGACCGCCAGCGCGCCCTGGCGCGCCACCACCACCGACCACGGCCGACGATCCCGCGCCCGATAATCACCGACGCCGACGATGCGACCCCAGCCGCTGCCCACCGGCGCGCTCCAGCGCTGCTGACCCCCCTCGGGCTCGATCTGGCGCAGCTCCCCGCGCCCCAACCCCAGCAGCGCGCCGCCTCCAACCCCCCAGGTCACCGCCGAGCCGTCGTGGGGGACGCTGAAGCGCGCCTCCCCCGTGCGCAGATCCACGCCCAGCAGCGCGTCGCGGGTCGACACGATCGCCTTGTCGCCCAGCAGCGCCACCTCGTCCCAGCGGATCGAGGCCGCCGACAACGACCAGCGACAACGCATCGACAAGCGGCGCATCTCCCCAAGCGCGAAGCGCGGCGGCGCCTCGACAGGCTCGCTCTGCTCCTGCGGGGCCAGCCTCACCTGGGCGCGCGCGGACTCGGGGCGCTCGGCGCCGTCGAAGATCAGCTCGCCGAGCGCGGCCTCGCGGTGCCGCGCCACCAGCCGCGCCGCCTCTCGCCGCAAGCTCCTGAGCCGCTCCTCGCCCTCAAGCACGGGGTTGACGGAGATCAAGAACTCGGCGACGGCCTCGACCAGCCCCGAGGCCAGCGCCACCAGGTCAGCCGGCCCCATCGAGCAGGTCAGAGAGCGCTCGGGGGGCTGCTCGGAGCGCCTGCGCAGGCTCGGCAGCAGGCCCTCGGCGGGCCGCGCCGGGCGCCACGTCACCAGCCAGCACCCAGGGGCCTCGGGATCGAGGCGAGGCTCAAGCAGCGCCGCGCGGCCCGGCATCGACAAGGGCCGGGGGGCCTCCCCGGGGGCGCAGCGCACCAGCGCCGCGGCCTCGTCGAGCAGCCGGCGGGCCGTCAAGAGCGGGTAGCCGGCGCCGAGCGCCAGCGGCGCCGACGGCTCCACGTCGAGCAGGATCTGACCGGGGCACAGCAGCGCGTGCAGGTCGAGGGGCTCGTCGCCGCAGCAGGCCAGCAGGTCCGGGTGGCCAAGGTCCAACTCGAAGATCAGCGACATCGGGCCGACCTCGACCCGGCCGCTGGCGCGGTTGGGGCGGTGCGGCCGCAGGTGCTGGCAGTCCAGCGGGCCCGCCCCGTTGAGCGCCTGGGCCAGACGGCCCAGCCGGGCGATCAGCGGGTTGCGGGCGAAGCCAGGATCGAGGGCCACGAGCTCGTCGACCAGCTCCCGGGCGGCGCCGCCGGCCGCCGCGAAGAGCGCCGAGGCCGGCGCCGGGCGGTTGTGGATCACGACGCAGGGGTCAAGGCCCGTGCCCAACAGGCTGACGTCGATCCGATCGGGGCCGGCGACCTTCAGGATGACCTCCCAGGGGGCCTCGCGGAAGCGGACGATGGCGCGGGTGCGGGCGCCGCTGGCCAGGGCCCTCAGCGCGTCGAGCAGATCCTCGACCAGGGGGAAGATGCTGTCGCGCGGGATCGGCGCGGTGATGTTGTCGTCGCCGATGACGATGTCGATGACGTCCAGGACGCAGACCAGGTCGAGCTGCTCGGGGCCGCCCCGATCCTCGTAGAGCCTGGAGAGGTGGGCCAGATCCCGCCTCCAGCTCGCCCCCACCCTGATCTCGACCTCCCTCATGGCGAGCCGCCCAGCCTCTTCTGGCCCTCGCCGGTCAGCTCGCTCCAGAGCTCGCGGCCCGAGCCGACGAGCGCCTCCAGCGTCTCGCGGTGCTCGCGCTCGATGTAGACGCGGAAGAGCCTGCGGGGATCGACGGCGCGCACCAGCGGCGAGCGCCCCAGCTCCGATCGACCCAGGATGTGGATCTTATGGTAGAAATCGTGACACACGCACACCCAGACGTAGCTGGCCGAGGGCGAGACCTGCCGAAAGGTCATGCCCTCGACGGTGGGCATCGGGGCGGGCGCCGCCGCCGCCGCCGACGCCGCTGGAGCCTTCTGGGCCGTCAGCGAGGCGGCGAAGCGGGCCAGCAGGTCCTTGCGCACCGCGTTGTAGGTCGCGTTGATGAAGGCCGCGTCGCCGCGCAGCGTCATCGAGAAGCCGGCCCCCTCTATCGTCAGCGAGTTGTCGTCCTTCTCCGAGCCCATCGCGACCTCCTGGCGCCGGACCAGGAGGCCCGCGCGGCTGCGTGAGGGATCGATCATACTTGATGTCGAGCCGGGCGCGAAGGGCTTTGCTCAAGGGGCCGCAGGTCGGCGCGCCAGACACCCTCCGCTCAGAAAATCATTGACAGGTCATGGCTTCTTGCCGTACGTTTTCGCGCCGACTGGATGATGACCCCATTTATAGTTGTCCGGGGATACTCGGCGATGAGTGCGTTTGCGATCCAGCGCAAGCAGCTCAGGTGTTCGGAGACCGGAGACAGGGCCCTCAAGCCTTCCTTCCTCTTCACTTCCGCTTGATCTGCCACCACAACCACCCAGCACCCCCCTCCAGAGTGGAGGCCAGGGTGACTGAACCAGAGACCGGCGCGCGCGGCTAGATACGGGGGCTGCGCGGCCCACCACGCTTTGTTCGATGGAACACAGAAGGGACAGACCGCAATGACAGCAGTGACGACCAACGAGGCTATGACGCTCGAGCAGATGTTCGCATCGATGCTTTCCGAGTTCGAGACCGACCGCACCGGTGTGATCGAGAACTCGATCACCCAGGGCAGGGTCCTGTCGATCACCAAGGACTACGTCCTGGTCGACATCGGCTACAAGTCCGAGGGCATCATCGACGTGCGCGAGTTCTACGACCTCGAAGGCCAGGTGACGATCAAGAGCGGCGATGTCATCGACGTGCTCGTCGAGCAGCGCGAGAACGAGGACGGCCTGTGCGTCCTGTCCAAGGAGAAGGCCGACAAGCTCAAGATCTGGGAGGAGCTCGCCGACAAGAACGAGAAGGACGAGACCGTCGACGGCGTGATCGTCTCTCGGGTCAAGGGCGGCCTCCAGGTCGACATCGGCGTGCGCGCCTTCCTGCCCGGCAGCCAGATGGAGCTGCGCCCGACGCGCAACCTCGACAAGTTCATCGGCCAGTCCTTCTCCTTCAAGATCATCAAGTTCAACAAGCGCCGCGGCAACATCGTGCTGTCCAGGCGCGCGCTGCTGGAGAAGGAGCGCGAGAAGCTCAAGACCGAGACCCTCAAGAAGCTCAAGGAGGCCGCCGTCATCGACGGCATCGTCAAGAACATCACCGAGTACGGCGCCTTCGTCGACCTCG
>SYOX01000312.1 GCA_005804885.1 Pseudomonadota bacterium
GAGGGCATCAGGTCCGGCGTGAACTGGATCCGGTTGAAGCTCATGTCCAGGATCTCGGCCAGCGTGCTGATCAGCAGCGTCTTGGCCAGCCCCGGCACGCCCATCAGCAGGCAGTGCCCGCGCGAGAAGAGCGCGATCAGGAGGTGGTCGATGACGTCCTGCTGGCCGTAGATCGACTTGCGGACCTCGCTCAAGATCTGGTCGCGCGCCTCGTTGATGTGCTCGATGGCCGCCAGATCGTCCTCCTTGGACAAGGGCGCCGCCTCCTCTGCCGTCACGTCGATCGTCATAAGTCCCTTCTCTTCCTCGGATCTTCAGGTCCAGGGTCGCCCGCGCGGCGACCTGCAAGGCGCGACACTGTACCACAACAGCCGCGCGCCGCGATCACTCTGGCGCGGCTAACCCCCCGAGGCCTCCGCGTTGGCCCTGGCCCGCGCGGCGAGGTCGTCGCGGCCGGTGTCGGCGTAGATCTGCGACAGGAAGCGGTGGGGCTTGGGATCGTAGGGGTTGATCCCGATCGCCTCGACGAAGTGAACCTCCGCCTCCTCCTTGCGGCCCAGCCTGTAGAGCGCCTCCCCGAGCAGGACGTAGGTGTTGTGGTGGCTCGGGTAGTAGGCCAGCGAGCGCGTCAGCGCGTCGGCGGCCTCCTGGTACTTCTTGATCTCGATGAGCGACTTCGCCAGCCGCGTCTGGAGGATCGGGTTGCGGTCCCCGATCAGCTCGCGGGCCTTCTGGTACTCGATCGCCGCGGCGGCGTAGCGCTTGCGCGCCTGGAGCAGCTCGCCGAGGTGGATCAGGTCGCGCGCCTCCTTCTTGCCGATGTCCAGCAGCTCGCTGCCGGGCTTGTCGTCGATGAAGCGCAGCTTCTCGACGTAGACCGCCTCCTCGTCGAAGGACTTCGCCGGCCGGGTCTTGAGGTAGGCCATCCAGTTGCGCTGGAAGGCGGCGAAGGGCACCCCCAGCAGCGCCTCGATGGTCTTCTCCGCGTCCTTGTTCTGCCGCATCAGGGTCAGCATCTCGCCGAAGACCCCCTCGCCCTTCTGCGCCAGGATGTACTCCATGACGGTGTAGACCTCCGCGAAGGCCAGCGCCGTCGAGTCCTGATCCGGCAGCTTGGCCATCGAGGGGTGCATCTGCTCGAAAGTGATGAGTTTTTTGTCCTTGACCCCCTTGGCCAGCAGGTTCTCGCTCGACGGCGGCATCAGCCGCAGCGCCGGGTCCTGGCCGCGCCAGCGCCGCTCCTGGAACTTGGCCAGCCCCTCGTGCATCCAGATCGGCACCGTGTTGTTCGAGCGCTGGGTGATGACCAGGTGGGCGAACTCGTGCGCCAGCGTGTCCCTCCAGCCGTAGCCCTTGAGCAGCGCCTTGGGGCTGGTGAACATCAGGCGGTTGTACTTGCACAGCGCGATCGTGCCGCTGTTCTTGATCTCCGCCTCGGTCAAGGGCGACACCTTGGCCAGCGTCGCGGCCGTCGGGTAGATCTCGACCCGCACGGGCGCCGGCGGCTTGTAGCCGAAGTCCTTGGCGAACTGCTCGTAGGCCGCCTCCAGCGTCTCGTAGGCGTAGGGGATGAGGATCTCGTCCTTGCCCGGCTCGACCCGGATGATGAAGTAGCCGTTGGGCGAGCGGAACTCCTTGTAGTCCTTGACCACGTCCTGGGTGTCCTTGATCAGCCCCCGGAGCCCCTCAAAGGTGCGCCGCGCCTCATCATTGGGCGCCGCGGTGATCGCCTGATCGACCAGCGCGGCGGCCTGCTTGTACTCCCCGGAGAAGAAGGCCAGCCGCCCGCGGGCGTAGAGCACCTCCGCGTCGACGCCGATCCCTTCGGCCTCGATCTTCGCCAGCGCCTCGGCGGCGGCAGGGATCTGCCAGTTCGAGATGTCCTCGTGGGCCTGCTCCAGCAGCGCGTCTCGGCGGCTCTGCGCGGCGGCGTCGGCGGACACGAGCCAGAGCGCGGCGGCCAGCACCAGGGCCAGTGGTCGGGCGAAGGTCTTCATGGGTTTCCTTGATGCAGATCAGCGCACCAGCGACTCGTAATACTGCTGGAGCTCGTCCTCGTATTGATCGATGCCGCCTTCCTTCATCGCGTCCATGATGTCCTCGCGGAACTCCTTGGGGGCGCGGCGGTCCTTGTCGGGGATCTCGACCTTCTCGTTGGAGACGCGCTTCTTGCCCTGGCCGCCCATCTTCTCCTCCTTGAGGGTCTTCTTGAGCGACTCCTTGAGGCCCTGGAGCTTGTCCATGGCGAGCTTCTCGTTCTCGTGCGCGGGGCGGCCCTCCTGGCGCTTGAGGCGCTCGCCAGCGCCCTCCATGAACTGCTCGGCTTCCTGAAGGCCCGGCCCGAGCTTCTCCTGGAGCATGGGGAACTGGCCATCCTGGGAGAGCTGCTCGCGCAGCTTCCCGGCGCGCTCCTTGATCTGCTGCTGCTGCTGGGCCATCTCGCTCATCTGCTGGGACTGGCCGGCGTCGGGGCGCGGGCGGGCCTGCTCCATGAGCTCGCGCAGGTCGCGGGCGATCTCCTCGGCCTGGGGGCGGCTCCGGCGCACGCCCTGCTGGGCGTCGCGGTAGGCCTTGCGCTCGCCGTTGTCGGGCATGAAGCGGGCGCGGAAGTCGAGGCTGGTCTCGGCGCCCTTCATGCTCTGCTCAAGCTCGTTGGCCTGGTCCAGGGCCTCGGCCATGTCCTTCTGCTTGAGCGCCTCTTCGAGCCGCCGGGCCTGATCCTTGACGCGCTCGACGGCGCTTCGGTCCATCGGGTCGATCTTCTCGGCGTCCACGCCCTCCAGCCGACGGCGCAGCTCCTGGACCTTGGACAGCTCCTTCTGGACGAAGTCGTCGATCATCTTCTCGGCCCTCTCCTTCTGGGCCGCCTCCATCGCCTGGTTGAGCTCTTCGGTCTTCTTGGCCAGCTCCTGCTCCTGGGCGCCGAGGTTGTTGAGCTCGTCCATGATCTCGGAGACGCGCTTGTCCAGCTCGGAGAGCCCCTCGGGCTGCATCTCGTCGAACTCCTTCTCCATCTGGGCCAGCATGTCGTCGACGCTCTGGCTCATCTCCGAGAGCATCTCCATGGCCTTGTCGATGTCGCCGGCCTCAAGCGCCTTCATGATGTCCTCCATGGACTTGGAGGCGTCCGAGGCCTTGTTCATCATGCCCTCGCGGTCCAGGGCCTCCATGTTGACGTGCTCCTGGGGCAGATCCTTGATCTGGGAGCTCATCTTGGCCATCAGCTCCTGCATCTGCTGGCGCAGGCGCTGCATCTCGCGCATGATCTCGGCCTTGAGGGCCGGGTCCTGGGTCTCCTTGTACTTCTTCATCAGCTCCTTGAGGCGCTCGACGGCCTCCTTGAGGTCCTTGGCCGTCTCCAGCGCGTTCTCCATGCGCTGAGAGGCGATCAGGTCCTCCAGGCTGATGATGGCCCGCTCGGTGGTGTGGACGGTCTCCTCGCGCAGCGCGTAGAGGCGGGCCAGCTGGGGGACGCTCAAGGCCTGCCCTGCGGCGGCCGGCGCCATCACCTCGAAGAGCGAGGCCTCGGCGCCGTGCTTCTCGCTCAGCTCGCCGCGGGTGCGCTCGAAGAGTTCGAAGTCGCGCTTGAGCATCAGGGGGTCCTGCTCCATGCGCTCGGAGAGGCTCTGCATCGCGGTCAGGATCTCGGCCTTCTTCTTGTGGGGCGGCAGCGCCAGGTCGTGCTTCTCGGTCAGGGTCGCCGCCGTCCAGTCCGGCGGGATGCCCTTGCGGGTGTCTCCGCGCGGATCCTGCCAGGAGGCCCCGATGGCCTTCTCCAGGTAGTCGGCGAGCACGTCGAGCAACGCCTCGAAGATCTTCTCCTGGGCGTCGATGATCTCCAGGTGCTTGTCCTCGGGCGAGGAGATGCGAAGGACGATGGGCGCGCTGGAGGCGACCTTGGGGCCGGCGGTGGTGTCGTTGTCGACGGCCTCGATGGTCACGACGAGGCGGTCCCTGGGGCGCAGTTCGAAGGGGGCCAGATCCAGCAAGTGCTCGCCGCTCATCGACAATTCGGGCCCCGCGCCCTCCTCGCCGGACGGGCGCTCGTCGCCGGGCAGGATGTCGGCGGTCCCGCCCGTGGTCTTGATCACCACCCGCTTGCGCTCGCCGTCGGCGCCCTCGAAGGCCGTCACGATCGCCACCTCGGTCAAGCCGAAGTCGTCCGAGGCCTTGTACACGAAGGTCACCACGTCCTGCGGCGAGACGTCCACCTCGCCTTCGGGCGAGCTCACCTTGACCTCGGGGGAGGCGTCGGGGATGACGCGGATGGTGCGGGTGATGTTGTCGCGGGCCATCGCCCCCGAGGCCAGCTCCGCCTCGATCGTGTAGGTGCCGCTGCGCAGGGCCGGGAAGCTGGCCACGAGGCGCTCGCCGGTGCGCCGCTGCAGGAGCACGCGCTGCGGCCCCTTCTCCTTGGCGTCCTTGGCGTCCTTGGCGTCGGGGTCGGCCTCGTCCGGCGAGTCTTCGAGGGTGATGACCAGCTCGGCCTTGTTGACCGGCTCCAGCGCGACGGCCTCGAACTGGATCTCGGCGCCGCGCAGCACCTCGATGTCGCCCGTCGAGTTCTGGATCGTGCGCTCGCCCAGGCCCGTGTAATCGGGGTAGCGGAAGGTCAGGTTGATGTCGCCGATCAGCGCCACGCGCCTGGCCTCGTCGGAGGTCGCCGGCGGCCGCGGGCCGAAGGCGAGCCCCTGGAGGCCCCGCTTGAAGGCGTCCGGCGCGATGAGCCCGACGCCGAGCAGCGCGGCCAGCGCCACCACCGCCACGCCGTAGGGCAGCCCCAGGCGCGGCTGGGGCAGCGCCTCGGTCAGCCGGGGGCGCAGGCGACCGAGCGCCGCTTCGGTCTGCTCAAGGAGCCGCTCGACCATCGCGACGCTGACCTGCTCGGACTGCCGCAGCGTGTCGAGCTCGGCGGCGAACTGAAGCGAGGCCGACACGTCGTTGCGCAGCTCGGGGAAGCCGCGCTCGATGAGGTGGGCCACGGCTCCGAGGTCCCGATACCGGCGCATGGGGCGCGCGGCGCGCCACCACGTCAGCCCCGCGACCGAGGTGAGCCACGCGGCCAGGACCAGCAGCCGCAGCCAGAGCAGCGGCGGCGCGAAGGCGAAGAGCGCCACGCCGGCCAGCAGCGCCGACGCCGTGGCGGCCAGGGCCACGATCGCGCCCTCGTGGCGCAGGTGCCCGAGCGCCACGGCGCGCAGCTCGGCGACCGTCACCGATATCTGATTGAAGTTGCTCGACTTATTGTTCATCGCCGCTCGTCCGACCCGCCCTCGGCGGGAGTCTGTCCTGCGATCGCGATCCGCGAGTAGGTGCCGCGATCGACGTCGCCGATCCAGGCCCTGAAGTCCGCGTACTGCGCTGGGGCGACGCGCTGGACTGGCACCACGAGCCTCCAGGCGATCTTCAGCGTGCCGCCCGATCGCTCGACCGTCCGATCAAAGCCGCCAAAGTCCGACTCGTATTCCAGGCGATCGTCGCCGCCGGGGCCGACGATCTCTGCGCCGGCGGGCCCCGTCAGGGCGATCGTGACCCGCTCGTCGCGGCGGCCGTCGATCATCAAGGGGATCGTCCGCTCCGAGAGCTGCCCGTAGCGCCGGGTCAGATCGGGCAGATCGTAGCGATCCTCGATCACGAGCGTACCATCGTCGGCCTTCCTGGCGTAGCCCGCCCTTCGAAACTGGATCCTGAGGATGAGCTCGCCCTCGGGCGCCTCAAGGCCCTCGACGGCGTGAGCGACGAGCTGGCCGCCGCTGATGTCGCCGTTGAGCACCTGCTCGATGAACTTGGTCATCTTGTCCGGCGAGGCCAGCTCGTCGTAGCGGACGCGGCGCTCGGTGGCTCGGGTGCCGCGCAGCACCTCGGTCAGCGTGCCCTCAAGGTCGCCGGCCTCGTCCACCCGCATCTCGAAGTGGACGTCGCGCCGATCGAGGTCGGGGTCAAAGCGGGGCGACTCCAGCCGGACGATCTCGCCGGAGACGCCGTCGGAGACATCGTCGATCCGATCGACGCTGTCGGCACGATCGACGCTGTCGGCACGATCGACGCTGTCGGCACGATCGACGCCGTCGGCACGATCGACGGTATCTATCCGCACCATCGGCTGGCCCTGGAAGGGGCGCGGCAGGATCCCCATCGGCGCCCGCTTGCCCGCCGGGTTGAGCCAGATCGGCGCGCCCTCCTCCCCGATCACCTTCAGGGCCGTAAAGCTGTACTTGGCCAGATCGGGCATCGCCGTGTCCCTGGGGTCGGCGCTGTCGGCTCGGATCAGGTAGACCTCCGCGTCGATCCCTCTGACCTTGAGCATCGCCTTGAGCAGGATCACCGGGTTGCCCTCGCCGGACTGCTCGATGTAGGAGGCCGGGGAGCTGAAGTCCCGGAAGTTGGCCTCGCGGACATGAGCGCCGACGAAGCGGAAGAGGGCCTCGATCTCGGCCTCGCGGCCCTTGACACCCTCCAGGACCGCCTCGGTGCGGGCGGCCACCGAGGGCGAGATCGCCGTGGCACCCGCCAGCCGGTTCTGGTAGGTCTTGAGCGCGTCATCCCAGCTGTAGCGGTGGACCATCTCGATGTGCGGCAGGTGCTCGCCGTTGGCCACCGCGCCGGGCTCCTCGCGCGGCTGCGCCGACCCCTGGCGCAGGAATCGATACCGCCTCAGCTCGCCCTCGACGCTCACCGTCGGCTTCGGCGGGCCGTGCTTCTCGACGAAGGTCACCTCCCAGTCGGTGGGCACCTCCAGCACGAACTCCGAGTGCGCCGAGGCGATGTTGGCCATCTGGAAGAAGAAGGCCGGGCCCACCGTCGCGCCCCGCTGCGTGACGAACCGGTTGTTGAAGGTCAGGTAGGCGTACTCCACGAAGTCCCCGACGTCCAGCGAGGGCATCGACAGCGCGTCCTTCCCCTGCTGAGGCTGCGCCTCGACCACCGCGCCGTCGGCCTTGACGGTGCGGATCATCAGCGGGATGGCGCCGCGCGGGAAGCTCACCTCGCCGTACTCGTTGAGGCCCTCCTTGCTGAGCACCTTGACGACGAGGTGGGTCACGTCGGCGCTCGATCCGTCCTCGAAGTAGCGCCGGGCCATGTAATCGAGCACGTAGACCGCCGCCGACTTGAGCGGCGAGCGCTTCGGGTCAAAGGCCGCGATCGCGGCCTTGCCGTCGGTCAGCAGGTCCGCCAGCGGCAGCTTGTTGTCGAGCAGCCCTGCCCGCTGCCGCAGCGACCACGAGCCGGGGTGCTCCTTGAGCGCCGCGTCGAGCACCCTCCGGGCGCCCTCCACGTCCCCCTTGATCTCCAGCAGCGCGGCCTCCTCCATCAGCAGGTCGATCTGGAAGGGGTGCTGGGCCAGGCCCTCCTTGATCACCTCCAGCGCCCTGTCGTCGCCGTGGACGTCGCGCACCGCGGCCACGTAGCCCCTCCAGGCGGCCTCCGAGTCGGGGCTGCGCCGCACCCGGCGCTCGCGCATCGCCAGCCGCGCCGCCACGTCCCCGCGCCGCACCAGCACGTCATCGACGTAATCGTCGAGGACCCCGACGCATCGCCCGATCGCGTCGGCCATCTCCGGCCCCGGCGTGAAGTCGCGCTGCCGCCACGTCCGGTAGAGCTGGCCGAGGGTGTGGCAGTCCCCCGGATCGAGCGCCCAGGCCTTGTCCAGCGCCTCCTCGGCCCGGCTCGACCACCCTCGCCAGCTGTAATAGCGCGCCGCCTCAAGCCAGTGGGCGGCGCTCTGGTCGTTGGCCGCAAGCAGCCGCTCGACCTGCTCGCCGGAGGCGTCCTTGAGGCCCTGATCCCGGAGCATGGAGGCGAGCCAGAGGGTGGCTCGGGCGAGGCCAGGATCGCGGGCCAGCGCCTCGCGCAGCGCCGTCAGCGTGTTCTGGCGCCGGATGTTGACCGGCACCGTCCACAGGCTGCTCTGGAGATCGGCCTCCAGCAGCGCGCCGCCGCCGAAGCCTGGGGCGGCGACCTTGAGCATCGCCATGGCCTCGCGGGCGGCGCCCTCCTCTTGCAGCCACGCGCCGAGCTGGACCGTGAGGTACTGCCACAAGGGCGAGCCGTCGAGCAATGCGGCGTCGAAGTGTGCGCCGATCCACGGTTCTTGCAGACCGGCGGCGATGACCGAGCCGGCGGCGGTGACTGGGCCGGCGGCGGTGACTGGGCCGGCGGCGCCATCAGGTCGGCGGGCGAAGAAGCGGGTCTCGACGCTGGGGTCCGTGGGCAGGAACATGAGGCCGATCTCGTCCTTGTAGCCGGGCTCGTGGGACTGGCGGACGATGATCCGGTGGACCCCGGCGGAGAGCTTCAGGTTGCGGGCGCGGCGCTTGACGGCGGTGGTCCGGGAGCGGTCGTCGCGCCGCATGACCTCGACGCCGTCGATGAGGACGACGGCGAGGCCGGGGAAGTCGCCCCCGAGGTCGAAGGTCGCGGGCTGGTCCAGGGCCAGCCAGGTCTCGGCGACGTAGACTCCGGCGACGGCGCCGCGGTTGGCGACGCGGACGCTGGCGCCGTGGTGGAGCTCGGTGAAGCGGCGAAAGCCCAGCAGGGTGTAGGCCTCGGCCAGCTCGGGGTCGGCCTCGGGCGCGGTGGCCGCGTCGATGTCGAGGTTGCCGTGCAGGCTGGTGGGGCCGATGATCCGCCAGCGGGTCGGCACGCCCAGGGGGGAGCCGTCGAAGGGGGCGTCGCTGTCGGCGTTGGCCCAGGCGTTGGCGGCCAGGCCGAGGGCGAGGTGGTGGGCCGCGAGCCGGGTGAGGGCGGGGGCGGAGGGCTTGTCGGGCGGGGGGTTGCGGAGCGCGTCGAGGGCGGGCTTGACGCGCTCGGGGAAGTTGGCGCTCAGGCCGCGCAGCTCCATCAGCCGCAGGGTGGCCCAGAGGGCGGGGGGCTTGTCGGGGGCCAGCGCGGCGGCCTGGACGCAGGCGTCGGCGGCGTCCTCGTAGCGCGCCACGAGGTAGGCGGCCTCGCAGAGGCCGAAGGCGCGCCACGCGGCCTGCTCGGGCGCGGGGGGTGTCGGCGCGGCCTCGAAGGCGTCGAGGGCCTCGGCGGCGGGGCCGTTGAAGAAGGGCGCCCAGCCCTCGGGGGCGGCGGCGGCGGTCAGGAGGCCGAGATCGCGCCGGGCGGGATCGGAGGCGCCATTGCAGGCCGAGGCCAGCGCCAGGGCGGCCAGGGCGGGGGTGAGGAGCCAGCGGCGGCTGATCGCGGTGTGGGTTGAGGGTGTCATGGGTCTACTCCTCGCTCTGGATCAGCACGAGGCGTTGGTTGACCGCCCGATCCATCTCGTTGAGCCAGTCTCGCCAGGCCGGGTAGTCCTTGACGCTGATCCGGTTGACGCTGGTGGTGTAGGTGACATCGAAGGAGACGGCGTCGCCGTTCTGGGACACGTCGATCTTGTAGGAGCCGAAGGGGCTGCTGGCCGACAGGCTCTGGGGTGCGCTGCCGACGCGGGTCCCGGTGGGCAGGTGGTAGGTGACCTTGTTGGTGAAGGTGAAGGGGACGCCGAGGATGAGGTCCTGGTCGCGGGAGGCGGAGGGGGCGAAGGTGTCCAGCAGGTGGATCTCGCGGCCGGTGGGGAAGAGGATCCGGGTGTCGCCGCTCTGCTTGACGAAGGCGCCGCCCTCCATGGTGAAGCGGATCTGGACGGGTTTTTCGAGGTCGCGGACCTCGACGAAGTCGGAGGTGAGCAGGCGGGCGCCGGGGAAGGCGCGCGAGAGGATCTGCTCGAGCTCCTCGACGCGTTTTTCGGCGCTGTCGAAGCGGCTTCGGAAGAAGACGGCGTCGCCGCCGACGGCGTTGAGCTCGCCGGTGACGCGGGGCGACTCGCCGCGCAGGTCGACGTCGAGGATGCGGACGTAGGCGTTGGCGCTCTGGTCGTCGACGGGGGTGAGGCGGACGGTGACCTTGCCGCCGTCGGCGACGATGACGCAGAGCTGACCCTGGTCGCCGCCGGGGAGCTCCTTCGTGCCGCTGAACTCGGCGGTGCCGTCGAGGAAGAGGTCGAACTTGGGGACGTAGGCGATGGCGTGGTTGAAGAGGGAGAGGTTGGGCGGCGAGGTGGCCACGGCGCCGAGGGTGCGGGTGCGGATCAGGACGAGGTTGGCGTCGACGCCGGCGGCGTTGAGCATGACCTTGATGAGCGAGGCCTTGTCCTTGCAGTCGCCGAAGCGGCGGCGCATGCAGAGGGTGGTGCGGTAGGGCTTCCAGCCGTGGACGCCGAACTCGATGCCGACGTAGCGGGTGTTCTTGACGACCCAGTCGTAGATGGCCGAGACCTTCTGGCGGTCGTCGGTGATCCCGGCGGTGACCTGCTTGACGACGGCCTCGATCTCGGCGTCGACGACGAGCTGATCCTTGATGAGGTTCCACCACCACAGGCCGACCTGGTCCCAGGTCTCGTAGGTCGACAGCAGGATGTAGTTGTTGACCTCGGAGCTGCCGGGCATCTTCGGGTCTTCCTTGACGCGGGGGACGTCGCGGGCCTCGTAGGCGTGGGCGGTGAAGGGGCGGCCCTCGATCTCGCGGGGCTCGACGGTCTCGGTCAGGCTGGCGAGCCGGTCGGGCTTTCGCACGTGGAGCTTCATCGCCTCAGGGGTCAGGACGACGTAGCGGGCGCGCTCGATGTCGACGGAGCTGTCGAAGTACCAGATGTCGCCGAAGTAGCCCTCGCGGAAGTTCTCGGCGCCGACGTCGATCTCGCGCCAGGCGTACTCGATCACGTCGCCGGGGGAGAGCGCCGGGACGTCGATGTAGGCGAAGCGGCGGAGATAATAGAGGTTTCCGGCACCCTGGCCGGCGTCGTAGTCCTGGCGGCGGTGGGCCTCGGCGATGGTCCCGTCGGGCTTGCGAACGCGGACGGAGACGACCTCGGCGCGCTCGAAGCCGGGCGAGTAGTAGATCCGGGAGCTGCGCCAGGCCTTGGCGCCCTCGTCGTTGAGGACGTGGACGACGCGCTGCCAGAAGCGGGTCGCGGCGCCGGAGGGCGCGACCTTGACCACGACCTGCTGGCCGATGAAGTAGAAGTCCTGGCCGGCGTGGGCCTCGGCGGCGCCTGGTTCGGGGGTCATGAGGTCGCTGTCCCAGCGCCAGGCGGCCTCGAAGGACGACGACTCGGGCCGGAGGGATCGGACCCGCTCGGCGAGCCCGGCGTTCTCGGGCTCGACGAGCTGGGCCTCTTCGTAAGTGGCCAGCGCCTCCTCGGGGCGGCCGAGGCGCTCCAGCAGCCGCCCCTTCTCTTCGAGGGCGGACATCAGGCCGGGCGACATCGAGAGGACCGCGTCGAGGGCGGCCAGGGCCTCGTCGCTGCGCTCGAGCTGCTCCAGGGCGCGGGCGCGCAGGAGCTGGGCGCTGATGGCGTCGGGTCGGCGCTCAAGCAGGGCGTCGAGGGTGGCCAGGGCCTCGGCGGGGGCGGAGGCCCGGAGCTGCTCGCGGGCCTTGTTCTGGACGACGCCGGGGACGAGCTGGCGGTTGGCGACCATGTCGTCGTAGACCAGCTGGGCCTGGCGGCTGTGGCCCAGGGCGCCGTAGAGGCCGTGGAGGGTCGAGAGCAGCGGCTCGCACCGCGGCCAGGAGGCCCTCAGGGGCTCAAGCAGGGCCAGGGCGCGGGCCGGGGCTCCCTGGCCGCTGAGCAGGCGAGCCTTGAGCAGGGTGGGCAGCAGCGCGGCGCCGGGCTGTCCGCCGACGAGGGCATGGGCGCGGTCGGCCATCACCATCGCCTCGGGCAGGTGGCCCAGGCCGGTGCTCTGGTTGACCTCATAGGCCAGCTCGACCAGCAGCCAGCCGTCCTCGGGGGCCAGCGCCGAGGCGGCGCGCATGAGCTTGAGGCGGCGCCAGTGGTCGGGCTGGACCGCGGCGGCGTCCATGAGGACGGCGGCGTCGGCGGGGGCCGCCAGCGCGGCGGCGTCGGCCAGATCGCGCCACGGGGTCAGGGGGTCGAGCTCGCGCAGGCTCCGGGAGAGCCGGGCCGCGTCGACGAGGGGCCGGGGGCCGCCCTTGTCGCCGCGGGCGAGCGCGGCGGCGGCGGCGGCGGGGTCGGCGACCTCGAAGGCGCCCTTGTGCGGGGCGGGGCTGGCCAGCAGGGCGCCCGTGGGGATCTCGGCGCTGGCCGCCAGCGCCAGGGGTGTGCCGTCGGGCTGGGTGAAGCGCAGAAAGAGGCCGAGCTGGCCGCGGCTCTCGCCGGCGAGCTTGACGAGGACGGTGTTGGCGCCGCGCTCCAGGCGCAGGCCGAAGGCGTCGCGGTCGAGCTCGCCGCCGAGGTCGGTGTCGACGCGGGCGACCCGCTGACCGTTGACCCAGACCTTGTAGGCGCCGTTGGCGCCGACGCGAAGGACGGCCTTCTGGGCCTTGGGGGAGTCGACGAGGGTGGCGGCGTAGGCGACCACGGAGCGGTCGGGGTTCATGGCGGCGCTGATGGGGTTGTAGCCGCGCACGGAGAGGCCGAAGGGGCGCCAGGCGACCGGGCCGATCTTGCCTTCGAAGCGGTCGGCGGGGTCGAAGCGATCTTCGGGGCCGTAGGCGACGTCGAAGCCGGCCATGTTGCCGTTTTCGAAGGGGCCAGCGACGATCCAGGCGTCGACGAGGCCCAGGCCGCGCGCGCGCGCCCGGGCCGCGTCGCCCTGCCCGAGGTAGTCGTCAAAGCGCGAGGCGCGCTGAAGGAGGTGGGCGGCGGCCAGCCGCCGGGGCTCGGTGGTCGGTGCGGCCGAGAGCCTGGCGGCGAGCTCCAGGTAGAGGGCGCGGGCGTCCTCGGGGGCGAGGTAGACGGCGGGCTCATCGAGGCGCATGGCGGCGGCCAGGGCGCCCCAGCCGGGGTCGGCCAGGGCGGCGCGGGCCAGGGATCGGGCCCTCTCGGCGGCCAGGGGCGGGCCGTTGACGGCGAGGTCCGCGGCGAGGGCGGCGGCCGAGTGCAGGGTCAGGGCCGCGATCAGGGCGAGGGCGACCAGCGGGCCAGCGGGCCAGCGGGGGGTCGTTGATCTCATCGAAACCTCCAGGATCTCGGGCCGTCGGCGTCGTCGGCCAGGGTTCCGCGACGGGCGGGCTGAGGCCCGAGACATTAACACACTTGGCCGTCTTGAATACCTTGACGTTTGTACAGATGCCTGCTAAAGTGCCTCTTGTTCGAATCCGCTCGGTCAGGCGGGGTGGCAACGCGCCGCCGCGGGGGTGGAATTTCCAGGCCGTGATCGGCCTCCTTGGGCACTTGCAACGGAGTTTTCTTCGCCGTAGTGTGCCGTGGTCGCGCCGCCGGGGGCCTCGTCGAGGGTGCCTGGCGAGCCCTCTTCTTCGGGAGGGGGCTTCTGTCTGCTTTGTCCGGCGGGGTTCAGAGGCCGCCGTCGGGTTGAACAAGAAGGAGAGGCATGTCCACGGTCAAGGGTGGTTTTTCGGGCATCGTTCGTCAGGCTCAGAAGATGCAGCAGCAGATCGGCCGGGTCCAGGAGGGCATGGCGGGTCGTGTGATCGAGGCGTCTTCGGGCGGCGGTCGGGTGACGGCCTACGTCAACGGCCGTCAGGAGCTGGTCAACCTCAAGATCTCGCCTGAGGTGATCGACCCGGAGGACCCGGGGATGCTTGAAGATCTCGTGTTGGCGGCCGTCAGCCAGGCGATCAGCAACTCCCAGAAGATGGTGGCCGAGGAGGTCAACAAGATCACGGGAGGCATCAACATTCCAGGGCTCTTCTGAGGCAAGCATGACAACGCGCGATCCCATCACCGACCTGATCAACCACCTGACCCGGCTGCCCGGCATCGGCGAGAAGACCGCCGCGCGCCTGGCCTTCCACATCATGAACGCGCCGGAGTCCTACGCGCGGGGGCTGTCGGGGGCCTTGCTCAGCGTCAAGGACCGCATCCGGATGTGCTCGACCTGCTGCAACCTGACCGAGCACGACCCGTGCTCGATCTGCGCCTCGGGCAAGCGCGATCCGTCGATCGTCTGCGTCGTCGAGCGCTCCCAGGATCTGCGGGCGGTGGAGGCCACGGGCGAGTTCCAGGGCCTCTTCCACGTCCTGCACGGGGTGCTGAGCCCCCTGGAGGGCATCGGCCCGGACGACATCAAGCTCAAGCAGCTCATCATCCGCCTGCAGGGCGCCGAGACGCCCATCCGGGAGATCATCGTGGCGACCAACCCGACGACGGACGGCGAGACGACCGCGCTCTACATCGCCAGGCTCCTGAAGCCCTTCGAGGTCAAGGTCACCCGGATCGCCTTCGGCATCCCCATGGGCGGGGACCTGGAGTACACCGATCGCGTCACCCTCAGCCGCGCTCTGGCAGGCCGGCGCGAGATCTGAGCCCGACGCCCGCGCGGGGGTCATTTCCGCCTCGATTCCTTTGCCACACCTTCCGGGTCCATGATATTGTGTCTCACCCTGGAGGTCGGATTCTCCTTGACGCACGGGACCACCCCGTCCTCAAAATCACCCTCCCCGACCCAGGCCTCGACGTGCAGGGCCAGCCTCCTGGGCTGGATCCTCTCAATCTCTCGCTGCGTGCCCATCCTTGCAGGAGACGGGCGCTGATCCATGGCTCGGAGCTGTCTATAGCATGTACAACTCCCAGTTGGTCATATACGAGGAGGAACATCGCCGCTTGACGGAGGTGTGTGAAAAATTGCTGCGCGACAGCATGGCGCGCGCGATCTTCCTCGTCGACAAGGTCGGCCAACTCGTCACCTCCTGCGGACAGGTCTCCAACATCGACACCACGTCGCTGGCCTCTCTCGTGGCCGGCGCCACGGCGGCCACCGGGAGCCTGGCCAACCTCCTCGGCGAGGAAGAGTTCCCCGCACACTACCACCAGGGTGAGCGCGACAGCCTCTACATCGCGCTCATCGGTGAACAGCTCATCTTGACCGTCATCTTCGACAATCGCTCCACCGAAGGCCTCGTGCGACTGCGCGTCAAGCGGGCCGGCAGCGATCTGGAGAGGATCTTCGGGGACCTGAGCCTCAAGGCCAAGTCCGTGGAGAACAACAACTTGTTTGCCGAGATCACCGACGAGGACATCGAAAACCTCTTCAGCGATACCTTCTGATGGCCCTCAGGTGCCACTCGGCTTCTCCCGGGTCCGGGCTCAACCGTCGACGACGGCGCTCGCTCTGACCCCACGAACGCGCTCAGCGAACGGGATTCTCGACGATGTCGTTTATCAACTACTCCTCGCGCGAGATCATCCTCAAGATCGTCTACTACGGCCCCGGCCTGTGCGGTAAGACGACCAACGTCAAGTTCATCTACGCCGGGACCAACCCCGACGCCCGAGGCAAGCTCATCAGCCTCGAAACCAAACAGGAACGCACCCTGTTTTTTGACTTCCTTCCGCTCTCTCTTCCCAAGATCCGCGGCTTCAAGACCCGCCTGCACCTCTACACCGTCCCCGGACAGCTCTTCTACTCCGCCAGCCGCAAGCTCATCATGAAGGGCTCCGACGGCGTCATCTTCGTCGCCGACAGCCAGCGCGAGCGCCGCGAGGCCAACCTCATCTCCTTCGAGGACCTCATCGAGAACCTCGCCGCCTACGACATGTCCATCGACTCCATCCCCTTCGTCATCCAATACAACAAGCGCGACCTGCCCAACGTCATGTCCGTCGAGGAGCTGCGCGCCGACCTCAACCCCCAGGGCAAGTACCCCGACTTCGAGGCCACCGCCGCCGACCGCAACGGCCCTGGCGTCTTTGACACCCTCAAGTCCGTCGTCAAGATGATCCTCCTCGAGCTCAAGAAAGGCGGCCAGTAACCCTCCCTCGCCTCCCCCTGACCTCCCCCCTGCGGACGTCCACGATCGCCCCTCTCCCCCAACCCCCCCCACAGAGATCCACCCGCGACCCGCGGCGCTGCAGGCGATCTTCGATCGCCCGCTCACCCTCGCCAACCCCACGATCAAGGCGCTCAAAGCCCTGCAAACGATCCTCGATCGCTCGCATCCACTCCGATCAACAGCACAGGTTTGCTCAGTGAAGCCTGAAGTCCCGCCGCGCTCGACGATCGCCCCACGCTCCTCGCACCGCCCCCCACAAGGGGGGACGGGCTCGTCGGGTGGGGCTAGAAGCGCGGTGAGGGCTGCGCCCGGTGGGCGCAGGCCAGCGCACGGTCGACAGCGGATTGCCGGGGCAGATCAGCGCGTCGAAGTGGGCCTGTGGATTGGAGTTTTCACGCCCCAGGTGTCGACCTGGACCTTGCGCGGGCCTGCGACCGAGAGGGCGCAGCCCACCCTGAAATTCTAGCCCCACCCGACGAGCCCGTCCCCGACAGGGGCGGTGCGAGGAGCGTGGGGCGATACGCCGTCGGCACGATCGTGGCGTGGGATGCCGTGGCGTCGCGGGCCTTGCAACCTTCACTGAGCAAACCTGTCAACAGCAAGCGATCCCCGATCACCCGCGGCCTTGAAGTGGGGTCTGGGCAAGAAGATCAACAGCGGGCGATCCGGGATCGCCCGCGACCTTGAGGCGGGATCAGCGCAGGAAGTAGAGCGAGAGGGGCGACCAGAAGGTGATCACCATCAAGGCCCCCAGCAGCAGCAGCAAGAAGGGCAATGACATCTTGTAGAGCTCGACCACGGGCTTGTCGAAGGTCAAGGACGAGATGAACAGGTTCAGGCCCACCGGCGGCGTGATGTACCCGATCTCCAGGTTCGCCAGGAAGATGATCCCCAGGTGCGTCGGATCGACGCCGTACTGCATCGCGATCGGCGTGATCAGCGGCACGACGACGATGATCGCGCTGAAGATGTCCATCAAGCACCCGACGATCAACAAGAAAATCGTCAACATGATCAGGAAGGTGAATCGGCTCTCGATGTGCTCCTGGATCAGCGCCAGCAGCTTCATCGGCACCTGCTCCTGCACCAGGAAGTTCGTCAGGCCCAGCGCCACGCCCAGGATGATCAAGATCGCCCCGACCATCACCGTCGACTCGCGGATGACCTTCGGCAAGGTCACGACCTCATCCCCGTCACCCTTTGAAGGCCACAGCTTGATGTCCTTGTAGATGATGACCTCGATGAAGAGCAGGTAGGTCGCGCAGATCACCGACGACTCCGCCACCGTCACCAGCCCCGCCACGGCCCCCTCACCGACCCACGGCGCCAGCACGTCCGGCAGCCCGTTGATCGACCCGAGCACCACCACCGGCACCAGCAGCTCCCACTTGGCCGCCCACAGAGTCTTGAGCCCCACGCCGAGATCAAAGGACGTCCGCCTGATCTTGTACTTGAAGCCGACGCGGACGCAGTAGACCGCCAGCACGCCCATCATCAGGAGGCCCGGCATCCACCCCGCCACGAAGAGCTCCTCCTCGATGCTGACCTCGGCCACGATCCCGTACAGGATCAGCGGCAGCGCCGGCGGGAAGAGCAGCCCGATCGAGCCGCTGGCCGTGATCAAGCCCAGGCTGAAGGACTGCGGGTAGCGCTCCTGGATCATGATCGGGTAGAGCAAGCCCCCCAGCGCCACGATCGTCACCCCCGATGCCCCCGTGAAGGTCGTGAAGAAGGCGCACGAGGCCACCACCACGATCGCCAGGCCGCCGGGGCACCACCCCAGCCACGCCCGGCTGGCCTGCACCAGCCTGTCGGCCGCCCGGCTCTCGGCCATCAAGAAGCCCGCCAGCGTGAACATCGGGATCGTCAACAGGTGCGGGTTCGTCGCCAGCTTGTAATGCTCCTCGCTGAGCACCACGATCCCCGTGTCCGACAGATAGAAGGACACCAGCGCCAGCCCCGCCAGCACGACGAAGAGCGGCGTCCCGAAGAGCGCCATTGCGATCAAGAGAGCACCGATTACGAAGATCATCGCCGCCCCCCCTTCTTCCCGCTCTTCTTCTTCGATCCCGACGCGCTCGCCGCCCCCCCCATCGAGGGCTCCTTCGGCGCAGACTCGTCCACCTCAGGTGACCCCGCCTCGCCGGGCTCGGGGGCGCCGGCCATCTTCTTTGGCCCCCCCTCAAGGCCCCCGGAGGCCTCGACGGGCAGGCCGTCCCGAAGGACGATGGCCGACTCCGCCGTCCGAACGCCGAAGTGCACCGCCAGCAGACCGAAGCCCGCAGGATACATCAGCTGGAAGGACCACTCGTCGGCCCACTCGGTCAGCTCCGTGGGGAACTCCAGCCCGATCTGGACCAGCTTGCCCCCGGCGATCGCCAGAAAGACGCACACGACCACGGACAGCCCGTCGACCAGCACCCCCATGACCCGGCGCGCCTGATCGGGCAGCAGCCGGCTGATCGCGTCGATGTTGATGTGCTTGCGCCGCCGCGTGGCCAGCATCGCCCCGAGGAAGCCCATCAGCACGACGAGCTGCCTCAAGAGCACGTCGATCCAGTCCTGCTTGAGGGCGTCGATCCACACGATCACCCGCGCCGCCATCGACCCTTCGGGCGGAGGGCCTCCGACCTCCGGTGGCGCGACCACCTCGGCGACCGCCGGCGCCTGGACCGCCGGCTCGCCCTGCGCGCCTTTATCACCCTCTCCAAAGCCGCCGCCGAAGCCCCCCGAGTCGCCCCCCTCAGCGGGCGCCCCCTCGCCAAAGCCGCCGCCGAAGCCTCCTGCGCCCTCGCCCTCGGGCGGCTTGGGTGCCGCGTCGCCTTCGGGCGCCGCGTCCTTGGCGGGCTCCTCGCCGAAGCCGCCTCCGAAGCCCCCCGCGCTGTCCTTGGGGGCCGCGTCTTCGGGCTTCGGCGGCGCCTCCTGGGCGCCTTCACCGACCTCGCCGGCTGCGCCGGCCTCGCCGAAGCCGCCGCCGAAGCCGCCTGCGCCCTCGCCCTCGGTGGGCTTCGGCGCAGCGTCACCTCCGGGCGCCGCGTCCTTGGCGGGCTCCTCGCCGAAGCCACCGCCGAAGCCGCCCGCGCCCTGGTCTGGCGTGTCGCCGCCGGGCTCGGCGGGCTTGGGGGCTACGGCGAGGGGCTCCTCGATGATTGGGGCGACGACGGGTCCGCTGGTGGACAGGTGCCGCTGGAAGGGTACGAGGATGTTGCGATAGAGGATGCTGTAGAGCGCCATGATCAACATCGCGAGGACGATGATGACCAGCAGGCTGGCCTCTGCGCGGCTCAATCGCTCCTCAAGCGCTTGAATTTTCTTCATGAAATGGCTCTGCTGCGCGGGCGCCCACGAGGCGCCACCAATGGACAAGGGGCAGACCATTCATCATGATCCGCCCCTTGCGTTCTTGTCCACCCATCTGTGAAGGATCGCGCGATCAGATGCTGGCGAGCATCTCATCGACGAGGGCCTTGGGGAAGAGCTTCCCGGCGCCGGTCAGGTTGCTGCGGACCTTGTCGCTGAGGGTCTTCCAGGCGTTGAAGTCGGTGACCTTGACGGCGGTGTAGCCGTGCTTCTTGACCAGATCGGCCTGGGCGCCGTCGTTGGCCTTGCGGATCTGGCCGAGCAGATCCTGGTGGTGGCGCCAGGAGACCTCCTTGACGATGCCCTGCTGGTCGGCGGTCATCTTGTCCCACGTGACCTTGTTCAGGACAGTGCCGCCGATGGTGACGGCCAGCTTGAGGTCGGTGACGAACTTGGCCTTGGTGTGCCACTGGAGGGCGACGGCGCCGTAGGGGGAGTTGAGGAAGGAGTTGATGACGCCGGTCGACAGGCTCGGCAGGACGTCGGGGACGCCCAGGGGGGTGGCGTTGATGCCGGCCACGGAGGCGACCTCCTTGGTGATCGGATCGGCGTCCCAGACCCACATCTTGGTGGCCTTGGCGTCGTTGGGGGTCGCCACGGCGGTGTTGGAGAAGAGGTAGACGAAGCCGACGTCGCCCCAGCCCAGCAGGACGAAGCCCTTGTCGGCCAGGATCTTCTCAAAGGTCTTGGACATCTTGGCCCGGGCCTTGTCCAGATCGGCGTTGGACTTGAAGACCAGGGGCAGCTGAAGGACCAGGAGCTGCTTGTCGATGTCGCCCAGGCCCACGCTGGTCACCGCCGCGGCGTCGAGCTGGGCCGTGCGGATCTTGCGGACCATCGCGCGCTCGTCGCCCATGACCCCGCCGCCGTAGAGCTTGAACTCGACGGCGCCGCTGGTCTTCTCCTTGATCTCGCGGGCGGCCTTCTCGAAGGCCTTGAACCAGAGCGACCCAGGGGGGGCCAGAGAGGCGAACTTCAGGGTGTGCTCGGCGGCGTCGGCGCTGGGCGTCAAGATCGCGCTGGTCGCGAGGCCGGCGGCGCCTCCGGCGATGACGCGCACGGCGTCGCGGCGAGTGGGGTTCTCAAAAGTCATCGGAATCTCCTTATCGGTTTTCAATTGCAATCATCCTGGCTTACTCAAAGAAGAGCTCATCGGCGTGCTCGACCCAGAAGCGCGCCCTGTCGCGGGCGATCTCGTTCTGGAGCCGGCCGTCGGGGTGATCGGCGACGTCGGCTTCGAGCACCTTGGCCATCATCTCGTTGAAGAGGGCGCGATCCTGGAGCTGGGCGGCCAGGAAGCGGCCATACATGAAGGGGATCAACAGGTTCGAGCCCCCGTGGCTGGCCATGCCCTGGTCGTAGTACTGGCGGGCCTTGTCCGGGTCGCCGCCGAACATCGGCGGCCGGCTGGCGTAGTAGGTGCCCATGAAGACGTAGGGGCTGCCGTCCATGTAGTGGGGGTCCAGCTCGATGACGCGGCTCATCATCACCTCGATCATGGGCAGGGCGCCGACCATGTCGGGGTCATCCTGCGCCAGGTTGATCGCCGAGGCCCAGCCGTAGGCGGTCCAGAAGAGCCCCGGGACGTCGTCCTTCTTGAAGTCCTTGATCAACCGCCTGACCGCGTCGAGATCGCCGCCGAGCGCCGCCCGCTCGAAGTCGGCGTAGTCCAGCAAGATGAAGCCGTAGGTGCGAGCCCTCATGTAATGGAGCACGGCCCGCCGGTTCAAGGACTCGACCTCCTGCTCGGAGCCCTCGAACCTGGCCTTCTCCAGATCGCCCTCCAGGAACGCGAAGGCGTAGGAGTTGAATCCCCGCGTCAGCAGAAGGAGCAGCTCCGGGTTCTGCGGCGAGTTGATCAGGAAGGTCTCCAGCGTCTTGAGGCTGGCCGGCATGGCCTCGCGGGCGAACTGCAGGTCGCTCTCGCGATCCAGCGCCACCGAGCCCTGGGAGAGCAACCCGGCCGTCTGGTCCGTGGTCAGCTGCGAGAGGCTGCACCCCGGCGCCAGCGTCAAGAATGCCCCCGAAGCCGCCGCCGCCCTGAGCCACCTCGACGCGCGACCCCCGCGCCCCGCACGAACACCGCCCGACAACGCCCGCGCGCCGCGCCCCGCTTGCTTCACCATGCCTCCCCTCTCCTGTCTTCCCAACCTGACGCCCTCGATCTCATGCACCGGCTGAAGGCGGCAGAGTAGGCCAACTCCACCGCGCGGCGCAAGCCGCCACGTTCCACGTGAAACGATCGACCCCGTGCAACGAGCGACCCCGCGCGCGCCGCCGCCCCTGAGACGCCAGAGGCGCGGCGCGCAGGCGGCCTCATACGGAACTACGTTTGAACCACTTTCAGCTTGGGCTTCCTGGTGGCCTAAAATGTAAGTGGCTTGAGCGTGGCTCCGTATCAGACCCTGGCGACGGCCTTGTCGAGCTGCGCCTGCAGCTGCTCGAACATCGCCTCGTTGTCCTGCCGGGGGTAGCCTTCGAGGTTCTGGCGGAAGGTGCCGAGGTTGTTGAGGAAGGCGCGCACGGTGGACTCGTCGAGGTCCTCGTCCTGCAGCCCGTAGCCGAGGTGCTCGATGTAGCGCGCGTTCATGATCTGCTCGAACTGCCCCCGCACGGGCGTGGCCAGGTAGGGCTTGCCCAGGTGCAGCGCCTCGCCGATGAGCGTAAAGCCCGCCGAGGCGATCACGCCCCTGCAAGAGGCCAGATCCTCGATGAAGCCCGCCTCCGAGAAGGGGCAGAAGGTCAGGTTGCCCTCCACGACGGGGGCCTGGAGGTCGCGCCGCAGGCCATAGACCCGGAAGGGGACGTCAAACTGGGACAGCACCTCGGGCAGCTCCTTGAAGCTCTCGCTGGTCTGGTAGACCAGGACGTGATCGCCCTCGCCGGGCTGCGCCGCCAGGATCTCGGGCCGCAGGATCGGCGGCACGAGCGTCGTCCGATCGCGCTTCGTCGGCACCTCGAAGAAGGAGATGATCAGGTAGTGGTCCGCCGTGGGGATCTTCGCCTTGATGATCCCCTTGGTCAGCCGCCACTCGGACTTGCGGCCGCGCAGGATCTCCGGCGGGTGCTTCAGGCGCCGCACCGCCTGGATGTTGTCCAGGCAGATGACCGGCAGCCGGTTGTTGTGCCCGTAGAGCGCAGACCAGGTCTCGAAGTCCGAGATGACCACGTCCGGCTCAAAGCCGTCCGTCATCTCGAAGTAGCGGCGCACGTTCTCCGGCCAACCCGTCGCGGCGCCCTTGATGACCTCCAGGGCCGTCGAGAGCTTCGAGACGCGGTTGTCCTCCATCGCCATCGTCAGGCCCCAGATCCGGTGCACCCCCTCGAAGCGCGTCTTGAGGTAGTCGTGCGCCCGCCCCGACACCACGATCTCGACCTCGTGACCCCAGGACAGCAACCTCTCGATCACCACCTTGCTCCGGATGGCGTGCCCCATCCCCTCGCCGACCACCCCATAGAGGATCTTCATCGCTCCGATCTCCTTCAGACTCTGTCCGCCCCCGCGTAGACATCGCGCTCGATCCCGTCGGCCATGAAGGCCACCTCCCCGAAGGCGCGGACGAACTCCAGCGCGTCGAGCTCGGCCAGCGGGTAGGTGTAGACCACCGCGAAGCGGCGATCGCCGCCGCTGTCCACGATCGCCACCCGCCCGTAGCAGAACCCGAGGTTGCGAACCAGCATCGCCTCGCACAGCCCGGGCTCCACCGGCCCGATCTCCGACATCATGTGCACCATCAGGTTGCCCTGGCCCTCGTCGACCAGCTGCGCCATGACGACCTGGCTGCGACCCTGGCCGCAGCCGACCTCGAAGAAGACCCCCCCGCCCTCCCGCTCGTGGTAGCCCACCACCAGCTCCGTCTGGGCGATCTCCCGCACCATCTGCGCGAAGCGCTCTGGCATGCCCCCCTCCACGGCCAAATCCACGCCCTCAAATGCCCACCATCGCGCGCCGCGGTCAAGGCCCCTCTTTCTTGACGCGCCGGGGCCGCGCATGTCACATTTGAGGGGCGCTCACAACGCAGGTCCATGCCTTGAGGTCTTGCTGATACGACGGCCCCTGCCGACCCGTGACACCAGGGCGGGACTCGTCCCCGCCGCGCTTGAGAGTTGCTGGAGGTTTCGCATGATGTCGGTGCTCGTCATCGAAAATGATCGCGCTTGCATGGATCAACTCTGCGGGCTTTTCTCGTCTCATGGAATCGACTGCCTGGTCGCCGAGGAAGGCACCATGGGGTTGCAGATGATCAGCGATCGGCGCCCCGATCTCATCATCCTCTCCATCGAGCTGCCGACGATCAGCGGCTACAGCATCTGCAAGAAGCTCAAGCGCAACCCCGACTTCAGCAACATACCGCTCTTCTTGATCTCCTCGACCGCCACCGAGGAGACCTTCGAACAGCACCGCAAGCTCAAGACCCGCGCCGAAGAGTACTTCATCAAGCCCTTCTCCTATGAGACCCTGTGGACCAGCGCCCGCGCGCACCTCCACCTGCCAGGATCCGGCAGCAACCTCGACAACTCCATCCCAGACCCCGCGCACGCCCTCGACGAGGGCGACATCGACGAGCTTGTCGGTCAGCTCGGCATGATGGTCTCCAACGATCTCTTCGACATGGACCCCCAGGGCGAGCGCGCCGACGAGGCGCCCGAACCCCCCGCTGAACCGATCCCCGATGTGGCCGCCCCGATCGCGGCCTCGCCCGACCTGGCTCCCGCTGCGGCCGCCCCAAGCGCGGCGTCGCCCGACCTGGCTCCCGCTGCGGCTGCCCCGAGCGCGGCACGGCCCGCTTCGGCTCCCTCCAGCGCCGTGCTGCTCGAGTCGACCGCCGGGCCTGAGGACAACTCGACGCTCTCGCCGCGCGACAAGCTCGACCTCGTGATCCTCAAAAAACAGCTCCAACGCCGCGAGGACGACTACAACGCGCTGCGCCAGGAGCACAGCGCCGCCCTCCACGAGCTCATCGAGCTGCGCGAGTCCTCCGGCGGCACCATCCAGCAGGTCACCGCGCTGCGACAGGAGCTGACCCGCAAGAAGATCGACCTCGACGAGCTTCAGCGCAAGGTGAGCGACCTTGAGATCGCCGAGGAGCACTTGAGCGCCTCGCTGGCCCAGGCCAACGCCGCCCTCGAAGAGCTCGATGGCCAGAAATCCCGACTCCACGCCCTCAACGCCGAGCACGACCTGCTCGAAGAGCGCTTCACCGATCAGCTTGAGGAGATCCAGCGCTTCGAACTTCAGCGCCGCGAGGCGCAGGCCCGCTTCGAAGCCAGCCAGCTCGAAGTCGACAACCTCAAGCAATCCCTCGAACAAGCCCTCCTGGAGCTCGACTCGGAGAGGGGCAGCGTCCAGACGCTCAGCAGCGCGCTCGACGCGGCGGCCCAGGATCGCGAGACGCTCAAGCTCTCCTTCGATGAAGAGCAGCAAGGCCTGATCGCTCAACAACAGATCCTGACGCAGCAGATCGACCTCCTCAAGGCCGACCTTGAGGCCGCCTCAAGCCGAGGGCAGCGCCTTGAGAGCCAGCTCAAGCAGGCCGAAGACGAGGCCCGCGCCCAGACATCCAAGGACGCCGCCGACCTGAGCGCTCTCAAAGAGCAGCTCGATGAGGCGCTGATGATGATCGAGATGACCCAAGAGCAGCTCGAAGCCTCTCAGAACAGCGCGAGGGCGCTGGAGGAGGAGCTGAAGGAGGCCAGGGGCGCCCTCGGGGGCCAGATCGAGGCGGCCAGGGCAGAGTCCAGCGAACTCAAGGCCCGGCTCGAAGAGGCCAACGAGACCCTGAGCGCCACGAAGGCCGAAGCCGAGGCCGCCAGAACC